>CAZZVA010000329.1:0-1558 GCA_964657345.1 uncultured Acetobacteraceae bacterium | reverse complement strand
GCTCACCGCCGTCGCTACCACAAGATTCGCACTGAACGCCCAGATCGCTGTCCAGAAGTTCTGCGCCATCTCGCTTGGATAGGTATGCACGACAGTAATCCAGCCGCCATGAATACCCGCTGCGGCATCCGCCGGCAAGGTCAGGCCATGATGGATGACGGCAGCGGCTGTTCCGCTCAGCAGGCCGATAAACGCTCCATGCCCTGTCGCCCGCTTCCAGAACATGCCCAGCAGAAAGGTGGCAAACAGCGGCGCATTCACAAAGCTGAACACCAGCTGCAGCGCGTCCATGATGTTGTTAAACGACGTCGCGAGATACGCCGCACCGATTGACAGGACAATCCCGCCAACCGTGGCGACCCTCCCCATCCACAGGTAGTGGGCATCATTCGCGTCTTTGTTGATGTACGACTGGTAAAGGTCATACGTCCAGACCGTGTTGAACGCCGTCACATTGCCCGCCATCCCGGACATGAAGCTCGCCAGCAACGCTGTCAGTCCCAGGCCCAGAATCCCGGTCGGAAAGTAGTGCAGCAGCATGTTCGGAATCGCCAGGTCGTAGTTCAGCACCGGCGTGCCGTTCTTATCCGTCACAATCTGCCCGCTCACCGGATCGACCTTCGCCGGGATCAGCCCGCGCCCGGCGTCCTGTGCCGCCATCGTCTGCGACGTTGCCGGGCCCGCGAAGTGCTGCGTCACCTTCGGCACACTGATGGCGATCAACCCAGGCAGGATCACCAGGAACGGAAAGAACATCTTCGGCACCGCGGCAATCAGCGGCACCCGCCGCGCTGACTCTTCCGAATCGGCCGCCATCGCGCGCTGGATCACCAGGAAATCCGTGCACCAGTAGCCAAAGCTCAATACGAACCCCAGCCCCATCGTCAGCGAAAACCACTCCACGCCCAGCGGGTTCGTGTGCGGACTCGAAAGCCCTCGCCACGAATGCGTGTACGCCGGCCCCAGTGTCTGCTTAATGCCCTGCCATCCACCAACATTGCGCAGGCCGACAAAGACCAGCGGCGCGAACCCGGCCACGATCAGGAAGAACTGCAGCACCTCATTGTAGATCGCGCTGGTCAGGCCGCCGAGGAAGATATACCCCAGCACGATGACCGCCGACAGCAGGATCGACACATGAAAGATCCAGCTCAACGGCAGACCCAGCGCTAAAAAGATTCCATCGAACAGGTGCAGGCTCTGGATCAGCAACGCCATCGCATACATCGAGATACCAGACGAAAACACCGTCATGATGGCAAACGACACAGCATTCACTGCCCGCGTCTTCTCATCAAAACGCAGCCGCAAAAATTCCGGTACCGATCTGGCACGTGACCCGTAATAGAACGGCATCATGAAAATGCCGACGAACACCATCGCCGGAATCGCGCCGATCCAGTAAAACTGGCTGGTAATGATCCCGTACTTGGCACCCGACGCGCCCATGCCTATGACTTCCTGCGCGCCCAGGTTGGCGGAAATGAACGCGAGTCCGCAGATCCATGCAGGAATGGAGCGGCCCGCCAGGAAGAAGTCGTTGCTGGTGCGCATATAC
>CAZZVA010000328.1:0-1565 GCA_964657345.1 uncultured Acetobacteraceae bacterium | reverse complement strand
TAGGCGTCCTGCAGTGCGATGTTTTGGGCCAGCGCACGGTAGATTTTTCGCACACCGGGGGTATTCCAATGGGTGCAGAGTTGCGAGGCGGCCTGCGGGGTTCTGGCGAAGAGAACGATGCCGGTGGTGGCCCGGCCTAACCGATGGACCGGGTTGGCATCGGGGTATTGCTTTTGCACCAGGCGGAGAAGGGTATTTTCCAGAAAGCCGCCGCCGGGGAGGGTGGGCAGGCCGCCGGGCTTGTTGACGGCGAGCAGGTGGGCGTCGTCGAAGAGGATGTCGAAGTGCTGCGGCGTGTCGGGCTCGGTCCAGGGCGGACGGTTCCAGACCAGGGTCTGGCCTGCGGCGAGGGCTTCGCTCCCCGAGGCGGGGAGGCCATTGAGGGTGACTTCGCGGTTGTCCAGATTTCGTTGCCAGGCCAGCTGGGTGGAGTGCGGGTACAGGGAGGCAAGGTGGGAGAGCAGGGTACGTCCATGATCCTGGCTGCGGATGATGGTGGTGTAGGCGTAGCCCCGGTTGCGCATGTGGTCTGAGTGTAAGGTATGGCATCCGGGGGGAGGCCGGGCGAAGATCGTCGCTGCATGGGGCGGTGGACGCGTCCACTGAGCCTTTTCGCATATAATCGCCCGTCGTACGACAGCACGTATCTCAAACCCGGGGCTACACCTCCATGACAAACCTCTCCTTCCTTCGCAAAGCAGCATCTGTCGCAGTGTTCGTCCTGCTCGGCGGGTTCTCTGCAACTGCCGTGTTTGCACAAAAAGTCGTCGCCACTGTTCCTGCGCAGGAAGGCTCAGAGGGCCTTCCTCTCACTATTGCTGTGAATCCGTTCACGCAGCTTGTCTACATCGCGGGCAACGGGGTGGAGGTGGTCGACCAGCGCACTAATACGCTGGTCACGACGATCAGTGTCGGGCAAAATCAGTTGTCCGGGATTGCGATCAATCCCGGCACGCGGAAGCTGTATGTGATCGACTACAACACCGGCCTGTATGTGTTCGATCTCACGACCAACAGGATCGTGGGTCAGGCGGCCATTTCGTCGCCGAGTTCCATTACTTACAATCCAGTGACCAATCGCATTTACACGCTTGGCGGCACTACTGCGAGCATCTCGGTGAATGATGGAACCACGGGCGCACCGATCAAGCAAATTACGGTGCCAGCGGCCGGCAGCACCATTCAAATCAACCCGGTGACCAATCTTCTTTATCTGCCGGTTCCCACCTCGCCGGGGCAATTGCTGGTCATCCATCCCGACAGCGGCGCAATTCAGACGGTTGCGTTACAAGGGAGCGCCAGCAACTACACAGGGATCGATTCGCTGCGCAACATCATCTACGTCAGCGACCAGAATGGCGGCGTGGATGTAGTCAACGGCGCTACGAACAAGGACACTGCGTTCGTCGCCGGTATACCGATTCAACCCGAAGGACTGTCGGTGGATCCATTTACCCAGCTCGTCTACTTATGTAACGCCAATGGTTCTGTTTACGTGATCAATGGTAAGACGAATACGGTTGCCTCCACGTTCGCGGTCGGCACCAATCCGATGCAGATGCCCA
>CAZZVA010000327.1:0-1581 GCA_964657345.1 uncultured Acetobacteraceae bacterium | reverse complement strand
GGCGCTCAGCACGGGCGGATCGCCGGCCATAGGTCGTAGTGGCAGCACCGGTGTCCTGGGCGCGACTCTCACCTCGGCAACGATAGTCTTCGCAGGCAGGCTCGGCACTGACGCCACCACCTTCGGCGTTGTTGGCTGCAACGCCACATCACGCAGATGAGACTCGGCCACCAGCGCCGCATCATCGCCCCAGCCGCTGCGAGCCAGTTCCAGCAGCGCACCCTGCCGCACGCGCTCCAGCCCGAGATACTTCATACCCGCATGGAGCGCCGAAGTTACCGGTACAGCCAGGTTCCGCTCCGGACCCAGATCAAGCCGCTGCGCCCAGTCATACATGCCTCCCGAATCGAGCACCAGCCCAAGCGCAGCGAACACCGCCACACTCACCGCCATCTGCCGAACTGTCGAGAACCGCCTGTAAAATTTCATACCTGCTTATTACCTTAGGGCTTAAGGCCTCGTTTGGAAGGTTCTTTGATTGGCATGGCTAAAGCCATGCCCTACCGATCTTGCCTGAACTCTCCTGCTCCCTAGAATTGAAAATAGATAAAGGGAGCCACTCCGGTCGGCCCCAGCAGCTCAATTACATACACGCCGAGCGCCAGCATTGCTCCATTCGCGGCCATTGGCATCCGCGACATTGTCGTCTCGATGCCGCGACGCCACATCCGTGGAGCATACTGCCCGAAGATGCCGACCACCAGCGTCAACGCCACCGGCCACACAACCAGCGTCGTTGCACCCTGCGAGCCTAACTGCTTCAGCATGGTCGATGCCAGGCGGAACGTTGGCGCGCGGAAGAACACCCATCCGAGACACACTGCATGGAACATGAGCACGCGCGAAACCCATGGCCACCACCGCGTCCGGTTCAACTCAAAGGCTACCTTCTGCCCGGCCCACAGGCGATGCCCAATCAGGTACATCCCCTGCAAGCCGCCCCACACCACAAACGTCCACGAGGCCCCATGCCACAGGCCGCCCAGCAGCATCGTGAGCATGAGATTCAGATAGGTGCGCCCTGTGCCGTCGCGCGAGCCGCCCAACGGAATGTACAGATAGTCGCGCAACCAGGTGGAGAGCGAGATATGCCAACGCTGCCAGAAGTCCTGCGGATCGGTCGCGGTATAAGGTGCATTGAAGTTGCGCGGGAAGCGATAGCCCAGCAGCATCGCGCAGCCAGTCGCGATATCGGTATACCCCGAGAAGTCGCAGTAGATCTAAGCCGCATAGCCGTAGATCGCCAGCAGGACATCCCAGCGATGAAACTGTGCCGGGGAGTTGAACACGGGTTCCACCAGCCGCGTCGCCAGCGTATTCGAGACGATCACCTTCTTGAACAGTCCGACCAGGATCAGCAGAAACGCTCGGTTTACCCTGATCTTTGTCGCATCGGCAGGCTTCATCAATTGGGGGATGAACTTCGATGCCCGCAGGATCGGGCCTGCAATCAATTGCGGGAAGAATGCCACGTACAGCAGTACATCCAGTAAGTAAAGATTCACCTTCAGCTTGCGCCGGTAGACGTCCCCCATCAACGAGATGGCATGAAATACAAAGAATGAGATCCCCAAGGGGAGG
>CAZZVA010000326.1:0-1597 GCA_964657345.1 uncultured Acetobacteraceae bacterium | reverse complement strand
GCAGCCTCCGGCGCAGATGTCGGCAACGTAGCGAAGCCCTGGAACCGGTCCGGCCTTCCAGCAATCACTTCCGCCATCCGGTCATTGGAAAAGCGCGCCAGCGCCACTGCCTGGTCCGTCGCAAGACTCTGCACGCCAGGAGTGGTCAATGACAGCACCTGCACGTCGATCCCGGCGTCATCCATAGCCGCAATCCGCTCTGGACCAAACTCCAGCAGGCGGCGTCCTCGTTCGTCTCCGGGAGGTGGTCGCAGCGCAGAATCCTGCCAGCGCACCTCCAGCGACTCCCACGCCTGCAACACCTCCGGCAGCACGAAGTGCTCTTCCAGACCTGCAATTCTCAGACTCATCCATTGTTGGATGCACTCGAGGCCGCGCGCCACAAAGAGCAAAACCGACCAGCAAACCGCTGCACGGAATGGAACAATCAACAGCAGGGCGAGCGCTCAACTCCAACCAGCGCCGCCGATCAACAGGGAGACAATTACCCCGTATGAGAGCAGCCGTCTTCGATGCAGCACATGGCAGGATGGCGCCCCATCTCCAGCTTCAGGACGTCCCGCGTCCGCAACTCACTCCCGGCTCTCTCCTCCTGCGCGTGCTTGCCTGCGGTGTCTGTCGCACCGACCTCCACATCGTCGAGAGTGATCTGCCCGCACTCCGCCCGAACCTCATCCCCGGTCACCAGATCGTCGGAGAAGTCTTGGAGTCTTCCAGCTCAGCCATGCCTCCGGGTACACGCGTCGGTGTCTCCTGGATGGGCGGCACCGACGGCAACTGCTTCTACTGCACCCATGGAATGGAAAACCTCTGCGACCAGCCGACCTTCACCGGCTACACCGTCGACGGCGGCTATGCCGAATACGTGCTCGTGCGCGCCGACTTCGCCTATCCCCTCCCACCCGGGCTGGATGCCACGCACGTCGCCCCACTCCTCTGCGCAGGTATCATCGGCTTCCGCAGTTTGCGGGTCGCCGGTGTACAGCCGGGAGAACGCGTCGGCCTCTTCGGCTTCGGCAGTTCCGCCACTCTCGCTATGCCCATCCTTCAATCCTGGGGATGCGAAGTCTATGTCGTCACTCGCGGACAGGCACATCGCACCACCGCCGGCAATCTGGGAGCAACCTGGGTAGGCAGTGAAGACACCCGGCCTCCCGTCGCACTGGACCGCGCTATCACCTTTGCCCCCAGCGGCAAGGTCGTCGTCGATGCACTGTCGAGCCTTCGTAAGGGCGGCATCGTTGCCATCAACGCCATCCATCTCGACCAGGTGCCGACCTTCGACTATGACCGGCTGCTCTGGGGCGAACGCCAGATACGCAGCGTCGCAAACATGACCCGCGACGACGCCCGCGACTTCCTCAGTCTCGCGCAGACTCTCAGGATCCAGCCGCGTGTCACCGTCTTCTCCCTCGATCAGGCCAACCAGGCCCTGCTCGCCGTAAAGAATGAAACCGAAGACGGATCAGCCGTCATTGTCCCCTGACCGGCATATCGCATATGTGTAATGTAAAAAGTTACGTATATGAAAGTAAAGCCTGCAGCCAGAAATCAATTGCTCGTGACACAGTGAGCATAAGGGTCCGGCACGAAGCTC
>CAZZVA010000325.1:0-1648 GCA_964657345.1 uncultured Acetobacteraceae bacterium | reverse complement strand
GATAACTTCTTTTCCCTCGGCGGCCACTCTCTGCTGGCAGTGACGTTGATCGAGCGGATGCGTCGGCAAGGTCTTCAGCTCGGTGTAGTAGACATATTTGCCGCTCCTACACTGGCACAACTGGCAGCGACAGTCGAGGGCAAGGCTTCTGCTGTCGAAGTTCCTGCCAACCGGATCCCTCCGGGCTGCAATAGGGTAGTGCCGGAGATGCTGACCCTTGTCGAGCTGACGCAGCAGGAGATCGATTCGGTTGTCAGTACGGTTCCAGGCGGCGCAAACAATATCCAGGATATGTATCCGCTGGCGCCGTTGCAGGAGGGGATTCTTTTTCATCACCTGATGGGCGGAGAAGGCGATCCCTATCTGCTGGCTGTTCAGTTCGGCTTCGAAAGCCGCAGCCGGCTGGATGACTATCTCGCCGCGCTGCAGGCAGTTGTCGACCGGCATGACATCCTGCGCACCGCCGTGCTGTGGGAACAGTTACCCGAACCGATCCAGGTGGTGTGGCGCAGGGCGCCGTTACAGATTGAGCAGATCGAACTGGATCCGGCAGACGGGGATGCCAGTCAGCAACTGTATGCGCGCTTCGACCCACGCCACTTCCGCCTGGATGTGCGTCAGGCACCCTTGTTGCGGCTTTATATTGCCTATGACCGGGAACAGGACCGCTGGTTGTTGGTGCAGTTGCTGCACCATCTGGTCGGCGATCATACGACGCTTGAAGTGATGCAGGCTGAGGTGCAGGCCTATCTGCTGGGACAAGGTGAACAACTGCCTCCTCCCTTGCCCTTCCGCAACCTCGTGGCCCAGGCCCGGCTGGGAGTCAGCCTGCAGGAGCATGAAGCTTTTTTTCAACAGCTATTGGGAGATGTGGACGAGCCTACGGCTCCCTTCGGTCTGCTTGATGTGCGTGGCGACGGCACGGGCATCGAAGAAGCCCGTATGGCCCTCGATAGCGGATTGGCCCGGCGTTTACGTGCGGAGGCCCGCACGCTTGGCGTCAGTACAGCGAGTCTCTGTCATCTGGCCTGGGCTTTAGTGCTGGCCAAGGTTTCGGGACGGCAAGACGTGGTCTTTGGCACCGTACTGTTTGGACGCATGCAGGGTGGCCAAGGCGCTGATCGGGTGATGGGGCTGTTCATCAACACGCTGCCGATACGCATCCCCGTGGACCAACAGACAGTGGAAGCCAGTGTCCGCAATACTCATGCACTGCTGGCTGAGCTGCTACGTCATGAGCATGCTTCCCTGGCACTGGCACAGAGATGCAGCGCGGTGCCGGCGCCGGCGCCGTTGTTCTCCGCACTACTGAACTACCGTCATAGCCCGGGCGCGGCTCATCTTCCCTCTTCTGAAACAAAGCAGGCGTGGCAGGGTATCCGGGGGCTGCGGGGCGAAGAGCGGACCAACTACCCCGTCACGCTCTCGGTAGACGACCTGGGCGAGGGCTTTGTGCTAACGGCACAAACTCCAGCCGCGGTTGGTCCAATGCGGGTATGTCAGTTCATGAACACAGCGCTGACATCACTGGTAGAGGCACTGGAGACATCACCTACCATGCCGGTGCGTGCCCTCCAGGTGTTGCCGCCTGCTGAACGGCATCGGGTTCTGTACGAGTGGAACGATACGAAGACCGACTTTCCTGCAG
>CAZZVA010000324.1:0-1677 GCA_964657345.1 uncultured Acetobacteraceae bacterium | reverse complement strand
CCCATCGCGCGGATCACCGGTTATTCTCCGTTGCATCTTCCGGAGCTACCAGCTTGCGCGTGCCGTTGCCGGACGGCGCATTCACATGCGGAATGCCGAACTGTCCGCTCAGGTGCGACAGCATGTTCGGGTCGAGTGTCCCATCGATGCAGACGAATGAAAGCTCCTTCTCTTCCGCGCTCAGAATCACCATCCCCGTCGACTTGCCATCGACGATGTGCATCCAGATATCGCTCGCTTCGGATGGCTTGCCCTTCGCATGCTCGTTCGTGCTGACAATGTGCGACCAGCCAGCACCCTTGTAGTGGTTGCGGATGGTGTCCAGATCCACCGGGTTATATTCGCCTGGCTCGTCGAACTCATAACTATGCACCACGATGGAGTTCAACTGGCGCACGATCTGCTTCGCCTGCGCCTGGTCCCCGTCCTTCTCATTCAGAAAATTTCCGGCGAACCCAAGCATGTTGCGGTCCAGATTCACATCCGACCGCGACGACGCCTTCGCCGCATATTTCTCGATATCGCCCGGCAGGCAGTTGTCCTGTGCCGCCAGCTTCATCACCGGCGCCAGCACTGCCAACGCCAGCAGAGCGATCTTTGTTTTCATCCCAACGCGCTGCTTCATTGTGAATCTCCTCCCGGCATCCCGCCGGCATTGATGGATTGTGTGCGCTCCTGGATTGAGCGAAGTTGAGACCCCGTAATCCTGAAGGCCAGCAGCACCTGCTCCTTTGCCGCCTCGCCCCGTGCTACCTCCGCCTGGTGATGCAGACGCCATCCCAGCGGCACCGTAACCGCAAGCAGTAGCACCGCGGCCTTCGCCAGGTGTCCCCGCGTGCCGGAACGAGCCATCCCCCGGCCACCCATCGGCGCAGCAGAAATCGTCTTTTTGACCGCGAACAAGCCTGCGATCATCGGCCGTTTGCTTCCCTCCGCAATGCGCGCTTCCACCCGCTCGGCGAAATCCTCCGACGGCTGCTCCCTCCGCAAAGCCGCGCGGAAAGCTGCTTCCAGCTTGTCGTCACGGACGGCATCGTTCACTTCGTCGTTCAACCGCGTCTCGTTTTCTTCGCTCATCGTCTTCCTTGCCTGCGCATGCTATGCGTCATCGCAACATCCTCTCTGCTTTCGCCCGCAGCAGCTTCAGCGTTCGCTGGAGATGGCTCTTG
Organism: uncultured Acetobacteraceae bacterium; assembly: GCA_964657345.1. Classification (GTDB taxonomy): domain Bacteria; phylum Acidobacteriota; class Terriglobia; order Terriglobales; family Acidobacteriaceae. The sequence continues at coordinate 508 of CAZZVA010000324.1, read as the reverse complement.
ACCGTAGCGACCGGCATCTCCAGCGCCGTCGCAATTTCATCCGGCGACAGCTCCTCCTGGTAGCGCAACACCACCACGCTGCGCTGCACGGGCGGCAGCGATGCCAGCAGTTGATGCAGGTAGCGGCTCAGCAGCGGGTCGCCCGCCTCCTGCTCCGCCACAAGTTCACGCACACTCTCAAGTGTCGCTTCATCCATGGCGATTTCCTGCGTACTACTTCTTCTCCTGATCCAATCAATCGACCGATGAGACGCCACCCTCCGCAGCCAGTACAGGACATGCTCGGCGGTCGACAACTCCGCCAGCTTTGCATGCAGCTCCATGAAGACATCCTGCGCTATCTCTTCCGCAGCTCCGCGATCACCGGCCATGCGCAGCGCAATCGAGAAGACCATTGCCTGGTGCTCGCGTAACAGCGTCGGAAAAGATTCAGCTTCCAAGCTCAGCCTCAACTACCTTCACACGCCACATCATCTTGTCATCCCGACCGAAGCGAAGCTTAGTGGAG
>CAZZVA010000323.1:0-1689 GCA_964657345.1 uncultured Acetobacteraceae bacterium | reverse complement strand
GCTGTAGACCGCCGCCACGATGCTTCCACGCCCCGGTCAGCGCAGGCAGCATGGCGATCGTACGCGCCGCGGTACCGCCATTCTCCGTCCGCTGCACACCGTAATTCATGCGGATCACCGCCGGCGTGGTAGTCCCGTACTCTCGTGCCAGTCGCAGAATATCCGCAGCAGCGATGCCGGTTATTGCAGCCACTCGTTCGGGCGGGTATTCGATTGCGCGCTGCCGCAGGGCCTCAAATCCATAGGTATGCGCAGCAATATAGTCACGATCATGCAGCCCCTCGGCAAACAGGACATGCATGACACCGAGAGCCAGCGCCGTGTCTGTTCCAGGACGAATCGCAAGATGCCAGTCCGCCAGCTTCGCTGTCCGCGTCGCATAGGGATCGATGACAATCAGCCGGCCCCCGTTGCGCCGGGCCTCTTCTATCTGCGGCCATAGGTGGACATTATTGCCGTGGACATTCGCACCCCACGCAACGATCAGCCGCGCACGATGAAAGTCTTCAGTATCCGTCCCCAGCTTCCGTCCATACACGGTAAGAAACGCATCCCCGCCGGCAGTCGCGCAAATCGTCCGGTCAAGCTGGGAAGCACCCAGCCGATGAAAAAAGCGGCGGTCCATCGACCCGTAGCCGAGCACCCCGATCGTGCCGGCATACGAGTAGGGCAGGATCGATTCCGGCCCATGGCGCTCGCTGATTGCAGCCAGTCGCGCCGCGATGGTCTGCAGTGCTTCCTCCCAGCTGATCCGCTCGAAGGCCTCAAGCTCTTCGCCTTGCGCCAGGCAATGCTTCGCTACTCCGACTTTGCGGCGCATCGGGTATAACAGGCGCTCCGGCGAGTAGACCCGGTCCAGGTACTTGGCGACCTTGCCGCACAAAAATCCTTTCGTGACCGGATGGGATGGATCCCCCTCGACCCTGATCGCGCGCCCGGCCTCATTGACCGTCACCAGCACAGCGCAAGAGTCCGGGCAGTCATGCGAGCAGACAGTATGGATGACCTTGAGAGGACTGGAGAGGGATGAGGCCATGCCTCATTCTAGGACCGATCCGTCAGGCAGCACTTCGGAAATGAAGCTGCCCTGGGATTCTGCTTGTTTATCCGTTCCGCTTCCGCTGAGCTAATGCCGATTCGGCGCCACGCTGCGGAAGATGGCTGTAGCTCGGGTGCCGCGAGATCTCCGTGACATTGCCCGCAATCGCGCGGTCGCCATCCTCCCGCTCGGGAACGTTCGCATCCGCAGGAAGCGGAAGAAAAATACTGAACACCGTACCGTGGACTGCGCCAGTCGACGACCGCACTTGCAGCGTGCCGCCATACCGGGCAATCACCCCTCCGGTCACCCACAGACCCAGCCCGGTGCCGGCTTCCCCCTTGGTCGTAAAGAAGATCTGGCCAATCCGGCTGCGGACCGACTCCGGAATGCCGACCCCCGAATCGCCAACGGTGATTCTCAAACCCCTGCGGGATTCCCCGCCACGATGCTGCACGACAGTGCGAATCCGCAGGCGCAGCAAGCCCCCTGGCGACGTGGCTTCAATCGCGTTCGTCACCAGGTTGGAAAAAACCTGCCGAAGCTCGCCGGGCAGGCCCGGAATCAATTCAGTCGCACTGTACTCGCGGATGACCGCCAGCTTCTTCTGTCCTATTCTGCGGCTGTACAGGCCGACAACCTCATCCATC
>CAZZVA010000322.1:0-1692 GCA_964657345.1 uncultured Acetobacteraceae bacterium | reverse complement strand
AACATGGTGTTCTCTGCGGCCGGGAACCTGGAGCATGACGAGTATGTGAAGATGGTGGCCGATCGCTTTTCCGGCCTGCCGAGTGGATCGGACAGCGAGATACAGCCGGCGCCCAAGACGAGTGCACGGATCAATCTGCGCAACAAGAAGGCTCTGGAGCAGGTACAGCTTTGTCTTGGCGTGCCTTCGCCGCCACTCGCGAACGAGCGCCGCTACACGACACTGCTGCTGAACACGGTACTGGGTGGCGGTATGAGTTCGCGGCTCTTCCAGACGATCCGCGAAGAGCGCGGACTGGCTTATTCCATCTTCAGCGACCTGAGTCCCTATCGCGATACTGGTTCGCTGTGCGTGTATGCCGGCACGTCGTCATCGAAGGCGGTTAACGTGGTGGAACTGGTAATGAAGGAGTTCAGCCGCTTGAAGTCAGACATGCTTCCTGACGATGAACTGCGCCGGGCGAAAGACCAGCTGAAGGGCAACATCATCCTGGGTCTCGAAAGCTCGATGTCGCGCATGTCCAACCTGGCGCGACAGGAGATGTATTTCGGACACTTCTTCAGCGTGGACGAGATCATGCAGAAGGTGGAAGACGTGACCTCCGGCGAAGTGAAGGAGATGGCCAACGAGCTGTTTGATGGCGATAAAGTTGCTGTCACGCTGCTGGGCCGGCTGGATGGGTTGAAGTTGAACCGCTCGCACCTGGTCTGTTAGGACGCTTCGGTTTGGTAAAGCTGCGACCCGGAGGCGAATGCCTCGGGTCGTGGCGATAAGATCGGCATCTTTGATACTCTCGACACGGGAGCGACACTGCAGTGATGAAATTTACCTCGCACACCTGGAATGCAATTACCCGCTCGTACCGCAAGCACCGTCAGAGCGGCTTCACACTGATGGAATTGCTGATCGTGATGTCGGTGATCCTGATCCTGATGCTGGTCGCAATTCCAAACCTGCTGAACATGCGGAGCCAGGCAGATGAAACCTCGGCTATCCAGTCTCTGCGCGCGATCTACCAGGCGCAGATTCAATATCAGACCAATTATCCGGCGAATGGCTTTGCCTGCTCGCTCAGCGCGTTAGGCGGGGCGGCCTCATCGGGGCCGCCAAGTGCTACCAGCGCGCAGATGCTGCAGGGAGACTTGGCGACAGGTGTGAAGTCCGGATACACGTTCAACCTGACCAACTGCACGAAGGTGAATGTGAACAACCAGGACATGTACACGTCGTACGAAGCGACGGCGGTGCCGCAGGCTGTTGGCAAGACGGGCCACCGCGGATTCTGCATGGATATCTCCGGGCAGATCACTTCTGATCCGGCGGGAGGCACCAACTGCACCGTAGCTTTGCAGTAGGCTCTTGTTGTGAAACGAAAGGCCGGCGGCACCGCTGGCCTTTTCTATTGGTGCCGGTGTTGCTGTTCGGGCTGCAATGCCTCGCGCAGGTGCCAGATGCTGCTTCACTCGCGGCCAAAGTCGACCACCACTACAATTCGCTGCGGTCGCTGCGCGTGCAGTTCAGCGAGACGTATACAGGCATGGGGATGCATCGCGCGGAGAGCGGCACCATGCTGCTGAAGAAGCCGGGGCGTATGCGGTGGAGCTATTCCGAACCTGCGGGCAAGCTCTTTGTGCTGGATGGCAAGTCTGCATGGTTCTATGCGCCGGGTGATGCGCAGGTGCAGCGACTGCC
>CAZZVA010000321.1:0-1723 GCA_964657345.1 uncultured Acetobacteraceae bacterium | reverse complement strand
AAGAACCGCACGAAGACAACAATGATTTGCAACCACGGAACGTGGTGGATTCCGTAGGTGCCAGGCGTTGTGTAGGGTTGATGCTTGAGCCAGACCAAACATGCCCCGATCGCCAGGAAGCCCGCAATCGTGGCTGCAGCGCCGGCAATTAAGACCCGGCGATGGGCTCGCAGTAACCAAAGCGTGGACGGGATCATCACCAGGACGCCGAGCCACGTCAGTTGGCGCGACGTGCCCACGGCTACGTCGGCCGCCACTGCAAAACATAGCCAACCGATGGAAGCGCGATCGCTCGATGCCTGGAGTGCACGAAGGCACGCGTACAAGCAAACGATAATACCGAACAGCCCGTGGATGTCACTCATGTAGGTGACGGAAAGCAAGAGATACAGCGGCGAGAGAACAAGCGCGAGAGTGCCGATGACGGCGTTTCTTTCAGAGAGACCACAGCGCACCAGGGTGCGTTGCAGCAGGAAAGCGGCTGCCACGGATACCACCATCGTGCTCACGCGCACGGTGGTGAACGAGAAGCCAAACACTTTAATCAGCGCCGCTCCAAGATAGAGTTGCCAGCAAAGCATTGCCGCCGACCAGCCGTTATAGTGGACGTGCCCCGTGGCCGCAAGATTTTTTGCGACGAGGATATAAGGACCATCGTCGCCAATACCCATTGTGGTGTAAGGACTGCTGATCAGTTCGCAGAGGAGTACCGACAGGGCGCACAAAAATGCGGGTACCCGGTATTTGGTCACGGCTTGCAAAGATCCTCCGGCAAATGAGACTTGGTCATTCTTACGGCGTGAACGTATTTATATGGAGTGCCGAAGCAAGGCCGTATCCGCTCGTATCTAGATCATAAAGCACGAGACTCTTGGAATTGGCGTCACCTTCCTCAAGGCAAGCTCACATCCGAAGTAGCAGCGGGCCCAGCACAATGGAGCCGATCGCCGGCGGATCTCTCCAGATAGAGCGACACATCCCTAGATTTCCTCGTTCGCGAAGAGGGTGGGCATCGCCAGGTCGAAATCGACGGCGCTTCCATCCAGCAGAATTGTTTCCATTAATCCATTTGGCAGCTTGGCTGGGAGTCGCGGTTTACCGTCGGACGAAAGGACGCCAGCCGACCGTTCCTGGGAGCGGAGCAAATCATTCCAGCCGTGATCTATAATCTGAACATCGAGCGGGAGTAGTTCAGTGGCAGAACGTCAGCTTCCCAAGCTGAATGTCGCCGGTTCGATCCCGGTCTCCCGCTCCAAACCCTTCGCGCCTTCCACTCGCGCAAACAAAAAGGCCGCGCTCCTCAGCGCGGCCTTTCTTCCTCTACCACTTACTTTCGACTACTTCGAACTTCCCACCTGCGCCGTCTGCACCTTCTGCTCGCTGGGCAGCGTGTGATTCTCCAGCGCCAGCGCCTCCGGCATATACTTCAGCGCCGCGTTCACCTGCGGATCCCACGACACGATCACCTGGCTGCCCGCCGCCTGCCCAAACTGCGCCGTGAACAGCTCCGTCTTGACCCGCGCCTTCACCCATTCCAAATTATCCGCAAACTCCTTGTCGGTGAACGCCACCTTCTTCGACGTCAGGTAATCCTTGAACTCCTGCTGCAGCGCCGGGTTCATATCGAAGTCGCGGCTCACCGTGTGCGTCGCCATGTAGTGCCGGCTAAAGTCCGAGAACGCATAGTGGATCAGCATCTCGTCCTGAAAGTGATTGCTCTTCA
>CAZZVA010000320.1:0-1764 GCA_964657345.1 uncultured Acetobacteraceae bacterium | reverse complement strand
AGTCCGCATTCCAAGCATCGTGTACGGATCAGAGAGATGATCCATCGAGGGAGACAGAAACGCAGCGGCGTCCGCCGATGTCTGGATGCCGCGGCTTACAAGCAGCTTGGCAAGCGTCAGCGGGATCTGTGCCTCGGCGGTCAGCAGGGCCGCAGCGTCTGTATCCACTGGTGCCACGTGCCATCTGTCGTAGCGTCGCCTGGGTGGCGAGCTCTTTGCGGTGCTGCTGCCTGCAGGTTCAGTCGCCGGCTCTGCCCCGGAGATCACTCTTCCTCGGAATGGTCTTCCAGGACGATATTGCCGAAGTCCTCCGCCGTTTCAAGCAGGGTCTGGTAGCGCTCGTACCATTCCGTCGCGCTCTCATGCAGAAACATGATGCCCTGATGCACAAAACCCAGCTGCACAAAACCCGTTTTGCCTACGTAGTTCACCATGTACTCGGCCTCTTCGATATCCACGGCCTCGGTGTCTGGGAAATTCAAATCGCGGAGATCTTCGAGGAGTGTCTCAACATCTTCCTTTTCAAGTGTGATGTCGCTCATCGTAATAAAAGGTGCAGACGCTGTCTTCGCCATCTCGACAAAGTCCTTCCAGCTGTCTGGATTGGCTTCATCTTCCCAAAGCACGGAAGGCACGTCTTCAGTAACGAAACCGGGAAGTCGACGCATACCGTGACCCTCAATAAAGGCCACCATGTCGTCTTTCAAAGAATGCAGGGTATCGGGAGTCATGGGCACTCACCATTGTCGCAGATGCCGCCATCAAGCGTGAATGGAAAGACGGGGTGCCGGAGACTTATCGGAAATGTTGGACGAGCATGACAGCGAGCCACCGCCTGATGGGCGGGCAACGGGTGGCATCCCCTTCTTTGGCCCGAAGCGATCGCAAAGTCCGGGCGCCATCGCGCCGAATGGAACACCTCTGGTTTGTGCTATATTCCCTAGACACATCGATGATTTTCTCTTCTGAATATGTAGGTTATCTGGCGAAACAAACGGTTCGCCAGCTGCTCGAAGCCAAGGTCATCCGGACCGACAAGCCGTTGAAACTCAATGAGCGTGTGACCGCCGGGCTGATCGACGAGCTGAAACTGGAAGACCGTATCAACGAGGAAGTTCGCATGATCCTCGACGCTTACCAGGATGAAATGCACCGCACCGGCGCGCAGTATGCAGACATGTTCAAGAAGGTCAAGAATGAACTCGCCAAAAAGTACAAGGCCGTGCTATGAGAATCACCCGCGACAAGCTCAACAAGCTGGCGCACACGGTCGCTGACACCCTGGCCGAAACAGATGAATGCGAATTCGTCGAGGACCGGAACACGATTCGGCAGGAAGCTCGAAAGATCCTGGAAAGTCTTCTGATGGCAGAGATGAAGATCGATGAGGCAGCGAGGCTGAAGATCTCCTCCCAGCGCAAGATCATCATGGAAGGCTCGCAGGAGTGGGACATCCTCTACCGCAAGTATTACAACGACGAAGTGAAGAAGCTCGGAATCTGACTTCTTCCTCCATCTGGACAGGGTGCGCTGCCGCCAGGAAAATGCTATTCTACAAGTCGTGTGGCGCTATGGTGTAACTGGTTAACACGTTGCCCTTTCAAGGCGAAGAGTTCGGGTTCGAGCCCCGATAGCGCTACCACCGTCCAGCCAGGCCACCTAAAAGCAAGAATCATCTGCCGCTTTTCAGCCTGAGCCGTATTTACAATGTGGCGCTATGGTGTAACTGGTTAACACGTCGCCCTCTCAAGGCGAAGAGTTCGG
>CAZZVA010000319.1:0-1813 GCA_964657345.1 uncultured Acetobacteraceae bacterium | reverse complement strand
GGATCGGCACGATGACAGCTTCGCCCAAGCTGACCCATGCCTTCCGGCAGCTCCGTGTAGGGGTGGTAGATGGATCCACCGGCCGCCTGCACACGGTCGAGAACAGAATCAAGGAATGGATCGGCGTTCAGAGCTGGCAGAGGACCATGGCCCGGCTTGAGATTCGTGGCTTCAATCAGGCAGCCGCCGATGCCGGGGGCTTCATAGGGAAAGACGGCAATGCGCTCGGGCCCGAATTGCTCTATCTGGAGCCTGGTTTCAAAGATCGTCTCGTAAAACTTCTGCGCGCGTTCCATGTTAGCGACAGGAATTTCAAACCAGACGACTTTGCTGTTGCGATGCTGCTGACGGGCCTGCTGCTCAACGACTGGCTTGGTGGCTGGGAGTGTTTCGATGGTCATAAGAATCCTCCTGAATAGCTGCTGTCTTCAGAAGGTAAACGGGTGCTGCTGACAGCATTGTGTCAGCAGTGTTGGGCAACACGCCTGCAGACAGCAAAGCCCGGGGCTGAGCCCCGGGCTTTGATTGCCTGCCTGGTTAATTTACTCGGCAACAGTGTCGTACTTGGTCTGCGCAACCGTCCAGTTGGTGTCGCCGACTTTGAAGCGGGCGAAGCGGCTTACCGCAATGTTCTCGCCCAGCTTGCCGATCTTGGTCGCAATCATGTCCTTGATGGTGATCGACTGCTCCTTGATGAACGGCTGATCGAGCAGGCAAACCTCCTCATAGAACTTGCTCATCTTGCCTTCGACAATCTTCTCGACAACTGGCGCGGGCTTACCAGTAGCGGCTGCCTGCGAACGGTAGATGTCCTTCTCGCGCTCCATGTCCGCAGCGGTTACGTCTTCGCGACGCACATAACGCGGATCAGTCGCGGCGATGTGCATCGCGATGTCCTTGAGCAGTTCCTGGAAGTCTTCAGTGCGGGCAACGAAATCGCTCTCGCAGTTCACTTCGACCATCACGCCGATCTTGCCGCCGGCATGAATGTAGGTGCTGACTGCGCCTTCGCTGGTCGAACGCGATGCTTTCTTCGCAGCAGAGGCCATGCCGCGCTTGCGCAGCACAACAACGGCTTGTTCCATATCGCCCTTGGCTTCCTGAAGGGCCTTGAGACAATCGCCCATCGGGGCGCCCGTCTTCTCGCGGAGTTCTTTTACCTGGGTAGCGGAAATCTTCTCAGTGGCAGTTGACATCGGATATTCCTTTTCTTCTAAGCTTCCTGGCTTCTTAAGGTCTTGCGTTGGCGGAGCTCAAGTGCTCCGCAGACAATGAAAGCGTGGCCACAATCTGCAGCCACGCCTTCGATAAAACGAACTGCGTAGCTCTTAGTGGCCTGCTGCGACCTCAGGCTCGTCAGCTGCCGTAACTGCTGCCGGTGCCTTGCGGATGCCTCCGCCCAGAACTGCTTCCAGATCAACTGACTCTTCCGCTGCCGGATCTTCATCGGCAAGCGCGCCGGCCTGGATGCCTTCGACCGGGGCTTCATCCGCACCCGATTCAAGCTGGCCTTCATGCACCTGCGCGTTGATAGCAGTGGCGCCGGCAATCGAATCGGCATACTGCTTGTCGGTGGCCATCTGGACGCCTTCCGAGATCGAATCTGAGATCTTGGAAGTGAACAGGCGAATGGCGCGCAGAGCGTCATCATTGCCGGGGATTACGTAATCGACTACAGTCGGGTCGCAGTTGGTATCGACCACGGCGACAACCGGGATCCCGAGCTTGCGGGCTTCGGCTACGGCGATCGCTTCGTTATTCGAATCGACGATGAAGAGTGCATCGGGGAGGCGGCGCATGTTCTTGATGCCGG
>CAZZVA010000318.1:0-1859 GCA_964657345.1 uncultured Acetobacteraceae bacterium | reverse complement strand
TCCAGATGCCACGAATCCGGGTGCCACACATTCGGGTGCCGATAGTCGACGCGAAGCGGCGCCTTGGGCATCGCGAAGCGATCCGCCTTCCTCATCAAAACAGCCTCACCCCTTGACCTTGCGATCCCGCTCCTTAGCCGAATCCAGCGGATACTGCGGCTCCGTCATCCGCACCGGATCCAGAATCTCCGCAATCTCATCCTCGCTCAGCAACTGCTTCGACCGCGCGATCTTGATAATCGATTCCCCCGTCGCCACCGACTCCTTCACAATCTCCGCCGCCTTCGCATACCCGATATAAGGATTCAGCGCCGTCGCCAGCGACACTGTCGACTGCGCATAGTAATTGCACCGCTCCGCATTCGCCGTAATGCCCGCCACGCAATAGCGATCAAACTGCCGCAGCATGTTCGCGAGAATCGTCGCACTCTGCAGCACACTGTAAGCCATGGTCGGCATCATCACGTTCAGCTCCAGCTGCCCGCCCTGCACCGCCATCGCTACCGCCGTATCATTGCCCACCACCTGGAAGCTGACCATCGCCGCCAGCTCCGGCATCACCGGGTTGATCTTGCCCGGCATGATCGACGAACCCGGCTGCAGACTCGGCAGGTAGATCTCCGCAAATCCGGTATTCGGTCCCGACGACAACAGCCGCACATCATTCGAAATCCGAATCACTTCCAGCGCCAGCCCGCGCAGCGACGCACTCACATCCGCCATGCACGCATTCGATTGCATCGCCCACCGCATATCGTCTGCCGGAGAAACCTGCTGTCCGGAAATCCGTGCCAGGTTCTCGACAGCCTTCACCCGGTAATCCGGATGCGTATTGATCCCCGTCCCCACCGCACTGCCGCCCAGCCCCAGCTCGCGCAGCGAATCCGAAGCCAGCACAATAAACTTCTTCGCTTTCTCGACAGTCAGCGCATACGCCGCAAACTCCTGCCCCAGCCGGATCGGCACCGCATCCTGCATATGGGTGCGGCCTGACTTCATAATGCCGTCGAACTCCGCCGCCTTCTTCCGAAACGTACCCGCCAGTCCATCCAGCACGGGGTACAGCGTCTCCAGCACCAGCAGCGTCCCCACCCGCATACTCGTCGGGAACACGTCATTGGTCGATTGCCCGTAGTTCACATGGTCATTCGGATGGACCTTCGCATACTCGCCCAGCTTGCCGCCAAGGATCTCGTTCGCCCGGTTCGCGATCACCTCGTTGGTATTCATGTGCAGGCTCACACCGGCCCCGGCCTGGAACACATCCACCACAAACTGGTCGTTCCATTTGCCGTCGATGACCTCCTGCGCTGCCTGAATAATGGCATCCGCCCGATCGTCTTCAATCAGCTGCAGCGACTTGTTCGCTTCCGCCGCCGCCCGCTTCACCATACCCAGCGCACGTATCAGCAGCGGATGCGCCCGCATCCCGGAAATCGGGTAATTCTCAACTGCACGCACCGTCTGCGCGCCGTAGTACGCGCCTTCCGGAACCTCCACAAACCCCAGCGAATCCTTTTCTTTGCGAACAGCAGACATGCCAACCACTCCTTGAGATTTCTAGGCGCGCGACCATGTAGGACAATCAACCGCGCCAGTGAGTCAGTATAGAGGTCCGCAGCGACCATTGGAGAGAGCGCCCCGGCTCCCGGCACGTCCACTCCTAGAGCCTGGGGCTTCCGCCGCGTCACTCACCGCCCGTCCGACCATAGGTGTGTCAGGGGGTTGAGGTACCATCCCGATCCATGCATGACGATTGTTCAGAACAAGAAGACTGACTTGTCATCTCGAACGGAGCGAAGCGCAGTGGAGAGATCTCGACACCGGCAATCAGCTCTAAGCCAACAACCCTACTCAGT
>CAZZVA010000317.1:0-1874 GCA_964657345.1 uncultured Acetobacteraceae bacterium | reverse complement strand
GCGTCTATCGAGCGTCAGCAAAGAACGATATGGTGCGCACCCTGTATGAGCGTCTCGGCTTTACACTGAACGAGCCGGTGTTGGAGAAAGACGAGTCGATCGAAACGCAGTGGACCCTGGAACTTGCCGGTTATGAGAAGAAGCCGGTGATTATGCAGGTGACCGTGTATGAAGCTGCTGGCGGCGAAACGCTCCAGGATAAGGGAGTTCTGCAGGCAGGGACTGCCGGTTCGGCGTCCACTCGGCTAACTCAACAGTAATCAACTCATCCGCAATGAAGGGAACCATGCAGCAAGCCGAGATTTACAGCCGCCTTACGGAAATCTTCCGCGACATTTTCGATGACGAGAGCATCGTGCTGAAGCCGGAAACCACGGCGTCGGACATAGACGAGTGGGATTCTTTCAACCACATCAACCTGATCGTGGCGACGGAAGCGAAGTTCAAGATCAAGTTCCAGACGGCCGAGATTGAGTCGATGAAGAATGTCGGCCACTTCGTGGACATCATCGAGAAGAAGCTGGCGGCTCGCGGCGCGTAGCGGCATGCACCCAGGCCAACGAATGCAGCACTGACTCTGTTCCGTTTCGGTGCTGCCATTTCGATTCAGGATCTACCTCTTTACCTGGGCCTGCAAAAAGGAAGATAGTGGCTAAGGAGTATCGCCTGTCTACCTGAACGACATCAGCAGGCGAGGAACACATGGGTCCGGACCGCGATGGACCTGTGTTCGGGGGCCATGGTGAAGTCTTTCTGGAAGCCAATGATGTGTGTGCCAGTAGTGGTGCTGACGAGCCTGCTGCAGGGTTGTGGGAGTAACTCCACGGCAACTGCCGGGCACAGCGTGCCGTCGCCCAGTTTCACGCTTGCTGTTTCGCCGGCTACGGCCAGCCTGACTGCGGGGGCAGCCACGCAGGCAATTTCGGTGTCCGCGACGGCAATCGGCAGCTTTTCCAATGCCATTTCAGTAAGCCTGAGCGGAATGCCGACCGGGGTGACGGCGACTCCGGCAAGCTTCAGCGTGAATCCGGGCAGCAGCCAGACGGTCACTCTCGGTGCTGCTGCCGACGCTGCTGCGCAGGCAAATGTCACCATTACGGCTACCGGCGTTGCCGGCACGCAGACGCAGACAGCGACCATCGGGCTGGCAGTCAAGGCTGCGCCCGGCTTTACAATTTCCGCGGCGCCTGCGGCACAGACCTTGACGATCGGCAGTCCGGCCGGGGCGCAGGTCGCGATCACTGAAAATGCTCTCAACGGGTTCGCCGATCCCGTGAACGTGACCTTCAGCACACTGCCGACGGGGGTCACGATCAGTCCGTCTACGTTAAAGCTGACGCCGGGCGTACCGCAGAGTGTCACGCTGGCGGCAGGCTACAGCGCCGCGGCGGGTACTGCCGGATTCAATATCACGGCGGTCGATGCGGGGGCTACGCCTTCGCTCACTTCTAGTACGGGCGTAACACTGAACATCCAGGCGGCGCCGGTGGCGGATGTGGTGACCTACCACTATGACAACGCGCGGGATGGTCTGAATGCCCAGGAGTCGATTCTGACGCCGGCGAATGTCAATGCCGCCACTTTCGGCAAGGTCGGCTTTTATGCGGCGGACGGCAAAGTCGACGCGGCACCTCTGTTCGCGGCGCAGGTGCCGGTGGGTGCAGGCGCAGTTGCGAACCTGGTGTACGTAGCGTCGGAACATGGCAGTCTGTATGCATATAACGCTGGCACCGGTGCCCAGGTGTGGATGACATCGCTGCTGGGATTAAACGAGACGACGGCGAAAAATGGCTGCGGACAGATTACTCCGGAGGTTGGCATTACCTCGACGCCAGTGATCGACCGCAAGGCCGGTCCGAATGGCACCATCTTCG
>CAZZVA010000316.1:0-1884 GCA_964657345.1 uncultured Acetobacteraceae bacterium | reverse complement strand
TGTGCGAGGGTGGGGCACCCGTTGGTTCGGATTCAGGCGGTGCGGTTGAGAGTGACGTGGGCGTGTTCACCGACCTGGGAGGCTCCCTTGGTGACGGCGGCTTTGAGGATCTGGTAGTTGCGGACGACGGCATTGGAGGGGGCGTCCCAGTATTCTGCTTCTTCGACGACGACGCGGATGGCTGCGATTTCTGGATCGTCGACACCGTTGGGGAACCAGGCCTTGTACATGGGGTTCCAAAGCTGTTTGATCTTTTCGTGATCGCGGCTGATTTCGGCACGGCCTGCGAGGCTGACGAAGGAGGCATTCTGGGTGTCAGAGTAGGCGACGTTGACCTGGGAGTCGTGACGGATTTCGTTGACCTTGCCCGAATCGATGCGGGTGAGGAACCAGAGTTCCCCCTGAAAGCGGGTCTCCTGCGTGGCCATGGGACGGCTATAGATTTTGCCGTCTTCGCCTGCGGTGGAGAGCATGGCGATGCGAATGTCTTTGATGAGGTCCTGGATTTTCGCGAGAGAGGCGTCGCGGGACTCGGGTGTGTTGCTCATGTGATCTGCTCCTTTGGTCCGTTGGATGCGGGTTTGCCTCCGTATCTCTCCATCTCATGAAGGACGCTGTTCTCCATCGTTGGTTGGAGATTGCAAGGAAGCAGCTAACTTGTTGCTGGTGTTGAATTTCGGGCCGCCGGTTCTGCTTGCTTCGCTGGTATACAGGCCGGTATATTTCGATCGGCAGGGGAATCGAAATGCAGTGGGCATCGCAGGACGGGCAGCGCCGGAGGAGACGGAGAAGCGTCGCGAAATTAGCCTTGCCGCTGGCGTTGGCGATGTTCCTGTTTGGCTTTCTGAAGAGTATTCGGGCCGGAACGGATGTCACGGAAGATCGTGCGCAGTATGCGGCGAGAATTCGTGAGAGCTACAGTTTCAAGATTGCGCCGGGTCAGCCATTCCTGCCGAGCAATGCCAAGATTGAAGGCGATGACTTTATTCAGCCGGGAGCGTTTCCGACAGCCCAGTATTGCCGGCATTGCCATGAAGCTTCTTACCACGAGTGGCGCCAGTCGCTGCATGCGAATTCGTTCCGGACGCCTTTCTATCGCAAAAATGTAAACCTGCTGATCCAGACGAAGGGTGCCGAGACGGCTCGGCATTGTGAAGGATGCCATGCGCCGATTGCGCTGCTGTCGGGTGCAGTGACCCCGAACCCGGTGGTGACGGACCGCCGGTTCGATGATGACGGGATTACGTGCTCGGTGTGCCACTCGATCAAGAAGCTGCAGCCGACGTATGGGCTGGGCAGTTACGTGATGGGCATTCCGGCAGTGATTACGGATGAGGCCGGCAAGCCGGTTCCGGGTGAGGTGAGCTACTCGGAAATTACGGCGCATCCGGAGCGGCACAAGGCTGCGGTGATGAAGGACTTCTACAAGACGACGGAGTTCTGCTCGGCTTGCCACAAGGCGAATATTCCGGATGCGCTGAATAACTACAAGTGGTTGCGGGCGATCGGTCTGTATGACGAGTGGCAGCAGTCGTCATATGCGAAGCGTTCGCCATTGCCGTTCTATAAGAAGGATTTGTCGACGTGCCAGACCTGCCACATGCCGAAGGAGGCACCGGAGGGTGCGGACTATGGCGCGAAGGATGGCAAGCTGGCATCGCATCGCTGGCTGGGTGGGAATACGGCGATCCCGTTCTACTACGGCTATGACGAGCAGTTGCAGAAGACAATTGATTATCTGAAGTCACAGAAGCTGAATGTGGATTTGTTTGCGCTGCGGATTAATAATTCGGCTGACATGGTCGCTCCGCTTGGATCGACAAGTTTCACACTGAAGCCCGCGGATACGGTGCAGGCGACGGTCGTGATTCAGAACAAAGGGAT
>CAZZVA010000315.1:0-1929 GCA_964657345.1 uncultured Acetobacteraceae bacterium | reverse complement strand
ACAGGTCTGTGGCGGAGGGAGAGGGATTCGAACCCCCGTTACCCGCAAAGGTAAAGCGGTTTTCAAGACCGCCGCAATCAACCACTCTGCCATCCCTCCGCGAAGCTAGTTTATCAGTCCGGTCTGAGTCGTGAGTCGGGGCTTGACGAATGCTGCTTCCGCGCATCAGTCTGGCATGGATGAATGCCGGGGTGGCGGGAGAACCTGATGGATCGACGAACATTTTTGAAGGCATCTCTTGCTTCCTCCGCATGTCTCGCGATTCCTGAAGCGAGCCGCGGTGTTGTTGCCAATGCGAAGGCGTTGAGCGGCCAGGAAAGCACTCTCACTCCTCGGTCGCGCGCGTTGCAGCAGAAGCTTGCGAACGATCCGCTGCGGCCGCAGTTTCACTTGTTGCCTCGTCATAACTGGATGAACGATCCATGTGCGCCGCGCTACCACCGCGGCGAGTATCACATGTTCTTTCAGTACAACCCCGGTGGAGCCGTGTGGGGGGATATGCACTGGAACCATGCGACCAGTCCGGACATGGTGCATTGGAAGCATCAGCCACTTGCGCTTGCGCCCGGTCCAGCCAAGTTCGATGCTTACGGCATTTTTACCGGGAGCGTATTGCCGGGGATGGATGTGCCGACGGTGCTGTACACAGGGGTGAGCAAATCGTCGCCGGAAGACGAAACGATCCGTGGCGAAGGCACGCGCGAAGTGCAATGTCTTGCGACTGCCACGGACGACAGTCTGCGAACGTGGCAGAAGCTGGATCAGCCTGTGATTGCGGCCCCTCCGCCCGGGATGAAGGTGACTGGTTTTCGCGATCCATGCCCCTGGAAAGAGGGCGACACCTGGTATCTCGGCGTCGGTTCGGGTGTCGACCGCGTCGGGGGTGCGGTGCTTCTGTACAGCTCGAAGAATGGCCGGGAATGGACGTATCTGCATCCGCTTGCACAAGGCGTGTGGAATGGCGGCAGCCAGTCGAATCCTGTTGACACGGGCGAGATGTGGGAGTGTCCGGACTTTTTCCCGTTGGGCGACAAGTATGTGCTGTTGTACTCGACGGAACGCAAGGTGTATTGGAATGTCGGCGTGTTCGACAAGCGCGATTTGCGTTTTCATAAGGAGAACAGCGGCTTACTGGATCATGGCGCTTATTATGCGATGAAGAGCATGCTCGACGAAAAAGGCCGGCGCATTTTGTGGGGCTGGAATCCGGAGAAGCGTTCTGATGCGGCGATGCTGGAGGCAGGATGGTCTGGCAGTATGGCGTTGCCGCGTGTGCTCTCGATCGACTCCGACAACATGCTGCGAATGGAAGTAGCTCCCGAGTTCACGGCTTTGCAGTATGGTGTTCAATCCTTGCCGAAGGAGGCGCACAGTGGAGCCTCTGCGATGGCATGGATTGAGACACAACGCATCCGCAATCGTGCGGGTTACGTAAAGCTGCGTTTTCGACATGGTGCCGATCCGTGGAGCTTACAATTGCGCGCTGCTCCTGATCAGAAGAGCCTGCTTGCTCTCGATTATGAGGGGCATGCAGAAAAAGCGGTTCTGGTAGCCGGTGGCGAGAGGCTGGCGTTCAGGCCCGATGCAGACGGCACATCGGAGATCGTGATGTGGATCGATGGATCCATTCTGGAAATTTTTGTGGATGGAAGGGAAGCCATCACAGTGCGTGAATATACTTCGTCTGCACGTGACCTTGGATTGTCGTGGTCAGGCGCTGCAACTGTGCTCACGGCGATGAGTGTTGCGGGCATGATGCCGATTTCTCCGGATCGCCTAACGACTTGAGGCTCTATCCGAGAAAAACAAAGGCCGCCGGTGAGGGCGGCCTTCTGTGTGCTGATGAACACGGTTCACGCTCAGGTTAGAAGGTGAAGCGGGCTCCGAACTGCAGTTGACGCATGTAGGGTTGACCGCTGCCTGAGAGGG
>CAZZVA010000314.1:0-1935 GCA_964657345.1 uncultured Acetobacteraceae bacterium | reverse complement strand
CAGTCGCGTGCACGTGTCGGGCTGCGTCACTTCGATGCAGGAGACGGTGACATAATCCGTTCCTTGAAGATCGAGCACGGTGAAAGCACCCCACCCGCTTCCTTCCAGTACCGTCGGATTCACCAGGCCCGTATGGGCGGCATTATGGCAGCTCCCCGCATTCGCTCCAAGAATTCGTGTCGGGCTCGCTGCCGTTCCGGACGGCATGATCGGGAGAACGCAGTTGCCGCCATATCCATTCGGCGTTGGGCAGATCCCAGCGAGCTGTGTACTCCAATCTGAACCGACGCCCTGATTCTCTTCCCCCATGTAGTACGGGCCCTGGTCCTCAAATTGGATCGTGTCACCGCCACGCATGCTGGCCCACGTTCCGGAATAGGTAAGCATCTGGTATGGGTGATTGTAGGCGCACGGCTGACTGGTTCCGGTTCCGGGATATGGCGCATTCGTCGTTCCTGTGCACTGCTTATTGTTGCCGCCATCCATGCGGATATACCAGGTCACTCCCGCAGCTGAAGCTTGGGGTGCAACCGTGATGCTCATGACCGCAGACTTCGTCTGCACCGGTGTTCCTGTGTCGCTCACGGTTACGGTGAAAGTGAATATTCCACTCGCCGTTGGCGTTCCTGAGATGGTGCCGGTCGCACTCGCCAGGTTCAGTCCAGCCGGCAAGCTGCCCGCCGCCACCGACCAGGAGTACACGGGAGTTCCTCCGATGGCGCTCAGCGTCTGCGTATAGACGGTCCCGTCCGTGGCTGATCCCAGACCCGACGACGTGATCGTCAGCGATGGAGCCGCGACCGTAATCGACATCGCCGCGGACTGAATCTGGACCGGAGACCCACTGTCGCTTAGGCTCACGGTGAAGGTGAACGTCCCAGTCGTCGTGGCAGTACCCGAGATCACGCCGCTCCCGGCATTGAGTGCCAGTCCCGCCGGAAGGCTTCCACTTTTAATGGACCAGCTATAAGCAGGTGTGCCGCCGGTGGCATGCAGCGTTTGCGAATAGCTTGTGCTTTGCGAGGCCGCCGCTAACGACGTCGTCGTGATGCTCAGTTGGTTCGAGGCAATCGTAATCGTTAAGGCTTCCGACTTGGTCTGGATCGGGTTGCTCGCGTCTGTCACCGTTGCGGTGAAAGAGAAGGTGCCGCTGGCTGTCGGCGTTCCAGAGATGACTCCGCTGCCCGCCGCGAGCGTCAGTCCGGTGGGCAGACTGCCACTCGTAATCGACCAGGTGTAGGCCGGCGTGCCGCCGGTCGCATGGAGTGTTTGCGAATAGGCCGTGCCTTCAGTTCCTGCCGCCACGCCCGTCGACGTGATGCTAAGTTGGGTCGAAACTGTTGTTATCGATAGCGGTACGGACTTCGTCTGCACTGGGCTGCTGTTGTCCGTTACCGTTGCTGAGAACGCGTAGGTGCCACTCGCTGTCGGAATTCCGGAGATCACTCCGCTTCCGGCTGCTAGCGTCAATCCAGGCGGCAGGCTGCCGCTCGTAATCGACCAGCTATACGCGGGTGTGCCGCCCGTTGCGTTTAATTTCTGAGAATACGCGGTGCCCTCGGAAGCGGCGGCTAGCGACGACGTGTCGATCGCCAGTTGATTCGTCGCGATGGTAATTGAAAGTACCACCGACTTGCTCTGTACCGGGCTGCTCGCGTCCGTTACCGTCGCCGTGAAAGAGAAGGTGCCGCTCCCTGTTGGCGTTCCAGAGATCACTCCACTGCCCGAGGAAAGCGTCAACCCGCCGGGCAGGCTACCGCTCGTGATCGACCAGCTATAGGCGGGCGTGCCGCCACTGGCATGGAGGGTCTGCGAATAGGCGGTGCCATTGATTCCTGACGCGAGTGTCGATGAGGTCACGCTGAGTTGAGTAGACGCGACATTGATTGATAGAGAAACCGATTTGGTCTGCACCGGATTGCTGCTGTCGTTCAC
>CAZZVA010000313.1:0-1962 GCA_964657345.1 uncultured Acetobacteraceae bacterium | reverse complement strand
TATTCCCGGTCTACAAACGATTCAACTTCAGCGTGGCATCCACCGACAACTACCTGGGCGATCCCCCCGTTGGCTACCAGCGCAACACATTTCAGCTCACCAGCGGGATCACCCTGGTCGTCAAGTGATCCTGCGCTTATCGCTCTACTGTTGCGGCCCGGAAGGATCCAGATCCAGCGGCTGCTTCATCAGGTCCAGAACCGACGGAGGCAGCGGCTTGTCCGCAACCGCAAGCAGCTGCGAGACCTGCCACATCTGCGTCTCATTCAAAACATGCTCAAACGCCGGCATACCGGACAACCGAATCCCGTTCTTGACCTTCCAGTACGTCTCGCCCGGTGGGTCATCGCTCACACCCACCACTCCATTGTGGTGTGGCTCCCACAACTGGGGTGCCGAGGGATACATGGTCTTGCCGAAAGACGATGGGCGCCCGTACAGGCCATGGCAGGCAGCGCACTGCTGGCGGTAGATATGCGCGCCGATCTCCAGGTTCGTGGGATCCGCAGCCAGGCCGGGTTTTCGCGGAAATTCGCGGTCAATGCGGGCTTCCAGCGGTACCTGGACAATCTGACCCTCCATGGGAAAAGGCGTATCGGCTACGGCTACGGGCG
This sequence comes from uncultured Acetobacteraceae bacterium, assembly GCA_964657345.1. Taxonomy (GTDB): domain Bacteria; phylum Acidobacteriota; class Terriglobia; order Terriglobales; family Acidobacteriaceae. The sequence continues at coordinate 1,348 of CAZZVA010000313.1, read as the reverse complement.
GATGCCCATACTTGAAGTACACGTATACGAACGACGGCACCAGGATCAAGGTCAGTACAACGCCGAACAGAAATCCTCTCATCCACGCATCCTTTGTGCCGGGAATCGATTCCACCGACAGCTATAAGCAATCAGGGCCACATCGCGCTGAAACCCGACGACTCACGATAGCAGGGACGCGGCACACGGCGAAACATCCGGAAGACCGAGAGCCCGGCGGCGGAACTTTCCCGGCTCCCGCGAGCCACGGGCGGGATGCAAGTGATTTAATAGGAATGCGCAGCCAGTTCGAACAGCAGGCTGTCTTTCTTTGGATCGCCGCAACCGGGTGATCGTGTCACCGGGCCGGACGGCAGCTTTGTCGGCATCGGTGAGCGTCCCCGCAGCAGGCACGCAAGTAGTTGAGCAGTGGAGGCTTCACCTTACATGCAGCGTAGCAAGTTTGCCGGATCCTTTGTCTATCCGGCCCTTTCGGTACTTCTTTTTGTAGCCACGGCCGGCGCCCAAAGCGCTCCGGGCACTCCAGCGGGAAGCACCACTCCGGGTACCGCACCCGAAACGGCACCCCAGGCACCAGCGGCGCCAGCGACGAACGATCAGCAAACCCCGGACGCCTCCTCGTCCCAGAATCTTCCTCCTGCCCCCACTGAGGCCCAGAGGCTGGAACTGGCGCGGCAGGCGCAGGGACGCGTGCAGGCACGCCGTCAACAGCGCATCCAGGCCATCGAGCAGGATACCTACAGCCATAAATATGAAGTCTTCGGCGGCTATGCCTTCCTGCGCATGCGCCCAGGCCACTATCTGCAGAACTTTACCGAAACCGGCTGGGATGCCGGCGTCACCCGCTACTTCACCAACAAACTCGGCGCCACCGCCGATGCCCGCGGCTATTACGGCACGGCCTACGTCGGCAATCTGCAGAACATCTACAACATCTACGAACCCGCCGTCAGCAACTACTCTGTCTCGGCAGGTCCGTCCTACCGCTTCTACATGAAACAGAAATGGACCGTGAGCGGCGTCGCCATGATCGGCATCGCCCACAACCTCTTCTACGCCAACTCCCAGAATACCCCCGGAACCCTCGTCGGCCTCTACCCCAATGAGTGGCACCTGAGCGCCACCATCGGCGTTCCCATCGACTACAACCTGGGACCCGGCCTCTCCATCCGCCTCACGCCGAACTACTACCTGACCAACTTCGGCGGAGAAATCCAGAACAACAAAAGCATCACCGCCGCCATCAACTACCGCTTCGGCCGCCGCTAGGTACTGGCCGTGCGGGAGGGAGCGCATCCGCGCGGCGCTTCCTCCCTTTGGTCGTTTTCGGGATCACTGCAGACCCGGA
>CAZZVA010000312.1:0-1993 GCA_964657345.1 uncultured Acetobacteraceae bacterium | reverse complement strand
GGCGGAGCGGACACGACCGGGGCAGGACGGCGCGCATTCTGTGCATCGCGCTCAGCCTGTTCCTTGCGCTCCTGGATAGCCCGCAGCACATCGCCCGGCTTCTTCACCTGCGATAGATCGATCTTGGGCTGGCCACCGTTTCCATTGTCATGACGGGCCGCAGACGAGCCGCCGCGGCTGCCGCGCTGCATATGCGCGCGCACGCGATCCGCTTCATCCGCTTCGAGCGAGCTGGAGTGGGTCTTCTTCTCTTTCACGCCCACATCATCGAGAACGTCGAGAATCGCCCGGCTCTTTACCTCAAGCTCACGCGCTAAATCATTGATTCGAACTTTACTCATTCGCCCCTTTTATGGCGACTACCCGACACCGACACTCAGCTTTGCATAGCAACCTCAAAGGTCAGCAGGATCGTACGCTCTTCACTTACTATTATGGCCCGAAAATGCGAGAAACGGGATGGGGTTCCTTTTAGAGGAGCTCCTGTCTCGTTTCTTTGCCCAGCGGCGAACGGCAAATCGAGCCGCAGAGACAACTGGAACTCGCAGGAAAGTTGCCACTCGATCCCGAAACTTTCCTGCTTTTCCTCAACAATCGAACGGCAATGCCGCTAAATGCCGTCTTCTTCCGTCTGCTTGGCATCGTTCTCGTCAGGCGAAACCTTGTCCGCGAGTTCACCGTCCACCAGACCCGATTTGGGACGATGCCGGCTCAACGCCTCACTGGTATCGTCACGGCCAGGCTCGGCTACGTCAACGCCAAAGTTGCCGACATCCTCGCCGGATTCCGTTAATTTCTCCATCCGCTCCGCAGAGATATCGTCCACGATAATGCCCGATCCGTCACGGGAATCCGGCACCACGTCTCCATCATCGCCGCTTCCCTCGGCCGCACCTTCCCCCAGATTCAGCCGTAGTGCTGCCTCCTCTTCCTCGGCGGAATCGCGCGCGATAGTGGACGCGGCTTCCAGTTCAGCGTCGTCACCCAGGGCATCGCGCTCTTGCTCGGTAAGCGCTCCGGCACTGTCGCCCTCATCCAGACCAGCCACCGTCTTCGGCCGCAATACCTGCGCCGCAGCATGGCCCGGCTCATCGCCAAAGGCAATCTGCACATCGCCGGTCTGCTGCTCCAGGGATGTTCCCTCGGCGCCGAGGTCTTCCACACCTTCGTCTCCCTCAACTGCTGCCTTCTTGTTCGCCATGTCACCCTCTCCTGCTGGGTGAGATGCAGCCGCCCCCGCATGCTCCTCTCCGGCCTCGTACTGCCCGAAGTAGTGCCGTACCGCGGTCCCGATCTTCTCCAGCGTCTTGTCCCCGATGCCTGGAATCTCTTCCAACTGCTCCGGCGTCATGTCCGCCAGCGCCTCGACCGTCGTGATGCCGGCTGTCACCAGTTTCTGGATGATCTGCTCGCCCAGTTCGGTCACCTGCTCGATGGGAGTCGACGGCCCGCCGCTCATCGCACCCATCTGGTTCTCGACTTCCTGGCGCTTCTCTTCTTCACTCTTGATGTCGATCTTCCAGCCCAGCAGCTTGGCAGCCAGACGAACATTCTGACCCTTCTTGCCGATCGCCAGCGACAACTGCGAATCGTCCACGATCACTTCAATCTGCTTGTCGGAAAGGTCGGTAATGCTCACGCGGCTCACCTTCGCCGGCTGCAGCGCCTTCTCGGCAAACGTCGTGATCTCGTCCGAATATTCAATGATGTCGATCTTCTCGCCGCGCAGTTCACGAATGATCGACTGGACGCGCATTCCCTTCATGCCGACACATGCGCCAACCGGATCGACGTCCTTATCCCGCGATTGCACAGCAATCTTGGTGCGTTCTCCAGCCTCGCGGGCAATAGCGCGGATCGAAACCGTACCGTCGTATATCTCCGGCACTTCACTCTGGAACAGCGTCGAAACCAGCTCCGGCACAGCACGCGAGACAATCACCTGCGGTCCCTTCGCCGCCCGGTCCACGCGCAGCAGCACCACGCGGATGCG
>CAZZVA010000311.1:0-1997 GCA_964657345.1 uncultured Acetobacteraceae bacterium | reverse complement strand
TGGGAATCCGTGGGTTCCTCGTCACCCTCCTGACCAGCACTTTTGGACTCTGCCGGACCCGGGTGAACACGCTCAGGGGGAGTTCCCAAGCTGAGAACGCGGGTTCGATTCCCGTCGCTCGCTCTCGGAACCGCCATCGGGCGCCGTCCTCAGCTTCGCGCCGGCGGCAACGACCTGGCCAGGGTGTGGACCGAGGTGTATCGCGACTTCCACCGCACGCTGCTGCTGCCGCGTGGCTGCCGTCGCTGCTGCAGGCGCGCAACATGCTCGGATCACGCCGAGACAAACCCTTGGGACCGATCTGCGGGTGCATCTCCCATCGCGCCGGAGACACCAGGCCTGTCTCAGTAGGACCCTCCCCGGAGTCCGGTACGTCGACGGACCAGGTGGGCAGCCCCAATCCACCAGGCGAGTCATGGGCCGCGAAGGACCACATCGGTGATCTGCGAGATGGCCGATGTCGCCGCGGGTGCTGATGATCCAACCCCAGATCGGCACCCCACATCTGACACCAAGCTTTCACCACGAAACCTCTCGGGATGCTGGCTGCTTACTGTTGACATCCGCGGACGGCCGCTGTATGTTCTCCCAATTGGTCAGTGGGAGGGCTGAGGCAGTGACCTGCAGCCAGGATCACCACCAACATTTGTCCCATACGGGCAGGTTGTCGTTCTCAGAGCTCCCTGAGAGTGCCGTTGCTCGCGTCGCATCGAGAGGATGGAACATGACGTATCCGATGAGATCGTTCCTGCGCACCCGGGCATTCGGCGTCACGGCAGCTGTCTCTGCCTTGGCTCTTGCGATGGCAGGGTGCGGCAGCTCCTCAACGGGCACGGCGTCGAAAAGCGTTGGGACGACGTCGTCGAAAGGTTCTGCGCCGAACAGCATCACCGTTGTGATCGATCAGGACATCCCGACAGTTGATGGCCTCTACAGCAATTCTGCGCCCGTGAACCAGATGATCGACGCGTCGCTCACTCAGGTTGGCCTGAAAGGCGGCGTCGTCCCCGACCTGGCATCGTCGTGGTCGAGCAACTCCAGCGCAACCGTGTGGACTTTCCACCTGCGATCGGGCTTGAAGTTTTCCAACGGTGCACCGCTGACAGCAGCCGACGTCGTTTTCAGCTACAAGACGATCATTGCCAATACGAAGTCACTCCAGAACTACTATGTGCAGCCTGTGAAAACAATTGTGGCGCAGGGCCCGTCCACGGTGGTGATGACTTTGAGCGTTGCGAATGCGGCTTGGGACCGGCAGACGACGTTGATCCCGGTAGAGCCCGCGGCATTGTACAACGCAAAGACGTTTGCCAGCCATCCTATTGGTGCCGGCCCTTACGAAGTGGTGAGCTACAACGGCACCAACGAAGTGAAGATGACTGCGAACCCGTACTACTACGGCACGAAGCCAACCATCAAGAACGCCGTCCTCATCTCGAATGCAAACTCCACGACCCTGCTCGATGGCCTGGAGTCCGGACAGTATGACGCCGGGCTTCTGTCTGGGCCTCAGGTCAACGTGGCCAAGTCCGCTGGCCTCCAGGTGACCAACATACCCAGTTCGCAGGTGACGTACCTCGGCTACAACATCGCAAATCCGGTGCTGTCCCTGGACCTTCGGGAAGCTATCGGTGATGTCCTGAACAGATCAGCCCTCGTCAAGACGATCCTCCTTGGTCAAGGCTCACCGACAGACCAACTTCAAGGCTCAACGGTATTCGGGTACGACAAGTCGTTGCCGGTGCCTCCGGTGGATGTGGCGAAAGCCAAGCAACTTCTTGCTGCGTCCGGATACCACGGGCAGACGATCGAGCTGGACTATCCAGACGGGTACCTTCCGAATCCACCCGACCTTGCGCAGGCCATCGCGGGTGAACTGAGCGCCGTGGGCATCAATGTGAAGCTCAATGAGGAGAACTCCGACACCTTCCTCACGGCGTGGTCTACCAGCAAGCTGCCGGCAATGTACCTCTTCTCGATCCAAGCAGTGACGCTTG
>CAZZVA010000310.1:0-2010 GCA_964657345.1 uncultured Acetobacteraceae bacterium | reverse complement strand
CGCTCCCCACGGACACAGCCCCGCGAAGATTCCAAAGACAGGCGATACCCACAATGGCAAACTTCAGCAACAGCCCGCGATGTCCTGCCGTCAGGGCCGGCGCCACCCGCGTTAAATACAGCACAAACGTCGTCGGGTAGATCGCCATGTCAAAGACACTGGCCGCCAGCGAAAGCCATCCCTCCTGGAAGCCCCAGAACCGTCCCATCGCCCGCGCCACCCAGTGGTAAAACCCACCCTCGGCCGGCATCGCCGTTGCCAGCTCCCCGATCATCAACGAGACCGGCAGACTCCAGAAAAGCGGCACCAGCAGCAGCAGCAGAACCGCGCGGCCGTACCCCGCGGATCCGATAATATCCTCGAGCCCATACGGCCCCCCCGAAACCATGAAGTACGTCGCCGCCACCAGCGGCAGCAGCCCCAGCTTTCCCTTGGATCGAGCCACCGTCTCGAGCCTCTCCTTCATCGCAGCAGTCGCGGATGCCCTTACAAATCTACCCTGACACCGAGACAGACCCCTCCAGGACCAAGCTATAATCAGCGCAGCCGAAGCAGGACCTGCGTGGAGAGTTGGCCGAGTGGCTGAAGGCGGCGGTTTGCTAAACCGTTATAGGACCAAAAGTTCTATCGGGGGTTCGAATCCCCCACTCTCCGCCATAGAGTCTGTCGAGGAGAGAATCTCTGCTACCGATCGAAGATTCTCGCGAATATGCCGGGGTTTCCGCGGTTTTAAGATTTACATGTTCCGGTGGGTAGCCGCCTTTTCGGCGTAATCTCCTTGCTTTCTCCAGCGTGGCATCTGGGGGTCCGGTTAAGGATCGTGAATCACGATTGACGGCGCGCCGTTGCGGTTGTGCTGAGTCCTGATTAAGGCTTGGCAGGGTTCCGGCATTTCCACGGTCCTGTTTTATGTCTCAGGATCTGCAATGACAAGCGGGTTACCCCCCCTCTAGATTCGATGTGCTTTAGCCCATAAAATTGCACGCTATGGCGAGCGTGAAACGCGGTCCTGCACGCTCATGCCGATTGAGCTTTCACGAGCCGATGGAATGCCTTCTGGTATCCAGCCTCCCAGAAGGGCCAGAGTGGACATACGAAATCAAGTTGGACGGCTACCGCGCACAGGCCCTCTGCGACGGAGGAGACACCCGGCTACTCTCTCGCAACGGCAAAGACTTGGGACAACGCTTTCCGACGCTCCTAACGGAGCTCGCGAAGGCCGTTCCGCATGGCTCGATAGTGGACGGTGAGCTGGTCGCCCTTGATCCATCAGGCAAGCCGAGCTTCAGCCTCATTCAGAACTCCGCCACGAGCGGAGCTACGTTCGTTTTCTTTGCCTTCAATCTCCTGAGGCTTGGTGGAGAGGACCTCACCCGGAAGCCATTATCGGAGCGCCAGGCGCTCCTGCAAACGTCTCTTCGTCGCACCGACACGGTCCAGCTCTCGGAGAGTTTCAACATCCCCGCCAAGCAAATGCTTGAACTAGTTCGAAGCCACGGCTTGGAGGGTGTAGTCGCCAAACGCCTCTCAAGCACGTACGAGCAGGGAAGACGCACCGGCGCATGGACCAAGATGCGGGTCGAGCTTGCTCAGGAGCTTGTCATCGGTGGCTACACGCCAGGAACTCACGGCTTCGATGCCCTCCAGGGTGATCTGTGTTAATTTGTCTAACATCTGCCTCTCATTACACCGTTCTCGCGACCGCTCGGCATTTCTGTGTACTAGAGAGATCACATTGATGCACCAGCTACCCTGCGCCCTATGGCAGGCTGACTAATCCCAATGGAGACTGCCATGAGGCGCTACCCAGCCCGCCTGTTCCGATGTGTCTTGCTCGCAGTCTGCACCCAGGTTTCCGTGCACGGGCAGGTACCCGAACGGCCCGCGAAGGCGCAAAGCGTCTTCTGTGGCGCGCTGTTTGACCCAGTCGCCGGCAACCTGCGCAGGAGTGTGCTGGTGACGATCGAGGGAGAGCGCATTCGATCGGTGGAGCCTGCGCCAAGCGCTCCA
>CAZZVA010000309.1:0-2011 GCA_964657345.1 uncultured Acetobacteraceae bacterium | reverse complement strand
GCATCATGAGACGGTTTTGCCGGTGGGGGAAGGGAGACTGGAGCTGGGGACGTGGCAGCGGGTTTTTTACGCGGAGTTTGATGGACAGCGTGCGAAGAGAGTGATGGTGAAGGTGCTGGGGGCGGGGAGATAAGAAATTTGTTGGCCATTAAAGTGCTGGGGGGAGAGGCCGATGAAGGGGGTGTGGTTGCAGTGTGGTGCCTCGCAAGGTGGGCCGTAAGCCGGAGGGCGATCGGCGCGACACCCTAGCAGGGAACCCAAACTAAAGGAGCCAACATAATGCTGGGTGTCTTAAACAATATTTCGTCAATCAACGCGCAGAACAACTTGAATTCTACGCAAGCGAGTCTTTCGAACGTACTCAACCAGCTCTCTTCCGGATCGCGTATCAATTCGGGAGCAGACGATGCGGCGGGCCTGGCGCTGGCGGATACACTGAATGCCAATGTATCGGAGCTGGCCCAGTCTTCTCAGAATGCCAGCCAGGGTGTGGGGTATCTGCAGACGGCAGATGGTGCGTTGTCGCAGGTCAACTCGCTGTTGAATCGTGCGGTTACGCTGGCGACCGAGTCGGCCAACGGTACGCTGAACAGCTCGCAGCTGAGTGCGGCCAACCAGGAATATCAGTCGATCCTGGGTGAAGTTTCGAACATCGGTTCGACCACGCAGTACAACGGCATCAGTGTGTTCGGCGGAACCGTGAGTGTCTACACGAACGGCTCGACGGATACGCTGGCGGTTCACTCCTTGTCGAGCAGTGCGATCGGCGATGCAGGCGGCACATTGTCGTATGCCTCGAGTGCGTTTACGTACACCAGCGGCACGGGTGCGACGGACCAGGAGAATCTGTCTGCGACTTCGCTTTCGAGTACGGCCAATGCCACCAGCGCGATTGCCGACGTCAACACAGCGATTACCGACATTGCCGCAGAACGCGGCTATGTGGGCTCGCAGATCAACCTTCTGAGCGCGACCAGCAACGTGATGACGACCGAGAGCACCAACCTGACCTCGGCCTCGAACAACATCACGGCCACAGACTATTCTTCTGCGACGTCACAGATGTCCAAGTACGAGATCCTGATGCAAACCGGCATCAGTGCTCTTGCGCAGGCCAACAGCACGCAGCAGATGGTGACCAAGCTGCTGCAGTAGTCCTTCGGGCATGCAGCAGGGCGCGGTGCCTGTGGGCCGCGCCCTGCTGGCTTTCTAAGTGGATTATCAGGGACAAGGCGCGGGTTCGGCTGCCGGCTTGCAAGGCTGGGAGGGATGCTATGCGCGGATGAGCCTGAGAGTGCGAAGCGACAGGGAACGTGCATGAGAAAGGTGACATGGGGACAGTTGGCTTAACGTTCGGCTCGCCGACGAGCGGTACCGGTTTCGATGTGGCGACGAGCGTCGCTGCGATCTCTGCGACTCTTGAAGCGACCAAGACTCCGTATCAGACACAACTGACCAGTCTGCAGTCCGAAGACACGGCGATCTCTAGCCTGGGTACGCTGATGTCGACGCTGGCAACGGATATACAGAACCTGACTGGCGCGACGGGTGTGCTGTCGGGACTGGAAGGGTCGAGTTCGAATACAAACGTGTTGCAGCTCACCAGTGCCGGAACCGGCGCGACTGCAGGGAGCCACAGCATTGTGGTCAGCCAGCTGGCGCAGACGTCTTCCACATATGGCTCTGCGGTGCCTGTTGCCGACACACTTGGTGGCAGCCTGTCGATCCAGGTGGGAACGGCCACGGCTGTGGTGGTGCCAGTCGTTGCCGGATCTTCGTTGTCCAGCTTCGCAGCTTCGATCAATGCGGCAAATGACGGGGTGACAGCAAGCGTGATCCACGGTTCCAGCGGACAGCAGTTGAGTCTGACGAGTCTGACCGGAGGCGCAGCCGGCAACATCACCGTGGGTGGCAACCTGACGGATGCGACAAGCGGAACGGCTATTAGCTTCGACGTGGGTCTGACCGGGCAGGATGCGGTGATGACTGTGGATGGCGTCCCGGCATCCAG
>CAZZVA010000308.1:0-2059 GCA_964657345.1 uncultured Acetobacteraceae bacterium | reverse complement strand
CTAGGCCTGCGCACCTCAATGGAGCGAATCAGCTGATTCGCTGCCAGGAAAGGAGTTCTGCATGCAGTGGTTGAAGACGACGCTGAACGAGATTTATGGACTCTTTGTCGATGATGTTACCTTTGCCCTGGCCATCGTCGGTTGGCTCGTGACGGTCGCAGTCTTCTCACGATTTGTACACGGCGCTGCGAATTGGTCGGCTCTGCTGCTTGCCGCCGGGCTGCTGGGCCTGCTGGTTGAGAGTGCTACCCGGCATGCCCGAGGTCGTCGAGACCGCAATTGAGAGCGGGCGCCGCACTGGGATGCGAGAATGAGTGCTCGGAGGATGAACGCTGCATGCCCTACATCTACATCGACAGGGTGCTGAATGAACTTCGGTCAGAACTCCTGTCAGCGATGCACCAGGCTGTGAATGGTCAGTGCAAAAAGGGCGAGGTAGATGTGCAGCGCCTGTACCGGGCATTCACCCGTGCTGCTGCCGGACAGGTGGCCAATCCGGTGCGCGTGTCCGACAAATGCGTCGACAGCAAAACCTTGAAGAGCAGTCTGGAAGACTGAGCCATTGGGCAGGGCAACCATTGGGCAGGGCACCGGCCGTGATTCGGCTGGCGCCCGCTCCCTCTGGCGGACTTACTGACCCATGTACAACACGTGAACGTACGTGCCAAGACGCGGGTTGTAGGCCAGGTAGTAGCCGGGATCGTCAGGATCATCGTAGAGCACGATATCGTCATCCATCCAGTTCCAGCTCCCGACGTACCCTAGGTCATACGGCGCCACGCCAAAGTAGAAGCCGTTGAAGAAGAAGCGGTTCGGGCCGCCACCATGCAGCCGGTAAACATACTGGGGACCAAAGTGACCGGGGAAGTGACCATGTTCCCAGGGGTGGTCGAGATGGTAGTGGGCGTCGCCTCCCGAGTGGCCAATCCAGCGGCCGTCGTCGTGGACGTGCGGGGATTCGGGGTGACCCGTAGAGTCGCTGAAGTTGCGGTGATCGCCGCCGCCAGGGCCCGGACGACCGGCAGGCATGCCGTGATCACCGGCTTGCGGTCCATGCTGAGGTACAAAGCCGCCACCCACGTGGCCGCCGCCCATCTGGCCACCGCGTTCGCCGCCGCCTCCGTGTTCACCGCCGCCACCGCCGGGTCGCTGCGCCATCCCCGGAAGCGATAGCACCAGTGCGGCTGCCAATGCTGCAAAGCTCAAACCCACAAAGCGTTTCATAGATCCTCCATCCAACACCACAGCCTTGGAGTGCAGGCTGCCTGCTATGGTTGTAGCCTGCTCCGCTCCAATAGTACTAACCCGATCCAGCTGATGGAGTTGTGATGGCCGCAGCTCACATCGGCATGCTGCTGCCGACTATGCCGCAGGCGACGCGAGCCCCGGAATTGCCGGAGGGATCGGTCATCATGTCGTCAGCTTTTTCGTGCACGATGATCGAGGTGCCGCCGTTGGCCAGGATGGAATTCGGAGCATCCGGTTTGAGTGAGATCCCGGTGGCCAGGAAGTCCACTTTACCGGTGCCGTCAGCACCGATGCTGAGATTCGCGGGCATGTCGCCGGCATGCGGGCCGGCTGGATTTTTCGAGCCATGCTGCTTGCTGTCGGGATTGAAGTGAGATCCGGCAGATTTGAAGTCGGGTGCGTCGCAGGCGGCTTTCTGATGCACATGGATGCCATGATCACCGGCCGGCAGGTTCATAAGCTTGCCGGTGACCTGTACGCCGGTCTTGCCCTGCTTGAGCATAAGCGTGCCGGCGTTCTGGCCCTGCGCGGTTTTGAGCGTCACTGTGAGCGGCTTGATCTTTTGGGCGGAAGCGATCGGCGCCAGGGCTGGGATTAGCAGCGCACATGCCACGGCTATGTTGAAGTTCTTCATGATCTGTATTCTCCTGGGATGCAGTCGGGCGCAGTATCCATGCATCGCAACACAGCATACCCGGTTCCGATAGACGCAGTATGAAGGCGCGGTTGCCGCAGTGTCGCCGCGCCTCAGAAATGTTCATCGCACACCTGAAACTATTGGATCGGTTTGCCTTGCAGGTAGGTTGCAAGG
>CAZZVA010000307.1:0-2062 GCA_964657345.1 uncultured Acetobacteraceae bacterium | reverse complement strand
GGTCAGCGCCTCGGACACGGGATTCATGAAACGGACACGGCCCATGGTGTCGCAGGCGATCACGCCTTCTCCTATCGATTCGAGAGTGGTCAGGTAGGACTGCCGGCTTTCGTAGAGCTCATCCGCGCGTGTCTGCAGCTGCTGCAAGGTCTCTTCATAGGCACGGGAGACACGCCGCAGACGGCTGCTGGTGAAGGTGCCGATCAGCACGCCGACAGCCAGCCCCGCCGCCAGGACGACACTGAGAAAATCCTGGAGCCGCAGGTGGGCAGCCAGCAGCAACTTGTCTCGGGAGTGCTGGCTCTCGTCGATCAACGATTTGATTTGAGTGCGCATCAGGTCCATGCGGCTTTTGGCGTCGAGGTCAACGGCGAGACTGGCAGGGGTCGTCACCTGCTTGCCGGCGGCAGAGGTGGGCACTGCGTAACTCTTCCACAGGACATAGTTGTCATGGAGCTGCGCGAGGCGGAGCTTCTGGTCGGGATTGTGTATGAGCTGGCCCAGCTTGGAGAATTGGGCCGGAACGACACGTTCGCCCTCGGCAAAAGGCTCGAGCATGCGGTCGTCGCCCGTCAACTGGTAGCCACGAAGGCCAGTCTCTTCGCTGATGATGCGGGCTTCGAGCTGGTACATGGACTGGATGATCTCATCGGCCTGCGCGATACGCGTCTGGGCGCCAACGGCTTCCTGGATCTGCCACACCAGGACGCCGGCCAGTAAGCCAAGCAGGATCACCGGCATCAGCAGGGTCGTACGTAGGACGCGATTAAAAGCGTGCAGGTTCAAGCGTTCGTTACCTGTCCAGCGGAGCCCCGTGTATCCCGGCAAGCAATTCTTCCACCTTGCGCAGCAGTGTCGGTGCCCCGTCGCCCTTGTTCACCAGCAGGTTGATCCACTGGTGGACCTCGTCAGGCAGGCTCAGATAGGCGGAGAGCAGAAGGATAGGAACATCCGGCCGGATCTGGCGCAGGGCGCGAGCCACCTGCGCTCCATCCATGCCGGGCATGGCATAGTCAAGGATCACCGCGTCCACTTCATTCGCTTTGAAAAGCTCGATGGCAGAGGCGCCGTCGGATGCTGTCAGGACGGTATACCCGGCGCGCTCAAACACCACGCGACGGATCTCCAGTCCGAGTAGTTCATCATCGACACATAGAACACGTGCACCCATCGTCAGAGAACCACCCTCATTGCGACAGCAAGCCCACACATGGGCAGGGCCCCGCGCAAAGTATGACACGGGTGCTGACCGGACGTTACTTACGCAGGGAAAAATATTGCAACAAGGTAACGTGAAGTCTACCTTTGGCTTGAGGATAAGGCATAGAGGCCCAGCCTGAAAACCGGTCCCAAAGATTCACGTCCTGTTAGCAATCCCGCAGATTGGATGCAGTACGCTTAGCCTGTCCCATGAAAATTCGCAGATGCAAGTGAGAATGGATTAATTTTCACCCAAATCTGTGTAACAAATGGACATTCGAGGCCCAAGGAAGACGCTTGACCCAGACTATTTTCGTTTTAGAAGACGATAGCGACATATCGCGGCTGATTCAGCACCACCTGGAATCAGCAGAATTTGCCACCCGTCTTTACCGGACACCGGTCAATCTCATCCAGGATGCCGAAAACGCCGCTCCCGCCCTTTTTCTCCTCGACATCATGGTTCCCGGTGGGGATGGCCTCGACCTTTGCCGCCGGCTTCGCCAGCACCAGACGCTCAGTACTGTCCCGATCATCTTTCTCACTGCTCGCGCGACTGAAAATGACCGCGTCCTTGGGCTGGAGCTCGGTGCCGACGACTACATCACCAAGCCGTTTGCGACGCGCGAGCTGCTGGCCCGCGTCAAGGCCGTTCTGCGCCGTTTTGAGCGTCCCTCTGCCCCGACCACGGTGACCTTCGGCGAGGTGCTGATCGATGCCGGAGCCATGCAGCTGAAGGTGAAAGACCAGGTGGTGCCGACGACAGCCACAGAGTTCCGCCTGCTGGATTACCTGGCGCGCCACCCCGGCAGGGTCTTTACGCGCGACCACCTGCTGGACGCGGTATGGGGCGATGCCCGGT
>CAZZVA010000306.1:0-2078 GCA_964657345.1 uncultured Acetobacteraceae bacterium | reverse complement strand
TGCAGATGAGCATGAGCTATGCGGCCAAGCTGCGCTTTTTCCAGTGCGCCGGGCTAGGGCTGCTTTTTGTTCCCATCTCCACCATGTCCTATGTAGGCACGCCTGCTTCCAAGAACAACGACGTTGCCGGCATGACCAACCTTGCCCGGAACGTTGGCGGTTCCTGCGGTACGGCTCTGTTCACGACAATGCTTCTGCGGCATCAGCAAACCCACCAGGATGTATTGGTCAAGCATGCTGTCCAGAGCAACATCTTTTTCAGGAATCAACTGGATACGCTCACCCAGCAACACGGTGCTCATGCAGCCATGGCGCAGATCTATCACCGGGTGCAGCAGCAAGCCAGCTTGCTTTCCTACCTGGACATCATCTCGTTCTTCGGTGTGGCGTGCGTTTGCATGATCCCCATCGCTTTCCTCATGAAAAAAGCCCCTAAAGGCGGCGAAGTGGTGATGCATTGAGAGAGGTATCCATGCGACAGTATTATCCAATTCGATTGAAGCTTCTTGTCGGCACAGTTGTTGTGTGCTTCCCCATGGCCGGATTTGCTCAAAGCTCCTCGTCCAGTTCCGGTCAAACTCCACAAGCTCAGCAGTTGCAGTTGTCAGGCCGAGCTCAAGGCGGAGCGACCGTCTCAGCGCAGCAGACTGCTTCGGGGAGTTCCAGTTCCAGCGTCAATACGGTTAACACGACCGTGCAGGTGCAAGGCGCGTACCAAGGGAGCGTCGCGGAAGCTGTTCCGGGAAATGGGCCGATTTCAATCAGCCTACCCGAGGCTTTGCAGCGCGGCCTTGAATACAATCTCGGCGCACTCGGCTCTGCGGCTTCGGTCAAGCAGGTCCGTGCTCAACGACTGAACGCCCTGAGTCAACTCCTGCCGAACATTTACGCGACTCTTTCAGAGACAGGCGCTAAGACCGATCTGCAAACGCTTGGCCTCAGCAGCGCAACATTCGGCGGTAACTTCACTCTTCCAACCACCGTAGGCCCATACCACTACTACAGCGCTCAAGCGAATGTATCGGAACAGCTGAGCCTTACTGGTCTGCACAACCTCCGGTCTGCTGAAAGCCTGAGTAATGCTGCGCTCTTGAGTTCGCGAGATGCCCGCGAGCTGATCATTCTGGCCGTTGGTGGCTCCTACCTGCGCGTTCTTGCAACTCAAGCTCTTGTGGCGTCGCAGACGGAACAGGTGCGGTATTCCGAAGCTTCGTACAACCAAGCTAAAGCCCAGTTCGAGGCTGGCACAAAAGCGGAGATTGAAGCCAGCCGGAGCTTTGTGGAACTACAAACTCAGCAGCAGCGTCTGAGCTCACAGCAGGCACAGCTCCTAAAGGATCAGATGTCGCTCTCGCGGCTTGTCGGTTTGCCCCTTGACAGGCCCTTGTTGCTCGCAGAAACGCTGCCGGCGAGTGTATCCAACCTTCCGCTTGCGGAGCAAGCGCTCAAAGAGGGTCTCGATCACCGCGCCGATCTTCAGGCTTCGGGACTTCAGCTCAAAGCGGCGCAAGAAACGTTGCGGGCCTCGCGTGCTGAGTACCTGCCCTCTCTCAGCGTCAACGGTTCGTATGGAGTCGAAGGAGTGAATCCCAACAAGGGGGCAGGCGTTTTCCAGGCCTCTGCAACTCTAAACGTTCCCATCTGGTCGAGCGGACGCACCAAGTCACAAGTCCAGCAGGCGGAGGCAGCAGTTGGACAACGCACGGCAGAGTTGGATGACCAGAAAGGTGTCGTTGAAAACGACATTCGTACTGCTGTTCTAGATCTGCAGGTTTGTGCACAGCAAGTGACTGTTGCCGACAGCAACCGTCAGCTTGCTCTGAAGACCCTCGAACAGTCACAGGATCGTTTTGCAGCGGGTGTAACCACCTCTGTCGAGGTCGTACAGTCGCAGGAAAGTCTGGCTTCCGCGGAACTCGATTACGTGAACAGTCTCTTTTCACTCAATGTTGGACGAATTAAGTACGCCCGAGCGATTGGCCAGGCCGAACAAACGATCCCCAACCTTCTCAAATAGTTTCGAGCGCTAGCTCAGAAAGGGATACACCATGGCGGCACAAACTGAAGCGAAACAGGAT
>CAZZVA010000305.1:0-2089 GCA_964657345.1 uncultured Acetobacteraceae bacterium | reverse complement strand
AAGATTGCTGCCGTGCCCTCTCCCCGTGAGGTGATGAGCGCCGCGCGCGCCGGCGATGGAAGTGGCAGCGGCGAGGATGACGATCAGGGCGGTATGCCATGCCGGTGCGATCAGAGGCCTATGGTGCGAGTCACGATCGAGAGCAGCGATGCCGTCGCTCGTAGGGCCGGGTGCGGTGGGAGCGAGTTCCGCTGGATCGATTTCATTCGCCATGCATCGTTGACTCCGTGATAGTAGACGCGTGATTCCTGGGCGCGTTGCGTTGCCGGGAAGGATGGCAACTGCTATCTTCACACGTTGCGGCGCATGCTTGCGCGCCAAGTGTCTCAGAAGCGAAGCCTGGGGCATCCGGATCTTTGTGAGTGGGAGAATTCTGTATGGAAGATGTGGTGATTGTTTCGGCAGTTCGGACGCCGGTGGGAAAGTTTCAGGGTTCGCTTGCAGGCTACTCGGCAACGCAGCTCGGTGCGCTGGTCGTGCGCGAGGCAGTGCGTCGCGCGGGATTAGAGCCGGATCGGGTCGACGAATGCATCATGGGCAACGTCGTCTCCGCCGGCCTCGGACAGAATCCTGCACGCCAGGCAGCCCTGCATGGAGGACTGCCGCCGGAGGTGAGCGCACTCACCATCAACAAGGTCTGCGGCTCGGGATTGAAGGCTGTCGGTCTCGCAGTCCAGGCGATCCAGACCGGCAATGCGCAGATCGTGGTGGCCGGCGGCATGGAATCGATGAGCAACACACCGTACCTGCTGCCTCAGGGCCGCAATGGTTTTCGCATGGGGGATGCCAAGGTGGTGGACTCGATGATCCACGACGGGCTGTGGGATGTCTTCAACGACTATCACATGGGTCTGACCGGCGAGAAGGTTGCGGAAAAGCACAGCATCACCCGCGAGCAGCAGGATGCCTATGCACTCGAGTCGCATGCACGCGCAACTGCCGCGCAGGAGCAGGGCCGCTTCGCGAAGGAAATGCTGACGGTCGAAGTGCCCGCGAAGAAGAAGGGCGAAGCACCCGGCAGGCTGGATCGGGATGAATCGGTGCGTCCCGATGCATCGATCGAAGGACTGCGCGCCTTGAAGCCGGCATTCAAGAAAGATGGGACCGTAACGGCGGGGAATGCTCCGGGCGTGAACGATGGAGCCGCGGCAGTCGTCGTCATGTCCGCGAGCACGGCGAAGGAGATGGGCCTGGAGCCGATGGTGCACGTGCGGGCGCAGGCCAGCAGCGGCATCGCTCCAGAGTGGGTGATGCTGGCGCCCGTAATCGGCACCCGCCGAGTCCTGGAGAAGGCCGGCTGGACCAAAGACGAAGTCGACCTGTACGAGTTGAACGAGGCCTTCGCAGTGCAGGCTCTCGGTGTTGTGAAGGAACTGGAACTGGATCTGTCGAAGGTAAATGTGAATGGCGGCGCGGTCGCAATCGGGCATCCCATCGGCGCCAGCGGGGCAAGAGTGCTGACGACGCTGATCTACGAGATGATGCGGCGGGATGTGCACAAGGGCGTCGCCGCATTGTGCCTGGGTGGTGGTAACTCGGTTGCGATGGCGGTCGAGCGTTGAAGGGCAGGACGACCAAACCGCTAACAAAACCGAATCAGGGTTCATCGCTTGAAGCTTTCTTGATCGATGCAGAAAGGCACGAGCAGCTAGGCGATCTCCATCGGGCTTTTGCTTGTCTCCTGAAGGGGGCGAGGTTCGGCGATTCGTCATGCCAGCTCAACGTTGGCAACTTCTACTCGGATGGTAAAGCTGTGATGAAGAACCTGAAGTTAGCCGCTCGTTGGTACAAGCAGGCATATCGAAATGGCAATTCGTCTGAGCACTGAATCTGGCGATTGATTTGAGGGATCAAGGGCTTATGAGAGCTGCAGTTATTTGGTTCCAGAAGGCTATTCAACTTAAAGATGGAGATGCCTACGTTGAGCTGGCTAAGATCTACAAGTCCAGACGAGGTGGCAAAAAGCCTGCGATGGACCTACTAAAAGAAGTTGCGGCACTCGGTCCAAGCTGTGCGAGCGAGAATTGCAAGGAAGAAGCTGAGGACATTCTGAAATTGCTACGCAGAGAATAGAGCCTTACAACTGAAT
>CAZZVA010000304.1:0-2090 GCA_964657345.1 uncultured Acetobacteraceae bacterium | reverse complement strand
CGTGAATCTCACTCGCGTTTGGAATCGCTACATACAGAACGGCAAACACAACACGCAGCGTCAGCGACGCCCAGCCTCTGCAGCGTGACGAAAGCAGGATCCCCGCCGGCAGCCACTGAAAGACCGCTCCCACAAGAGCCATCATCAGCGGAGCCCACCGAAACGGCACCAGCAGTGACAGGCATGCGCCCATCCTCTCCGCCACGCTGTAGTACCCCACCTGTGGCATCAGCAACGAGCGCAGCAAGCCATGGTTGTAGGCGTCCGCGTACCAGGATTTTCCATCCTCCGCGAAAAACTGCGCATGCAAAAACATCGACGGGCTGCGGCTGAAGATCAACAACATTACGAGCACGAAGGCGACGACCTGCCAGCCAATCGAAAGCCCCGCAGACGCATCAATCCGAACGCGCCAGGAGCTCACTGTTTCCCGCCGCGCTTCTGGAGATGCTGCATACTCAGTGTCGTGTGCGATCGGCATAGACAGACAAGGACCTTGATTGAATTTCGCTGCGATCATTCAAACTGCATGGTGACTGATGACCGCGACGCTTATCTGTCGGCGTTTGGGGTGTATCGCACTGTGTAGATATAGACAGTGTACGGCGGTAGCCACGTCTTGTAAGTCATCGGCGCCAAACCCGCAGATCCACCACAGAGGTTTGGCTCATACGAAAGCCCATAGCGCGCATGTAGCGAAGGGAACAGATACTCCGTGTAGGGATGGCATGGTGTATCCACCGTCACCCTGCTCTTAGCCAGGCCCGCAGGCACACGCAGATTTGGATCGTGGAGATAGCCCGTCTGCTCAACCTCGGTAGCTGAATTGAACTCTGCGCCTCCATCAATCTGCGTCGCTGGAATTCCATCCGATATCAGCTGGTCCACAGCCGCCAGGCGGCCACGAGCTTCGGCAAAGGCGTCATGCGCTGCAACAACATCAAGCGAGCCCAGACCAAGTATCAGCACCAGGCAGAAGGCCGGCAGCCTCGCTCCGATCATCGTCTGGTAACCGCGCAACAGGCCGAGCAGGCACATCGCCAGAACGAATAGTAAATAACGGTCCAGCAACGCGCCCGACCGCGCAACTCGCGGCAGCAGCAACCCAACATAAGCAGCGCTGCAGGGAACAACAACAGTCGCAAGATCCCATGGAGTGACCAAACGAGAATCTTCTGCAGTTACTTCTTTCCGCGCTTTGCGCCCACTGTATCGTTCGCGTAATACGAGAAACAAACCAACGATGCCCGCAAATGTCGCCGCCGTCAAAAAAGCCCGCAGCACCGGGCCAAAGACCAGCGGCGGCTTGCCCTCCAGGGAGGGCATCAGCGTAAAGCCATAAGGCGTAAAGTTGTGCGGAATCCATGGACCCAGACCCGCAAAATGCCCCACCCGGATGCGAATCCCCGCATAGCAGACAAATGCTACGGCAAGCACTCCCAGCAGAATACGAAGTCCCCGCCGACCCGTGGCCAGCATATACATCAGCAGAACCGGAGACAGCAGAAGTGCAAGCTGCAGTCCGCCCCGAACGACGAATCCAGCAATGACATTCCCTACTGCGGTCGCAAGCTTCAGCCCCGGCTGCATCAGCCCTTCCGGCACCGAGTACGGTTGCCGCGCATACCAACGTAAAGTCAGCAGAACGATCGCGACACCGATCACAAAGCAGATCGCCCCGCCCGTAACCGCCCTCCGTTGCTGCCGCTTCCAAAGTACCCACAGCGCGCAGGGCACCATGACCAGTACGCCCAGCCACGTCGTCTGCCGAACACTTCCCAGCACTGCATTGGACAGTGCCGCCGTCGCAACCCAAAGCAGTGCCGAACTCTCTTCTGTTGCTTCCAGACTGCGCAGACATGCGTACAGACACACGATCAGCCCAAAAAGCCCTGCGATATCCGTCATAAACAGAAAGCTGGTAGGCAGATAGATCGAAGACAACACAAGCGTCAAAGTCCCAAGCGTTGCATTCCATTCACGGATACCGGAACGCACAAAAGTGCGCTGCACCAGGAATGCTGTGGCCATGCTGATCGCGACATCACTCCAGCGAAGAACCGAGTACGAATACCCAAAGACCTTAACAA
>CAZZVA010000303.1:0-2096 GCA_964657345.1 uncultured Acetobacteraceae bacterium | reverse complement strand
GATCATGCGCACGGGCTTGCCGAAGGCCTTCTGATAGTTGAAGTCGATCCAGCCCTTGCCGAGGTTGTGCGGCTCCAGGGTGGGCTTGTTGTTCTGAACGGGCCCGGGATAACCGATGGAGATGCGGTCATACTTCCAGGCGGAGGTGGAGTTCAGGACCTGCTTCACCATCTCGGCCGCCGTCATCTCCGGACCCGAAGGAATTTTGATGGGATCGGTCTGGCCTTCTGCCAGCAGCTTGATGTTGCTTCCGCCGATATCGATGACGAGCGTTTTCACAGTGTGCGACCTTTCCCCGATGGACCATTCTTACTGACACTGCAGGCTGTATGACACCATAGCGTACTCCGGCGATGCCTGGCTTGTTCCGTCAAATCGAGTCTTTGCGTGATCATGGCCGGAGTGGCCGATCCGTAAAGAGAGCCTTGTCGGCAAGTTCCTGCAGCAGGATGGCTCGTGAGCCGAGAAGTGTGGAGACGTGGTCGCGATCATCCCCGGTGACGATGAGGTAGTGACGCGGTCCGAGGCCCCAGCCGCGGAGAAGGTCGGCATCTTCGATAAAGATGTGTGGAGCGTCCGGATAGAACGAGCCCCAGATCATGGACGAGGAGCGACCGTTCACCAGGAGGGCCTGGCGGCGCGTGTAGAAGATGACAGAGGATGCGTTTGCCTGATCGCCGTAGATGATGAGCTGCGCATTGCTACCAAGCGAGGGATCGCGGGCTGCATTTCCGGAAAGGCTGTTAATGGTGTCGGCGAAGGGACGTGAGCCGAGCATGCCACCGAAGCGGATAAGCGCGAGATGGGCCGCAATGAGAAAGACTGCCGAGGTGATTGCCACACTGATGGTTGCTTGAAAATGCTGGTCCTGCTGCCGGTAGCGGAGAGCGAGCCATGGTCCGGTCACGAGCGCGAGTCCGGCGAGGATGGCTGGCAGCCGGAGTCCGGCGAACGACTGGCCCGTGAGATCGAAGATGTGCGACATGGAGAGGGAGTAGCCGCCGATGCCGCGATGGGCAAGCACAGCGCCGACATCTGAGACGAAGGGAAGGTGGCGCGAACTCCAGAGGCCGTAGGCGAGAGCGAGCGAGACAGCTATGCCTACACAGGCGAGGAGGACATGCACGCCGATGAGCGACTCGCCATGGACGGAGAAGGCGCCTCGTTTGCGCAGGGCGGGGTCGGCGATGACAGCATTCTCTTCATAGCTGGCAACGACGGCGGTGGTGAGCATGAGCAATGCGAACCAGGAGGGGAAGGTGTAGTACTCCTGGTTGGTGGAGATGGAGAAGAAGAGCAGGATGAATCCGGCGAAAAGGGCGAGCAGCCAGATGGTGCGTTTGCGGAATTCTTCGCGGGCGAGAGCGGGCAGTGCGGAGTGTTGGCTCAGGCCGGCGAGCCAGGTACGGCGTGAGCGCCAGAGACGCGTGAACACGAGCGGTACATAGAGGCTCCAGGGAAAGAGCCAAGCGAGATGGCCGGCCCAGAAGACCCACGCGGCCTGCTTGTTGTAATCGTGCGGGAAGCGGTGGCCGAGGAAGCGCAGTACGTGTTCATTGATGAAGTAGAAGTAGAAGAAGCCGTGGACGCCTGCTGCGGAAGGGATATTGCCGATGGGGTGGCCGTGGTCCGGATTGCGCAGGCCGGCGAGGATATGCCAGGGAGCGGCGACGAGCAGGAAGAGCGCGAAGCCGGAGAAGGGCTTGAGCATGCGCCACTCACGCCATGCGCCGGTGAGCAGCAGCCATGGGACGATCGCGGCGAAGAAGAAGACCGGGGCAATGAGCCCCTTGGTGAGCATGGCAAGGGCGAGAGCTATCCAGGTGAAGTAGATCCGTCGTGGCGCGCGATCTTCAAGCGCGGTGATGGTGCAGTAAAGTGCGAGGGACAGCCAGAAGGTGAGCAGAATTTCCGGGATGAGAAAGCGTGTGTAGAGAAAGATCCCGATGGTGGTGAGGATGGAGAGCGCGGCGTAAAAGGCAGCGCGTTCGCCGAAGGCGCGTCGTGACCAGTGCCAGACCAGGACAGCCAGCGCCAGCACGCCGAGGGTCAGCGGCAGGTGGGTGGAGAAGACATTGAAGCCAAAGAGACGGTAA
>CAZZVA010000302.1:0-2122 GCA_964657345.1 uncultured Acetobacteraceae bacterium | reverse complement strand
GCATATCCAATGCCGGACCCGTCACGGAATTGGTGTCTGTCACCCAGATCCCTGCCAGCACTGTAGATGTGCTGACGGCTTCGGCCATCTCCAGAACGGTAGGTCAGGCGGTCACATTCACGGACATGATCACGAAAACTGGCAGTGTCGCTCCTACCGGTACGGTGACGTTCTATGACGGCAGCACGGTCATTGGCACGGGAACTCTAGACGCCTCCGGAGTGGCAACTCTGACTACCAACGTGCTGGCAGCAGGAACCCACACCGTCACAGCCGTTTACTCAGGTGATGTCAACTATAGTGAGGAGGCTTCGAACTCGGTCAGTGTAACCATATTCGCTGTGCCCGCCGACTTCACCATCACGGCAACACCGCCTACCCAAACCATCAACCCTGGAGACAGTGTCCAGTACCCGGTCTCGCTGGGCGGGCTGAACGTGCCCTTCAATCAAAGTGTTGTTCTCTCTGCCACGGGACTGCCGCCAGGTGCGACTGTATCCTTCAGTCCTGCCAGCCTGGTCCCTGGAGCAGGTCCGACAGACACAACGATGACCATCGTCACTTCACCGACGCAGGCTCGACTCGAAAACAGCAATGGTATCTCGAGCACGAGCTACGCGTTATTGTTGTTGCCTCTGCTGGGTGTGAAGCGCTTCCGCAAGCAGCTTCGTAAGCTGCCCCGTGGGGTAGTGTTCTCCCTTTTGCTGCTCCTGGGCCTTGGCACCATCGGCAGCTTAACCGGCTGCGGCGGCGGCTATTTCGGTCTGCCGCCGCATTCCTACACCATAACCGTGACCGGCACCAGCGGCTCGCTCCACCACTCCACCACCGTCACTCTGACTGTTCGATAAGAGGGGATTCATGATGAAGTATTTTGCTGCAAGTCTGCTTATCGCAGTTGGATGTATGGCTTCGGTCGCCAAGGCCCAGTCAAGACCGCCAGTCACGGATCGGGCGCCCACACTCGACCTTGGTGTTGGCTTCACAACCGTCCATGCCAATGCAGGGCCAACAGATTGCGGCTGCTTCTTTATGTACGGAGGAAGCGCAGAGGTCGCCGCCAATGATCCATCTGGTTTTAGCTTTCTTTTCAATTTCGGGGAAACAGAGACCAGCAACATCAACAGCGGCAGCCACGATCTGCGTCTTACAACGTATCTGGCCGGGGGACGCTACAGCTATCGTTCTAGAAGAAAGTGGACTCCATACGGACAGGTGCTAATTGGCGCAGGGCATAGCAGCACAAACTTCGACATCGACCGCTCGACGAGCACAATCGCTTTCGCGACCGGCGGGGGACTCGATTATCACCTGTCTTCGCTCTTCTCCATTCGTGTAGCCCAGGCAGAATATTTGCTGACCCATGTCCCGAATGGTGCGAATAATGAACAGAACCAGATCCGGCTCACGAGTGGCCTCGTCTTTCATCTCACCGGCCGAAGACCTTGAAATCGAATGATCGAGCCTAAACAGCTTTTGGCATTTGGAGACAGGCTCTTCTTTAGAGTTACTTGATAGGAGCCTCGACCAGGAATCAGACTTAGGTTGTTGATCTCGAACCGATGGCTCGTGGCTTTCTCCCCGAAGTTGTTCTTGGTGTGGCACAAGACACGGACCTTGTTCGTTTTCTGGATCCGCACCAACTGAAAGCACTGAACGAGCGATGCCGGCAAAGGCGACGCTTCCGTTTATACGATAGAGCGTGGAATTTTGAAGATTCTTGTTCAGATGCATAAGGCCTACAACTGCGACACGGTGTTTCTAAGCAGAGCGCAGTGATGGGAAGAAACAGCGCCGCTACCTCGTTCGCTTTGTTGTAGTCCGCCCTGCTCCCGAAGTGGCTACTAATCGTCAATTACGATTAGGCTTGGAACATGTTGATGATCGGTTCATCCAACTGTTGATAGTCGAACAGTGTCGAAGAGAAGGAGTCTCGATAGGTCAGCTCCTACGGTTGATGTCCTACCGTTATCGAGGCCGCAAAAGAAAGCGCAATCCAAGTCTCACTGAAGACCGGATCTCCCGTGACGGCGCCCTGGAACGACCTATCTTTCTTAATACTGCGAGCGTTTCGCTGAACTGCTAGGCGGGCGGGTGGCTGTGGATGATCCTTTTGCACGCT
>CAZZVA010000301.1:0-2152 GCA_964657345.1 uncultured Acetobacteraceae bacterium | reverse complement strand
GCTTGACTGTTTGACGAGGATGCGGCGTTTGGGTCTGACTCTTGCATCCGTGCTCCAGCGGCGATGGCGCGCTATAGTGCTCATCGGCTGGGAACGGGTGTGCGTGAGCCTTGGCCCGTGCGGGATCACCGGAGTGGGAGTAAACGCCATCTGTTATCGTCCTCACGGGTGCGCTTCACTGGACGGCTAGCTGGAGATCGCGCGATGAGCGATAGACAGGCTTGATGTGGAATTTCAATCTCTGGTGACGCCTGTGCAGGCAATCGAACTAAAACGGTCGAAAACGGGCTGGGTGCTTGCTTCGATCTTTCTCTGCACCGGTCTCCTGCTGACGGCGGATGTTCTGCTTCTCACCGGCGGCGGCATTGAGTTTTGTGCACTGATCCTCCTCCTGTGGGTCCTGCCATCTGCTCTGTGGGTCTGGCGGCGGGACGTGGCTGCGAGCTACTACCTGCCAGTATTGATAGCGCTTGCGTGGTTTGTAGCCATCACCTACAAGAACCTCTTCCCGCTGATGTCGCTTAAGATTGGACTTTCCTTCTTTGTCATCCAGGCAGTGGGGCTTTCAGGTCCGCTGCTACTGGCAATCGCTGCAGCGCCGATCGTCTGGAATCTACGGAAGCGAGCGGCATGGAAGCTGCCAGCGCTCCTGGTATGCCCGCTTTTGCTGCTTGGCTCGAGAGCGGCCGTGTTGCAGTTTGGGGACGTCACGAAGACCTCCACCCACGAGATGGAATGGACTTCGGACGTGGATCAGCTCGCCTCGGCGACGGGGATGCCGCTTCCGTTTCTGAGCAGGCTGCAGAAGTCTCCGGCGCTGCCGGGGGATGAGCCGCTGGTGCTGCTGTATCGCAAAGTGGGCGAGGGCTATTGTGTTCAGGCGGTATTTTCGCATCGCTTACTCGCCTACCTGCGTGACCACGGGAAGCGCCAAGTGCGTGTGACCTACGCCCTGCGGTACAGCTTCGGCAAATATCGGGGTGACCAGGGTGTTCTGTCGGTAGACGAGTACTCCATGACCCATCCAGGGCCGGCTTACGACTACGGCAGCGGAAGCAGCCTTGTCGTTGGAAATGTGCCGGGCGGCACGGACTGCGCACGCTAGAACGGACCTTGAGCATTGTTTGAGCCCGGCGATTCAGAGTCGCCCCCAGGACTTGGCGCATTGCTCAGGCCCCCTCTCATGCAGCTATCTCGTTGACGCGCTCCTGAACCGTGGGGTATTCTGTATTCCTTGCGCAGTCCTGCGTTTGCCTTCCCGTGCCCGCGGCTAATGGGTAAGGGTGGAAGGTAACTCATTGGCTGATGTGGCCTGGCTTCTTGGCAGGGCCTGCGCGACTCACGCGATCTAGTGCAGTTGGCCGTGAAGAGTACTTTTCCTGCGCTGTGCGTGGGCAAATGTGTTGCGGCTTTTACGGAAAATGTCATTCGGTACGCAGCAAAAACGTTCTCCGACGAGAACATTTTAGAAAGATCAGGAACCACTTTATTATGTCCACCTTTATACCAAGCGCGAACGAGATTACCCGCAAGTGGTTCGTGATCGATGCCACCGGCAAGACCCTCGGACGCCTCGCGACAGAAGCCGCCAGCGTACTCGCGGGCAAGCGCAATCCGCAGTATGTCCCCTACATCGATACTGGTGACCACATCATTGTCGTGAATGCCGAGAAGATTGTCCTGACCGGCCTGAAGGCGCAGCAGAAGCTGTACCGGCGCTACACCGGCTTCCCGGGCGGTCTGCGCGAAGAGTCGTTTGTCCGGTTGCTGGAGCGGCGTCCGGAAAAGATTGTGGAAGAAGCCGTGAAGGGCATGCTGCCGAAGACCAAGATGGGCCGCCAGATGGCGACCAAGTTGAAGGTATATCGCGGAGCGAAGCATCCCCACGAAGCACAGCAGCCGGTGCCGCTGGACTTCGAAACGCGGAACGGCCAGAAGAAGGCTTCGTAAGCGGATGGAGAGCGAGATCTCTCCACTACGCTTCGCTCCGGTCGAGATGACAAGCTTCTGAGTGGGCCGGAATCCAAGATAAAGCTTTACACACGTGAAGGAAGAGACTTAAGACACATGGCAGAGACAGTTCAGTATTACGGAACAGGCCGCCGCAAATCGGCGATTGCCCGCGTATTCCTTCGTCCCGGCAGCGGCAACT
>CAZZVA010000300.1:0-2171 GCA_964657345.1 uncultured Acetobacteraceae bacterium | reverse complement strand
ACCTGCTTCGCCGCCAAGCGATCTATGCTGTATCCGCAAAATCTGCTGCACATGATGACGCCCGTGCACCAGGTGAAAGCGGCGCCACTGGGCTACGCTCATCGGCCCCAGAATCGCGTGGTTTACGGTGCGCCCCTGTCCCATGACATGCTCGACCTTATCTATGGCTGCTGCCATCGCATCCACTTCTGCCGCCACGGCGGCATATACGGCGCTGCCATCCAGTGGTTCGGATGCCAGCGGCACGACGATTCTGGGAGCCTTCCGCTTTGGCGGGAAGTAGCCGATCGTGGTCACCAGGGACTGCCAGAAGCGTCCCTTCAGAGTGACCCGGGTGCTGGTCGGAACTCCCTTTTCGAGGCGGACGTCCATGGCTTCCCGTGTCCGTACATATGTCAGACGAAGATGCTCGGCAACCTGCTGAATCGTCCAGGATTCCGGCTGATCCTGTTTACGTAACTGCATATGTGTCTTGTCGATCGGCGGCAGTACCGCGCGCAGTTCATCCTTCAATTGCTCCAGTGGGTCCATACGCGCTCCACCTTACTGGAACCACAGTAGGAAACGCCAGCCTTCCTTGTTACGAGGCTGGATGCGGAGACCCTGTTGCCAGAGAAGTGCCTGAAGATTGATTCGTGATGCAGGACGAGGCAGTCGCGGTCGAGAGTCAGAAATCCGCAGACGGATGCGCCGAAGTGATCGGCAGACCTGCTGCTTGCCACGCCTGGAATCCGCCGATGATGTCCGTCGCATGGAAGAGTCCCAGATCCTGCAGGGCTGCGGCTGCCAGACTGGACGTATAGCCTTCGGAACAAAACACGATAACGCGGAGGTCGTAGCCGGTCGCGACCGACAACCGTGCATCAGAGGCCGGGTCAAACCGCCATTCCAGGACATTGCGTTCGACAATCCATGCGCCTTCGATCGCGCCCTCTGTCGCGCGCTGACGGTCGGGACGGATGTCGACCAGGATCGCCTCGCCTTTGGCAGTGGCCTCGCTGGCATCACGGGGTGACAGTCTTGGCAGCCTGGCTCGTGCGGCTACAAGCAACTGGTCAATGCTGAGGGCAGGCGCGCGGCCGGCTGGTTGCAAGTGGGGCGCGCGCCAGTCCTGATCGAGGGCGCCGGGCCCGTGATCCCGTGGAACCAGGCCGCTCCCCTCCAGCTCAAATTCGTTCATCTCGCTGAGCGGAGGAGAATAGGCATGGATGCTGATGGCAGGCGCAGGCGACACGTTACGGACGTCGTGCGCGTACCCGGGTCCGAAGGAACAGGGCTGTCCGGGATGGATCTCGCCCGGAGCTTCACCCAGGCGATGCTCCTCCAGCACGCCGGTGGAGACGACGAAGGCACCCGCGGATGCGCCATGATCGTGAAATCCCGTGGATTGTCCTGGAAGCCAGCTGATCAACCAGATGTCGTAATCGGGGCCGTGATGGAGGCGCTCATACCAACGCCGGTCGGTGCGTAACCGCACTCGTTCCATCCAACCGTCCGACGCTGCGAACAGCGTCACGATGTTTGCCAACTGCCCGGGGGTTTTGAAGACCGGCTCCGTTGGGCTGTTCTCTACGACCAGCGTACTGGCGACATCTTGAGCCATAGACGTGTCGAATGCCATTTCTGATCTCCAAGTAGAAGGACATGGGGAATACTTGCCAGGCGGTGCGACTCTACTCCGGACGATTCCAGTCGACCTGGTGGATGGGGAGGTCCCAATGGTTGGTGGTCAGCTCCCATCGCCTGTTTTCGTCGCGCTTGAACACGGCCTGGTCGGAAAGAGCTGTTTGCCTATTTCAGCTTCGGACTGCCCGGGCGGTGCGTCCTGCGACGCACGGGTGATGACGACGCGATAGTCCCAGCGTGCATCTTCACTGGTGTGCAGGCCCGGTGCCCACACCGTGTAGTCAAGGACATAGCCAAGCTGCTTTTGCCGTTCGAGGATGGCAAGCTGGTATTTGCGAAAAATCTGAAACCACTCGTCTGCGCCGCCATAACGGATTCTGTACACCCACTCCACGGTTTGTGGCTTTGCAGAAACCGTGGCTGCCGCATGGGTGGTCTGGGCGGTGACGGGGAGGGAAAGCAGTCCCAGGAACAACAGTGCGGGGAATGAGTGTTTGAAGCTGACAGCCAATCGCATGGGGCATTCTCCAAAGCTGAACCGTCAC
>CAZZVA010000299.1:0-2212 GCA_964657345.1 uncultured Acetobacteraceae bacterium | reverse complement strand
CTGAGAAATCCAATGCTGTCGTCGTAGTAGTCAGCAAGGGGACGACTAACAGCGCGTTGACGACCTCGAATCCTGCGATCAATGTGGGTCAGGCAGTGACCTTCACGGACACGATCAACCTCATCAAAGGAGTTGCGCCAACTGGTACCGTGACGTTCTATGACGGGACGACCGTCATCGGCACCGGCACCATCAACGCCGCCGGTGTGGCAACAATCACGACCACAACCCTGCCGGCTGGTACAGATATCATCACAGCCGTTTATGGAGGGGATACCAACTACGGCATCTCCAATGCTGGGCCCGTTACGGAAACGGTGTCCGTCGCCAAGCCCCCGGCCACCACCGAGGATGTGCTGACTGCTTCGGCAACCTCCAGAACGATAGGTCAGTCGGTCACGTTCACGGATACGATCACGAAAACCGGCAGTGCTGTTCCTACCGGTACGGTGAAGTTCTATGACGGCAGCACGGTCATCGGCACGGGAACTGTAGACGCCTCAGGAGTGGCAACCTTCACGACCAGCTCGCTGGCAGCAGGAAGCCACACGGTCACTGCCGTGTACTCAGGTGATGCCAACTATAGCGAGGAGACTTCGAACTCGGTCACCGTGACCGTGATCGCTGTGCCCGCGGACTTCACCATTACGGCTACACCGCCTACCCAAACCATAAACCCTGGAGACAGTGTGCAGTACACGGTCTCGCTTGGCGGACTGAACGTGCCTTTCGATCAAAGCGTTGTTCTCTCTGCTACGGGACTGCCGCCAGGTGCGACTGTCTCCTTCAGTCCTGCAAGCCTGGTACCCGGTGCGGGTCCGACAGACACGACGATGACCATTGTCACCTCGCCGACGCAGGCTCTACTCGAAAACAGCAATGCTCTCTCGAGCGCAAGCTATGCGCTGTTGTTGTTGCCTCTGCTGGGTGTGAAGCGCTTCCGCAAGCAGCTTCGTAAGCTGCCTCGCGGGGTCGCGTTCTCCCTGCTGCTGCTCCTGGGTCTTGGAACCATCGGCAGCCTGACGGGCTGCGGCGGCGGCTACTTCGGCCTGCCACCGCATTCCTACACCATCACCGTGACCGGCACCAGCGGTTCGCTCCACCACTCCACTACCGTTACTCTGACTGTTCGATAAGAGGGGATTCGAAATGAAGTATATTGCTGCAAGTCTGCTTATCGCAGTGGGATGCATGGCTTCGGTGGCCGGGGCCCAGTCTGTACCGCCTGGCACGGATCCGGCGCCCACGCTCGACCTGGGTGTTGGCTTCACAACCGTCCATGCCAATGCAGGGCCAACGGATTGTGGTTGCTTCTTTATGTACGGAGGAAGCGCGGAGATCGCAGCCAACGATCCATCCGGTTTTAGTTTTCTTTTCAATTTTGGGGAAACAGAGACCAGCAACATCAATAGCGGCAGCCACGACCTGCGCCTGACAACCTATCTCGCCGGTGGCCGGTACAGCTATCGCTCTAAAAGAAAGTGGACTCCTTACGGCCAGGTGCTGGTTGGCGCAGGGCATAGCAGCACGAATTTCGACATCGACCGGGCGACGAGCACGATCGCTTTCGCAACCGGAGGGGGACTCGACTATCGTCTTTCCTCGCTCTTCTCCGTCCGGGTAGCTCAGGCAGAGTACCTGCTGACCCACGTGCCAAATGGTGCGAATAATGAACAAAACCAGATCAGGCTCACGAGTGGCCTCGTCTTTCGTCTCACGGGCCGAAGACCCTGAATAGGCTATGAGGAAACAGTCTGTCGTTCGATTGTTTTTCGCGCTAAAAAGCCGGAAAAGATAGCGTGCGGCAGGATGCCTGCTCGCAGCCAAGATGATCAAAGCGTTGAAATACTGGAATAGTCAATCAAGTTACGACTTTGTAATTGCCTGTGACCTTTCCAGTGAAGAGCGAGATCTGATAGTGCCGTGAACATGCCACGGCTCGGCCAGGATGCGTACTTCCTTGATGGAGTAAAAGACCTCACCATCCATCAGCGTTTTCTTTCCTATCATTTAGCGATGATCGGTTGACCACTCAAACGGACTTCGTCGACCCCGTCATCGTCTTTCGTAGCGCCTTAGCGGCACCATTATTTCTGGGAATAATTGCGAGTGAACGCCGGTAGTTCATTAACACGACATCGGTATTATCAGTATCGGAATAGGTCTCTGGTAAGCTATCGTCCACATTCCAATCGTCCGAATACTCATGGAC
>CAZZVA010000298.1:0-2229 GCA_964657345.1 uncultured Acetobacteraceae bacterium | reverse complement strand
TTGGAGATTCGGATGAAGAAGAGTCTTCGGGTTGAACCTGAAGTCGCGCCGCGCTGGGAGCAGAAAGCGTCGAGCCACCAGAGCGATCACTCCAACAAGTACTAGAAAACTTAAAACATCGGCAGCGAAACCATAGCCTTCAAGTAGGTACAGAACGAACAGATTGGATGGAATGAATGCAGGAATTCCGAGCTCGACGTAGCCTTCCGCAGCATCCACCAGGTTGACCAGCAGATAGAAGACAAATCCGTAAAAGATGAAGGAGTGAAACAGGCTCACGACGCGGCGGTCGCGAAACGTCCGGCTCTGCGTCAGGGTTGTGGCGAATGCGTACCAGAGCCGCTGCGGAATGCGATCGACACGCTGATCACCATCCGACCGTCCCCGTCGAATGCGCAGGTACATCCTATGAAAACCACGCAGCCCGATCGAAAGCATGACAACAGCAAATAGCAGGAACCCGATCTTGCTCGACAGTGGCAGCATTTACGCAGTCATCCCGATCGGCCCCTCACACCCGTCTTCTGCTCACTTTACTTTTTCAACTCTTCCAGGATTGCCGGCACGATCACATTCACATCACCTACTAATCCATAATCCGCAATCTTGAAAATCGGCGCTTCCGCATCCCGGTTGATCGCGATGATGTACTTGCTCTTGCTCATGCCGGACAAATGCTGCACCGCTCCCGAAATGCCAATCGCGATGTATGCCTTGGGAGCCACTGTCTTCCCGGTCTGCCCGACCTGTTCGGCATAGGGACGCCAACCGGCATCCACAATCGCCCGCGTTGCCCCGACTGCTGCGCCAAGCTGATCGGCTAACCCTTCTACCAGCTTTGTAAAATTTTCTGCACTGCCGACGCCGCGGCCGCCGGAGACGACAACATCGGCCTCGGTCAAAGCAATGCGCGAGGTCTTCTCGCCGGTCTTTCCGGTCACCTCTACGCGACGAGTGGGCAGGTCCAGGTCCACATCGAACTGTTCGGCGACTTCGCTTCCCACCGCAGCCGCAGCAAACGCGCCCGGCTTGACTGTCGCGACAACCACACCGGCCGCTTCGACCTTTTCCGTGACCCGGGCTAGATAGGTGTAGTGCTCCGCAGCCAACTTGCCGTCGCTGGTTTTCAGCGCGATCACGTCTTCCAGCAGCGCCGCATCGAGCTTCACAGCAACCCGTGCACTATAGTCGCGTCCGCTACGGCTGCCTCCAATCAGGACCAGCGATGCCTCACCCTCTTTGGCAATTTGCGCCACTGCGGCGGCCCAGAGTTCCGAGTCATACTGCGCGAGTTCGGGTCTGTCGGCAACCAGCACCTGGTCCGCTGCTTTTGCAATCTCGGCAGCGACGGCAGCCACGCTGCTGCCCAGTACCAAGGCAGTCACCGGCCCTTCGCATCCACTCTCACGCGCACATGTCACCAGCTCGTATGTGCTTTTCGCAACCTTGCCGCCGCCATGTTCCACCACCAGCAGAATCATGCAATCACCCGTGCTTCTGACCGGAGCGAAGTCACCAACTGTGCGGCAGCCGCGGCCGCATCCTTCGTTTCGATCATCTTGTTCAACCGCGCCTTCACCTGCACCTCTTCACTCAGCACTGTCACCTTGGGCGTCACGCCAAACTGCTCCAGCGCTTCCTTCCGGAGCTCCTTCTTCTTCGCCTTCAGAATATTTGGCAGCGTCGGATAGCGCGGCTCATTCAAACCCTGTTGGGTCGTCACGACTGCGGGGAGCGGCATGCGAAACATCTCGCTGCCTTCGTCCACGTCATGCTTGCCAGTTAACTCACCATTGCCTATTTCCAGGCCATTGGTCCACGTCACCTGCGGCCACTGCAGCCTCTCCGCGATGGCTGCACCCAATGCCTGGCTGTCCCAGTCTGCCTGCTGGCCGCCACAGAGAATCAGCTCCGCCTTCTCTTGTTCTGCAACAGCTGCCATTACCTTGCTCACAGCCATCACATCCAGCCGCACATCTGTCTCGACGAGGATCGCCCGATCCGCACCCATAGCCAGCGACGTCCGCAAAACATCCTGGCAGCGCGGCGGACCGATCGCGACGGCCACCACCTCTACGTCGCTACCACCCTCGCGGATCCGCAGTGCCTGTTCGAGGCCATACTCATCCATGGTGTCGATCACCAGCTTGCGCCCGTCCAGGTCAACCACGCTACTGCCCGCCACGTTCTTGATCCGGACACTCTCTTCCGCATCCAGCACCTGGCGTA
>CAZZVA010000297.1:0-2239 GCA_964657345.1 uncultured Acetobacteraceae bacterium | reverse complement strand
TTCGCGTTCTTGCTTTGCACAATAAGCGCGCTGGCACAGACCACCCTCGCCACCCTCAACGCAAATAACACCGCAGCCTGCCCCGCCGGCGGCAAACTGCCGCCGCAGTGCCGAAAGCCATTCACCGGGCAGGCTGATATGCGGCCCCAGGTCGCCACACCCCAGTTCGACCAGCCAGCCGGCAATGTTTCCACCGAAGATCTCCACTCCTACCTCGCCAACGGACAGAACACGAAGATCTACGCCAACATCATGCTCGGCTTCTGTACCGACACCACCACCGACCACTGCCACAACAATGTCGTCACCGGCTACAACTCCAATGACCGGAAAACCGTAGCTGCCCAGGTAGAAGACATCAAGCGCCGCCACATCGATGGAGCCATCCTCACCTGGGAAGGCGCCGGCACCTCCGAGGACTCTGCCGCCCTCAAGCTGCAGGGTTACATCGGCTCGAAGTATTGCAGCGGGGCCCAGGCCTGCTCGCCCATGTACCTCATCATGTACGACGGTCCTGCGACCGGCTACACGGTCACGCCCACCGGCATCCCCGGCACCTCCGGCGCCAGTTGTTCCGGCAGATCGGGAGGCGACTACGAGAACTGCGTCATCGCGCACATGCGTAACGATATGTGTTACCTGAACGGCTTTCACTTCGGCAATGACGCCTATCAGAAGATCAACGGCCGCCCAGTCCTGCAGATCTTTCCCGAGGACGCGATCATTCCTGAATCCGGCGCAGCACCCTCATGGACTGATGTCTGGGTCCATCTCGAAGAATGGAACAGCGACCTGCCAAAAAACTGCGCCAAGCCGCCGTACAACGCCAACAACGGCGTCCCCATGATCATCTTCGAGAACGCTGCCGGCTTCACGCGCAAGGCTTCCTCCGGCGCCTACTACTGGCTCAAACCCGAAGGCACTGATCCGGTTCGCGATCAATCTGTGCAGAACATCGGTCCCGCAACCACCAGCGGCACCCTCGCCCACTTCTACCAGACAGCAGCCGGCCATCCGAACACCCTGCTGTGGGGCCTGGCCTTTAAGGGCTTTAACAGCGCCCAGTCCAACTGGGGCGCCAACCGCATCATGGATCAGCAATGCGGCCAGCTCTGGATCAAGTCGCTCAGTGAAAGCGCCTCATTCAATGGCGGAAAAGGTCTGCCCTATCTCCAGATCGCCACCTGGAACGACTACAACGAAGGCACCGAGATCGAGAGCGGCATCGACAACTGCTACACCGTCAGCGCCAAGGTCGACGGCGAGACTCTGGCCTGGTCACTGGACACGACCAATGCAGCCGCTGCCAGTCTCTCCACTGTCTCGCACATCGAGGTCTACGACTCCCGCAATGGTCGCGACCTGACTTTGATCGCCAACGTTCCGGCCGCCCCGAACGGCATTCTCCCGCTGGATAAATTGTCCGTGGGCCCGCACACACTCACCGTCCGGATGGTAGGCAAGAACAGCATCCTCAACCGCATCTCCGCGCCAGTCCAGTACGCTCGCCACTGAGCCAGCGGCCCCATGCTCGCGCAGCTAGGATAGGCCTTCGCACTATGCGCGAACCTCTTTTAAACAGTCCGGCTGCCTGAGGCCGCGCACATCTGTGGCCCCCGCCTGATCAAGTCCAGTAAAGAATGCGAGCAGTCGGCAGCATCGACGCGATCGTCTTCTGAAAGAAGCCGCGCATTTCGCCCATCGCATCCTTCGGATACACATACTTGAAGCCGCCGAACTTGGTCCGCTTCTCACTCCGCGCATCCTCTCGCAGATCCAGCGTCGTCTTCGGGTACCAGCCGAGCAGCACTTCCTTCGATCCCGGCGTGAAACGATGCGTAATCAGTTCCGCTGTCAAATCCAGCCCGTCGACGTCGCGCACAGCATCAGCGACAGATTGCAGCAGCGTCGAATACTGGTGCTGCCACTCCGGCACCGGCATGATCGGCGCAATCGTCAAACCCACTGGGTAACCCGCCAGCGCGACCCGACGCAGCGCCTGCAGTCTTTGAGCAACGCTCGCCGTCCCTCCCTCGAAGTCACGCGCGACAATCGCAGCATTCACCGAGAACCGAATCCGTGTGCGCCCATGATGCTGCAGCGGCAGCAGGTGCAGCAAATCAGGCTCCTCCAGGCGCTGCCCGCCCAGAGCCAGCAGGGCATGGTGCCCGCCGCCTGACTTGGCGCCCGCCACGTACGCCAGGGACTTGATGCCGGAGGCCATAAACTCGTCGGGGGG
>CAZZVA010000296.1:0-2246 GCA_964657345.1 uncultured Acetobacteraceae bacterium | reverse complement strand
CTTCGGCTCGCAACTGCCTCCTGCTGAGAAGGCGAAGTTGATTGCACGCCTGCGTCAACGTCCATATGAATATGTGGCACAGGAGCAGGTCGCACTTTCGACCGCGCCGGTCTGGGAAGATGGCAGCCTGAGTTCACGCAGTGTCGTGCTCCGCACCTATGTGCTCAACACAGGCAGAGAGTGGCTTGCTTTTCCTGGCGGCCTGGTGCGCGTCGCAGAGGCTAATGGCTCCGTTGTCTCCATGCAGCGGGGCGGGCACAGCAAGGACGCCTGGGTGCTGTGGGATAGTCCGGTCGACACCTTCAGCATGCTGCGCCCGCATGATGAGCCCGTCGCCTTGCGCCGCATCCCCCGCGTTGTGCCAAGCCGTGTAGCCGATAACACGTTCTGGCTTGGCCGCTATGTCGAGAGGGCAGAAAACATCGCACGTATCCTGCGCACCATCGTGCCGCGCGTGCGTCACGCAGAATCGTCGGATCTAGGAAGCCTCGTTCTGCTTCACGGATGCCTTGGACTGCGCCGCGGTAAAGCGGCGAAGAGCCGCAGGAAGCCTGTTACCTATCCGACCCTTGAAAAAGAAGTGCTCTCACTTTTGACGGATAAGAAGCGTTTTTCCAGCCTGCCCAGCACACTCGAAGAGGTAGCCCGCATTGGAGGCAATGTGCGCGAACGCCTGTCCGCAGATATGATGCTGCTCATTGGACGGCTTCGCCAGTGCATGACCAACGCACCAGGCACAGAATTTCTCGAATATCCGGCATTGCTGACCGGCTGCCTTGAACTGCTCTCCGCCTTCTCCGGCATGGAGCGCGAGAATATCAACCGCGGGTCAGGCTGGCTTTTCATGAGCATCGGGCGACGCCTGGAGCGAGCCATCTATCTAACCCGGCAGCTGCGTGTCATTACCAGCCCACTCTCCGCCGCTGACGCTCCGTTCCTCGATTGCCTGCTTGAGGTCGCTGATAGCTCCATGACTTATCGCACACGCTACTACACCACCCTGCAACCGCTCGCGGTCCTGGATGTGTTAATGGCAGATGACAGCAATCCGCGCTCCCTTGACTTTCAGCTTTCACACCTGGTCGAGTTATATGAAAAACTGCCTCGACACGTGGCGGCCGACCTGCTCGCCATGGAAGGTGCGCTGACATCGTTACGCAACATTCAATTGCAGGCTGTACAACTGTCTTCAGCGCCGAAAACGAAGCGTGCTCCGAATGAACTTCTGACGATAGACAATTACCTTATGGAACTGGAATCTCTTCTGCCTTCATGGTCCAATAATCTGGCGAGCAGGTATTTCAATCATGCTCGATCAATGCCCATAGCGATGGGCCTGTAACTCATAGCTGTGAATGAACTCCGATGATTTATAAGATCAGCCACCGTACGACTTACAAATATGTCTACCCGGTCTCGTTTGGGAATCACGTTGCCTGTCTGAAGCCGCGTTCCTTCGTGCACAACGAGTTGCTCAGCAATGAGCTGGAAATCTCTCCCACACCGACCACACGGACTGAGCGCGTCGACTACTTCGGCAACAGACTTTGCTTATTTACGGTTCAGGATCCTCACGAGGAATTGACTGTCGAGGCGCGGAGCAAGGTAGCCATCCGGCCGAATCCAATCGCCCTGGCTGCAGCATCCGGGCCATGGGAAGAGTCTGCGCAGCCCCTTTCCCAGGCTCATGACCCGGAGGCGCTCAATGCTCACCAGTTTCAGTTTGAATCGCCCCGGATCCGGACTCGCCCCGAATTTGCCGCGTACGCACTCCAATCCTTCACCCCCCACCGGCCGATGCATGAGGCACTTCGCGACCTGACAACGCGTATATATCAGGATTTTCAATTTGACTCGAAGGTCACCACGGTGCGCACACCCATTGAAGATGTTTTCAAAAAACGGCGCGGTGTCTGTCAGGATTTCGCCCACGTCCAGATAGCCTGTCTTCGTTCCATTCATCTCGCTGCGCGCTATGTCAGCGGCTATCTCAGGACCTATCCGCCCCCGGGTAAGCCCCGCCTGGTAGGTGCCGATGCTTCCCATGCATGGATATCTGCCTACTGCTGCGGGCTGGGCTGGCTGGACATGGATCCGACCAATAACGTTGTACCATCTGACGGCCACGTGACTGTCGCCTGGGGCCGCGATTATGGAGATGTCAGCCCTCTGCGCGGACTCATCCTCGGCGGCGGCCAGCATACCTTGAAGGTCGCGGTCGATATGGCACCGTCTGACGACTAGCT
>CAZZVA010000295.1:0-2293 GCA_964657345.1 uncultured Acetobacteraceae bacterium | reverse complement strand
TTCGAATCCCTCCGCCCCGACCAGTAGAATCCCCGCTGCCAGATGGCAGAAGGCGAAGCGGGCCATCCAGCCGATGAGCCAATCCGCACCCGCCAGGCCGTCCTATGCCGCCGCCTTCCAATGCATCGGACCGCAGTGTGAAGACACCTGCTGCCAGGATTGGTCCATCCCCGTCGACCGCCAAACCTACGAGCAATATCGCCAGTTCCCTCCCGACCGGCTGGGCGGCATCGTCTCGAAATTCGTCACGATCACACCCAATGCACCCGATCCTCTGTATGCGCAGATACATCTCGCGCCCTCGGGCTGCTGCGCTTTCTTCAATCCCGATCGTTTGTGTTCCATCCAGGGCGAATACGGACCCGCGCTGCTCTCCTCAACCTGCTCCATCTATCCACGCGCATTGAACCTCGTGGCCGGGACGCTCGAAGGATCTCTCCACCTGTCCTGCCCTGAAGCCGCAAGAGATGTTCTCCTGAATCCTGCCGCCATGCGCGTAACCGGAGATCTGCACTCGGGCGCTTTCCGCATCGATAGTGCTGCCCACCTGCCCTTCAACCAGGATGGACAAGCCTACAAGCCCTATGCGCATTTTCTTGCGATCCGCGAACTGCTGCTCACCATCCTCCGGGATCGCGCGCGTTCCATCGAGCAGCGCATCCTGCTCATCGGCGCGGTCTGCGAACGGCTGCAGCAGATCACCTCACCAGCCCGGCAAGCCGACACATTGCGGATCCTCGCCGAATACCACCACATCGTCGAGCAGCATCAACTCATCGCCGAGCTGGACGCACTGCCGACTGCTCATCAGCTGCAGCTGGACGTGATTCTCAAGCTCATGGCGCATCGCATCAGCAAGGGCGCAGACCTGCCGCGCTTCGCAGAAACCTGCAGCCTGTTCCTGCAGGGCATTGCCTACGATCCGCAGTCCAGTGCTGCAGAACGCACAAGGCGCTACGTTGATGCCTATCAACACTACTACCAGCCATTCTTCGCAGCCCGTCCGCACAGCCTGGAAAACTATCTCCTGAACTATACGCTGCAAACACTGTTTCCTTTTGGCCGCGCCGGCAGTCCCCACTTTCGTCAGCAGGGAATCCTGGACGAATACATCCTCATGGCCACGCACTTCGCCTGGCTCCGCGCCCTGCTCATCGGTGTTGCCGGCGCGTACAAGGAGTCTTTCGCCGAAGAGCACATGGTGCAGACCGTGCAGTCTTTCTGCCGCGCGATCGAACATCAGCCATACTTTCTCACCTGGATGAACCAGGCTATGCGGGATTTCAAACTCGATACACCCAGCGGCATGGCCGTCCTGTTGCGTCTCTGACATCGAGCTGCCCGAATTTACCCGCGATCCTACAACCCAGGGTGGATGTGCGATGAGCACCGTCACGAGAAGATGGATTGCTTTACCGTTATCTCCATTGCAGTCGACGATCCTGGAGAACAGCAGCGCATGTCGAGTTTCATGAAGGAACCCTCCGCTTGGGAAGGGGCGGCTCCGGACAAAAAATCACGAGCACGAAGCGCACTCCGTTTCAACGCAGCCACTGCTCTGCTGGTCTGGGCTTTGTGGTTGATCTTCGGTGGCCGCCTCGCCATCCACCACCTGCTATCGGATTGGAAGGTCGCGCTCACCATGGTCTTTGGCTCGCTGGTAGGCGGCGGCACCAGTGAAGGCGGCGGAGCGATCGCCTTTCCCATCTTCACCAAGCTCCTGCACATCGCCCCCCGCGACGCCCGCAACTTCTCTCTCGCCATTCAAAGTGTCGGCATGGGCGCCGCCTCTCTCAGCATCCTTTATCTCCGCATTCCTATCGAGCGCCGCACCCTCGTCTACGCTGGGATTTACGGCGTGCTCGGAATCATTTTCGGTTCATACTTCGTCGCCCCCTTCATTCCGCCCGTATTCGTACGCACATCGTTCACTGTGCTGGTCAGCAGCATGGGCGTGGCGTTACTGCTGGTGAATCGCGGGAAGAACGTGTCGCGCAATGAACAACTGGCCATCTTCCACGCAAAGGAAAAAAGTATCCTCGCAGCCGCCGGCTTCGTCGGCGGAGTTGTCAGCGCCCTCGTGGGCACGGGCGAAAATACCGTCGTCTTCCTGGTCATGGTCCTGCTGTTCCGCATCAATGAAAAAATTGTCACGCCCACCACCGTCGTTCTCATGACCATCGTCACCATTCCGGGATTCCTGCTGCATCTCTTCGTCATGCGGGACTTCTCGCCGGTTGTCATGGGTTACTGGCTCGCTGCTGTTCCCATCGTCGCTGTTGGCGCACCTGCC
>CAZZVA010000294.1:0-2312 GCA_964657345.1 uncultured Acetobacteraceae bacterium | reverse complement strand
GACGACCTGGTATTTGCCGGGAGTCACGAGGTTCGAGGCTACACCGCCACCGGTGGCGTTCGCGGTTCCGTTCAGGTTGCTGCCGCCCAGCAGGGTGGAACTGCCGCTCTTCGCAAGACTCTGCGAGAGGGAGGTGCCACCGCATCCGGTGATGGAGGAGGTAACGAACGCGGCGCAGACCAGGATGGTGAGCATGCCCTGCCAGCCTTTACGCCGTGCGGGAATGCCGAAGATGATTACGCATGCCAGGGTAGAGCCACCACCCAGGAACCACCATTTTTCCTGCAGAGGCTGTTGAGGAACAGTGACAGCCGTGACGACGGAGGGGAAGCCGCTTACCTTTACCGGTGTCAGCACAACGCCCGCGGCGCCTACGTTGACGGTGATGGTGCTTTGGTTCGTGTTGGTGCTGTCAGGGAAGATGCAGTTGAGGTTGCTGCCTGCAGGTGTCGTGCAGGACAGGGTGATTGGGAAATTGAGCGCCGCGAAGTTGGCGATTGAGGTCACCTGCGCCTGGAAGTAGCTGTTGCTCGAAGTAGGCGACAGGGTCTGCGTGGTGAAGTCGGTGCTGATGGAGAAGTCGGAATTCGTGCGGTCGTCGGTGATGGTTATGTTGACTCCGCCGGATGTCGAAGGCGAAGCGAGACCTGATGCCGGGGTGAAGACTGCGGTGAGTTTGACGGTTCCAGTCACGATGGGCAGATAGTTGTTCACCAGTGGCACGGTATACGTACCTGAACCGCCTGTGACGGCGAGCGGGGTCGCATTCAGAAGAATTCCATTCGCGTAGAACGAGACATTTCCCGCCGACGCTAAGCCAGCGACCCTAACGTTTGCGGTAATGGAAAGAGTACCGTTCGCAGCGACTGTTGTCGCGTTCGGGGTGATGGTGACCGTACTCCCCAGCACATAGATTGTGGTGGTGGCTCCGAGCGGAAGGGAATTGCTCGTAGACCCGGCGTAGTTACCATCGCCTGAGTAGGTGGCTGTGAGAGCTGCACCGTTCCGGGGAACCTGGATATTGGAAACAGTGGTAGTAGCGACCCCTACCGCCTGGTTGCCCGTGTTGAAGCCCGGGACAAGAGTGACCGTCTTGACGGGGTTGGTATTGAAGGTCACCGTACCTGTTGGCGCGAGACCGGTATAGCCTGAGCCGGCGTTCGCGACAGTCGCCGAGATGGTGACTGTGCCATTGCCGAAGCCTGTTCCGGTTGCCGTGGAGGAGCTTTCAGACAGGGTGGTTACGGAGTTGCCGACACCGACCGTCAACGGGAACCCCGCGACAATCTGGCTGGGTGCGTAGCTGGGGTCTCCTGAGTATTTGAAGGTGAAGCTGTAAGAGCCCTGCGTCAGGATGCTGCTGTAAAAGGTTGCGGCTCCCTCCGCGTTGAGCGGGAGGATCTGGATGGGATAGGTGCCGCCGTTGAAGACGGAGATGGTACCGGTCGGCGTAGAAACATTGCTCTTGGTAAGGCTGTAAGGCTCGATTGTGATGCTCACGGGCGAGCCATAGGGAGCTGTTCCACCGGAGGCGGGGATGCTGGAGATGATTTCCAGCTGCGAGGCTTCCGGTGTGACGGTGATTGGAATCGCAGGGCTGGTGGACGCCTCGTAGGTGGTATCTCCGGGATAAGAGGCGGTTACGTTATAGGTGCCGCCGGGGAGAAAGTAATTCTGCAGCGATACGCCCTGGCCACTCACTAGAGGCAGAGTGGTGATGGATCCGTAGTCGGGCAGGGGGCTGCTGGTATTAAGGGCTACGTTGCCAGTGGGGGTGCCTGTCCCGCTGGTGGGAGAAACGCGTGTATAGAAGGCCAGCCCGGTGCCGTGGACCGTCTTCGTAACTGCCGGCCCCCCGGGATAGGCTGTGATGGTGAGTGCGGTGGTGGTCGTTTTGGTGGCGAGACTGGTCCATGCTGCGATCAGTTTTCCAGCATCGACGCTGCCGAGTCCGGTGGCCGCGTCCCAACTGGCTTTGGCGAGGTATGCGTTTGCACTGGGTGTGCCGGCGACAAGATTTGTTCCGTTGCAACCTGTGCCGGCAGTGCAATCCATCGAGTTAGAACCGACCGTCGTGTCGTGATAAATGTTGGCGGTGGAGTGAAGCGCGTAGAGCGTGGGGTTGACATTACCCTGGCGTGCACCCATCTTCTGGACGACGTCTGCGATGATGCCGGCAAAGACGCCGGCCGCACCGGCGGTGCCGCCCTGCTGGGTGACTGAAGAAACAACGCCATTATTCAGAATGCAGTCGCCGGGAGCTGCGCACACTGCGTATTGAGCCGAGTTGTAATTGTTGCCGGCGAAGAAGG
>CAZZVA010000293.1:0-2318 GCA_964657345.1 uncultured Acetobacteraceae bacterium | reverse complement strand
TTCCTTTTTTCAGATAGGTTTCGAGTGCTTCTTCATTTCTTGCCATATCGGAGAGGCTGGAATTGATGGCATCCAGAACGAAGAGGATTTGCGGAGATTGACTGACCGGTGTGCCTCTTGCCAACAACTGCCATGTGGCTTGCGAAGCCTTCTTTTTGTCATCGAGCAGGCTGAAGTCGGCCTGCTGCAGGCCCTCGACGGGTCTGCCTTTGCCGTCCAGAACCACGGCATCGAGAATCACGGAGAAGTCCTGCTTCTGTTCGGCTGAACGGGCTCGCAATTGAGGCGCAGGCGGGATCGGCGACGTTTCCTGGCAGTGAACTCCGATGGATATCACGAGCATGATGAGCGTGAAGCATTGCTTTGCGGCAGACATTGTCCCTCCCGTGGGTAGACCATGCTGGACTGGTGATGCTACCACCCGGATTGGACGGTCTGCATGGATCGTCAGCGGGTCTATACTTTTGTCGTGAAGTGAAGGCGGGATCTGTTGGGTCACTTTATGGGACCGGATCAAGAGCAACGCGCTGCTGCCCAGTGTTGGACTGCGATGGTGGTCCTGAGTATTGCCGGCCTGCTGACTCCGTCTTCAAGTTTCGGGCAAACGCCGACGAGCCCCGATGTCCAGCCGATCCGGGCTGCGGATGCAGGCGTAGTCGCGCCATCCGCAGACAAGAAGCTATTCCAGGAACTGAATCTGCTTCGCCGCAGCGGGTTTGAAAAAGCCGGAAAAGCGACCGTCTCGGTGCGGGTCGTTGATTCCCATGACAACCGGATTCGGGGGCTGGGCGAGTCGGATTTTCTGGTGACCATCAATGGAACCATGCGGAAGGTTCGCCTCGTAAAGCAATCGAAGACCACTACGCCTGAAAAGCCGATGGTGATGCTGGTATTTCCACCTAA
The DNA here is from genome assembly GCA_964657345.1 of uncultured Acetobacteraceae bacterium. Taxonomy (GTDB): domain Bacteria; phylum Acidobacteriota; class Terriglobia; order Terriglobales; family Acidobacteriaceae. The sequence goes on along the minus strand of CAZZVA010000293.1, from coordinate 1,415 downwards.
CCAGCCGACCATACACTACATTGCAGTTCGTGATTGTCTTCGGTATTTCACAGGGCTTCCCGCGGAAACGCTTCCATGGAAGGTGGGATTGTTCGACGCCAATGGCGTGTTTACCAGTTTTACCGATCAACGATCGCAACTGATGGCGAATCTTGAGGTGCTGCGTACCGCCAATGAACCGGCGCAGTATTCGTCCGATCGCATCCTCGCCCGGAACGCGGCATGGGACGGGAACTGGCTTACAAGGGCGAATGACGCGATCACGGAGATGCAACGCGAGCCGGGCCCCAAATTGATCATGGCGATGAATCCGCTGGGAGCTTCCACCGAGAGTTTTCATGTGGCGACGCTTTCTCAGGGCAACGATCAAGGGCTGCTGGTAAACGGGGGACCAGCACAGTTGTCGCCCATAGCTCAGGCCATCGGCGCTCATATTTACATCGCCAATGTGGGAGGGCCGGAGCCGATTGTGCCCGGCGGATCTGCAGCTTCCGGCGCATCGACGTGGGGAACTGCGCCGTCGATGAATCAGCGCATCAGCCCGGCGCAGACGGCTGCGCTGAACTACTACGCGGCGCAGACGTCGCAGATGCTGTTGACCGCCGAAGCGACACTCGGCGGCGCTTCGAATTCGATCGCCGAACTGGCTGCCAAAATGCAGAACGATCTGGACAGTGCCTACCAATTGCAGTTTGACATGACGCCGGACGATCAGGACCAGGGTATTCCTGAGGTGATGGTCAAGATCAATCGCTCCGGTCTGCGGGCTGCCATCCTGGATGTTGCTCCTGTGGTTTCGGCTGACTTGAACGATGAGCAGAGGCACTTGGCTGAAAGCGCGCATGCGCTGCTTGCTTCGATGGCGAAGCCGGTGGTCTCGGCCGACTTTGATATTCGGCAGAGAGTCGATTATTTTCCGGTGCGGGCCGGCATGGAAAGTGTGCTGCCGATGAGCTGCCTGATCACGTGGAAGGGAAAAGGCGAACATCCCGGCGAGATTGTGATCGCGGAATCGGTTGTCGATCAGGATCTGAACGTCCCGTTGCTGGAGCGCAAAATGGACTCGACATGGAGTGCGCGCAGCGTCTTCTGGGAGCGCGATGGGCAATTGCGGCCGGGGCGCTACGTGTGGCGAGTGGCTGTTGGCGACCAGCAAGGCAGGATCCTCGCTTCGGCGCAGCGCAATGTGACGATCGAGTTTCCTCGCAATCCGGCGGTGGCGGTGAGCAGCCTGGTGATCGGCAAGGCCTGCAAATCTCATGTCTCTGCGAATGGCTTGCGACAGAGGCCGGCGAAAGGGAGCCCCGATCAGACCGCCACTCAGCTGACGGTTGACCCGCTGCAGCTTGGGAATTGCCGCTTTTTGCCGGAACCCGGTGTCCAGTTTCAGCAAGGCGAGACGCTACGCGCGTTGC
>CAZZVA010000292.1:0-2333 GCA_964657345.1 uncultured Acetobacteraceae bacterium | reverse complement strand
ATGATCACTGCCGCCGCGCCCATCACCAGGCTCATGCGGTCGGTCAACGCGAAGACCACCGGATCTTCGTCCAGTTCGCCACGGGATGCCAGCAGCCAGACCCGGCTGAGCCACAGAATCATGAGCGGAGCAATCAGCCACATGCGGCCGACGTGGTGATACAGCGCGGCAATCTCGGGACTGCTGATGTAGACCGAAAAGACGACCACGGATGCATAGGCGCTGGACGTGCCGAAGGAGCGGACCTGTTCAATGTCGCCCAGCAGGTAGCCGCGTCCGTTGGTGACCGCGGATCCGGCAGCGCGCAGATTCTGCAGTTCGCTGAATCGCTTCACCATCGCGAGCGAGAGAAAAATGAAAATTGAAAAGGCGGAAAACCATGGAGACATGGGCGTGTGTGTTGCGGCCCCGCCGGCGAGCGTGCGCAGCGTGTACAGGCTCGAGAGGATGATGACATCGACGATCACGATGCGCTTGAGAGCCAGGGAATAGGCAAGCGTCGTCACCAGGTACAGCCCCAGCCAGGCCAGAAAGCCATGCGGGACCAGCCACGCCAACAGGAATGACGTCAGCAGAAAACTGCCGGAGATGCCGAGGCCGCCGATTGCCGACAGGTTTCCCGAAGCGAAGGCGCGCAGACGCTTCCGCGGGTGCTGCCGGTCGGCCTCGATATCCAGCAGGTCGTTGATGATGTAGGTTGCCGACGCACACAGGCTGAAACTGATGAAGGCCAGGATCGCGTTAAAAAACGAGCTCAGGTTGAACTGGTGCGCCAGCAGCAATGGCAGAAACAGCAGTACATTCTTGGCCCACTGGTGAACGCGAATGGCCTTGGTGAAGACTTTGAGGGAACTGCCCCTGTCGGTAAATGTCTGCGCCACCCGGATGTTCTGCTTCTTCAGTGACATGCGCAGAGACAGGTCCGGATTGGCGAGCATCGGTTCGGCAGCAGCGGCCAGCAGCGGCACATCCGGCCGCGCATTGCCCACGTAATCGAAACCTTCGTGAAAGCGCTCACGGAAGCTGGCCAGTTTGTTCTTGCCAGTCAGATTGACCTTGCCATCGCTGCCCAGCACATCATCAAATATCCCGAGGTGGCGGGCGATCCGATGCGCCAGGACACTGTCGGCACCAGTGGTGAGGTAGAGCTTCCGCCCTGCGGCATGCTCTGCATGGAGAAATTTCAGCAGGGCGGTGTTATACGGAAGGTGTTCCACATTCAGGGTCACCAGGGACGTGACCTTTTCCTTCAGATGAGCCTTGCCCTGCAGTGCCCATCCCGGCAGCCGCAGCAGCTCAGCAGGGCGCGTGCGAGCCAGCACCAGGATGGAATCGACCAACGTGTCCGATTTCACCAAGGTGCCATCGAGGTCGACGCACAGCGGCCTTGCCAACGCTAGCAGGGTTGTATTGTCCATAATTGGGCGCGCGGCTGGGAGCCGCCAGCCCTAAGGATACCAAAACGCATTTAGCGCCTTTCAAGGCATTTCGAGCGTCAAATCAACTGGATAGGAACTGTATTCGAGACGATTTGTCCCTGTGGCTGCCAGCGGGCGGCCAGGTTCGACATTCAGATTCAACTCCACCTGCGAGCTGCGCTACAGCCCTTCGATACGCATGCCAGGTGGGCAAACCAAAGGATTCCCATGATCTTCGCAGTTGCCAAGGCTAAGCACGTTTACCAGCCGGTGCTTCTTTTTGCCGGTGTTCTTATTGCAGGTCTGCCGCTGTTCCAGGCGTCCGCCCAATCGCCCGCTCCTGCAGTGCAGGCAGATACGCGCACCATCATCACGGTAGTACCCAAAAACAACAAGGAGGCTGCGCCGAATGTGGCAGCTTCCAACGTTTCGGTCAAAGTCGATGGGAAGGGTACAGCAGTGACCGGCCTCCGGCACTATGGAGACGGCAAAACGAACCTGGAACTGGTGCTGTTGATTGACGATTCGGCGCGCAGCAGTCTCGGCTTGTACCTGAAGGAAATGAGCAGCTTCCTGACCTCGCTGCCGCCAAACGCGGCCGTGGCCGTCGCTTATATCGAAAATGGCAGTCCCCACTTCACGCAGCAGTTCACTCTGGATCATGCCGCCGCTGCGCAGACCCTGCATCTTCCCGGTTCGCCGGGAGGCGCCAATGCCGATCCCTACTTCGCGCTTACCGCACTGGCGGATTCCTGGCCCAGTCACAACCCCGGCATGCGCAAGGAGATCGTGATGGTGAGTGATGGCGTGGACCCCTATTTCGGGCTGCGCTACGATCCCCAGAATCCCTACGTCGGCAAAGCTACTGCCGAAGCACAGAAACATGGGGTGGTGGTCTACTCCATCTATTACAAG
>CAZZVA010000291.1:0-2376 GCA_964657345.1 uncultured Acetobacteraceae bacterium | reverse complement strand
GCCGGGTGTCAACGCCCGGTGTCAATCGGAACGGGCGTCCAATTCGCTACCACTGAATCGGTCACCCAATGCCCCGTTGACGGACCTAGTCCTTTTCCGTCGAGGTGTGCGTCAGCGGCTGGTACCGGGTGCCCCAGGAAATACACGCCAGAAACGTGAGAACGATCGAGATAACCCCAAGAAATGCTGTGCCCTTCATTTTGCCGCTCCTTGCTGTCGCCGCTTCGATCTAGCTGATCGCGCTGCAAATCTTATCGTACGTGCGATCGGTCTTGCGGGGAAGTGGTCGCTGCATCCCGTAACGTTCTAGGCAAAAATCGCATTCTCATTTGCGACAATGAGCGACACTGGCCGCGGCCCCGGCTTCGCCTCCACCCGGTTGCGACCATTCGCCTTGGCCAGGTACAGGGCGCGATCCGCTTCCTCGATCAAGGTCGCCGGGCCATCCACACCGCCCGGGATCACCGCCGCGCAGCCCACCGAAACAGAGGTAATGAACACACCGGCAGGTACAGGCTTCTCCTCGGTCGGATCCTCCAGCATGTCACGCGTGCGCGTTACGGACGCCAGTGAATCCTCCTTGTAACGATCGGTTATGCCGGACGGTTTCTCGCTGTAGCGGCCATAGCGTGGCGCCACAGGCTGCGCAGTATCGCGGCCTGAAGCCTCAACACTCTCTGCGGCGTCACCCGGCTGCCCGCTCAGGGGCGTCGGCAGCCGCAGGGCCTCCACGGCTCTTCGGATGCGCTCGCCCAGCTCGCAACTGCCACGCAGGTCAGTGGAGGGCAGCAGTACGGCAAATTCTTCACCGCCATACCGTGCCACCAGGTCGCCCGGTCTCCGGGCATGCGTCGCCAGCACATGCGCTACCGCCCGCAGGCATTCGTCGCCCGCAGGATGGCCATGTTCGTCGTTATAGGTCTTGAAATTGTCGATATCGATCAGCATCAATGCAAGCGGCTGTGCTTCGCGGGCAGCGCGGCGCCACTCCTGCTCGAAGATATCGTCAAACCGTCGCCGGTTGGCAACATTGGTCAGCGCGTCGAACGAGGCCTGGTGCTCCAGCTTGGTGCAGGCCTCTTCCAGCTTTCGCTGCAGGCGCTTGTGTTCGGTGATGTCGCGCAGCGTGATCAGGCAGCCGGTCACATCGCCGGACACTTCATCGGTGATCGCCCGCAGACGCCCTTCGACCCACACATACTCCCCGCTCTTTGCCAGTGTTCGATAGATCAGCACTTCGCTGATGCTCAAACTCAACCGGATGTCCTGAAGAACGCTGTTGCACATTGCATGATCGTCCGGATGAACGCCATCGCTGAAGTGCTGTCCTGTCAGCTCCTCAGGCAAAACGCCGAGAACCTCGTAGCAGGCAGGAGACACAAATTCCCGCACACCCTGGAAATCAGTCAGGATGATCACATCTCGTGAACTCTCTGCCAGCAACCGGTACTGACGCTCGCGATTCGTGATCTTCAGGGCAAACGCGCGACGCTCCGCCAGCAATACCGAAACCGGAAAGCCAAGCATCACGACGTAGGCCAGGAACAACTGCACAAACAGCACACGATGGTCCGTACTCATTCCTGCTACCACCGGTCCCGCATGATGCATCGTCAGGTAAATCGAGATGACACAAATCAGTTCGATCGCCATCATGGCGCCGACGAAACCGCTGTAAAACATCACCAGCCCGAGCACTGGAAACAGGATGAACAGCAGGCTGTACTGCCCCTGTGCGAAGACCCCGACCGTCGTCCCGGCCATCAGGCCAAGCATCAACAGCGTGCGTCCTGCAGACCATGGTTTCGAAAACTCCCACGCCGACCGGCGGCAGACTGCGAGCACCAGGGGAATCGTCGAGGCCATGCCGAGTGCCCTCGCCAGACCCCATGCTTCAAATACATGCAGAAATGAAATAGAAGCATCTCGATGCTGGTAGTACAGCGCGGCCAGCAACCCCGAAGCCCCCGGACCCAGCAGGAAAGCGCCCAGCAGATAGCGATACACCAGGTGAGGCTCGCGCAGCCACTGTGGCAGATTGGAAAACTGGGGCAGAATGCTCGCGGCAATCAGGATTTCCACTGCATTTATGAGCGCCCCGGCAGCCGCTGCCGGCCATCCGCCGCCAACCAGCGCCTGGCCGATCGTAGTGCCGCAAAGAATACTGAACAGCAGTAGCGGCCACGCCCGGCGTTGCTTGGAGAGCAGCAGCGCAGTGATCACCCCGTTCAACGGCCAGAACACTGCCCAGGAATGGTCCAGCAGTCCAAAACGGTTTACCAGCATGCCCAGTGACCATGCAGTCAAGCCAAAGAGGAGTGCAAAGAAAATGGATTGCACCAGGATCTGAAACTTCGGGGAGGCTTCGGGGAAGGC
>CAZZVA010000290.1:0-2398 GCA_964657345.1 uncultured Acetobacteraceae bacterium | reverse complement strand
TGGCCGCCGCGTGCTGCATCCAGCAGGCTGCGCACCTGCTGCATCGCCGGAATGCCACCCCGCACGACATAGGCCAGCGGCGAGGTCCCGACGAAGAGCGGATTATCATTCGGCCGCGTCATCCACTCATCGGCCAGCCCCTCCGGCAGCAGGATATGCAGCGCCTTGAAGATGCCGACCATATAGGAGATCCGCATCAGCTCATCCTGCTTCAGCGTGCCTGCGGCAGATCGCAGCTTATAGACACTTGATCGTGGAACCCCACCCAGCAACTCGCCTGCCGTCTCGAGATTGATGCCCCAGCGGTCTATGATGGCGAAGAATCCCTCAATCGCCGACTGGCTCAAGCGCTCTCGTGTGGCGACCTGGCTGAAGTCAGGCATGGTCGCGAATTTGTAGCCGGGTGCCGTCTGCACGGGATAGGTGGACATTACTCTGACCTCAATTACGTGTCTCAGTATAGACGATTTCCGTCTATACCGGCCAATTACTTTGGTTTCGCATCTGCCACTTCTGCGATTGGAATGCCATCCGGGCTGAAATCTTCCCTGCCGGATGACGATAGACGAGCACCGCCACACTGCTGGATTGCTGCGGGTCTTCACTCCGAACTCCAGCAATTAAAAGGATTAAAACAATGTTTTCGATTGTTGGCATACTTGTCGTTTTCGGCGCCGTTATCGGCGGATTTCTGATGGAGAAGGGCAACCTGGCCGTGCTGATTCAGCCGTCCGAGATTGTCACCATCGGCGGCGCGGCGCTGGGTACCCTGCTCACCGCCAACCCGATGCATGTTCTGAAAGGGCTCATCTCCAATCTGACTGGCGTGCTGGGTGGATCGAAGTTCCAGAAGCAGCGCTATGTCGACACCCTCAAGATGATGTTTGTGCTCTTCACCAAGGCACGCAAGGAAGGCATGGTGGCGATTGAAGCCGACGTGGAAGGTCCGGACAAGAGCCAGTTATTTTCCCCTTACCCGGCCTTTACCAAGGATCACCATATCCGCGATTTTGTCTGCGACACCATGCGGATGGCCATCACCGGCGGCGTCGCTTCGTTCGACGTGGACCAGATGATGGAAGTCGATATGGAAGTGCATCACCACGGGGCGCATGCTCCGATCCAGGCGCTCAACACCGTGGCCGATGCGTTGCCGGGCCTGGGAATTGTGGCCGCAGTGCTGGGCATCGTCGTCACCATGGGTGCGCTGGGCGGCCCGCCGGAAGAGATTGGACACAAGGTCGCGGCGGCGCTGGTCGGCACCTTTCTCGGCATCCTGATGTGCTATGGAGTGCTGGGGCCGCTGTCCTCAAGCATGGGCAAGATCAAGGAAGACGAACATGCCTACTACCACGTATTGCGCGTGCTGATGCTGGCGTTCATCAAAGGCACATCGCCGATCATGGCGGTCGAGATGGCGCGTCGCGCAATTCCTTCGCATGTCCGGCCCAGCTTCTCCGAAGTGGAGAAGGCTTGCCGTGACAAGGGCGGCGCACCTGCCGCAGTGGCGGCGTAACCGTTATGGCCACCGAACAACCCATCATCATTATCAAGAAGAAGGTCGCCGGCCACGGTCATCACGGCGGCGCATGGAAAGTGGCTTACGCCGATTTTGTGACGGCCATGATGGCACTGTTCATTGTGCTGTGGCTGTTGAGTTCGTCCTCGAAGAAAGAGCAGCAGGAGATTGGCGGCTACTTTCGCGACCCCAAGGGGGTTGCCTCGAAACACGGCACGGACAAGCGCGACGAGCAGAAGGACACAGCACCCAAGAAACAGGACATGAGCAAGTTGCGTGTCGACCTGCTGCAGGCGATCGAGAAAGTGAATGAGCTGAACAAGCTCAAGAAGCAGATCGAGTTGACGGTGACCGACGAAGGTCTGCGCATCGAGATGATGGAGAACGAGAAAGGCACGTTCTTCGAGCTGGGCAGTCCGCGGCCGACACCGGCGCTGACCCAGCTGCTGCAGGTAATTTCAGTCGAGCTGGGCAAGCTGCCGAATAATATCTCGGTTGAAGGCCACACCGATTCCCATCCCTACTCGGCGCAGGCCACGTACGGCAACTGGGAGCTGTCATCGGACCGGGCCAATGTGGCGCGCCGCCTGATGCAGACCAATGGCATCCGGGCAGACCAGGTGAGCCAGGTGCGCGGTTTTGCCGACCAGCATCTGCGCAAGCCGGAGAGTCCGCTCGACGCCTCGAACCGGCGCGTCTCGCTCATCGTGCAGTATCTGCCGGACCATACCCGGATCGGCACGGTGCAGGACGTGGCTGCGATGAATCAGGCGGGTCCGGCAAAGGCCGGCGAGGCTGCCAAGAGTGAGGGTGCGAAGGACGAAGCGGCCAAGGGTGAGGCTGCCGGGGCCGCACCGGCCAAGTCTGAAGCGGCCAAGT
>CAZZVA010000289.1:0-2439 GCA_964657345.1 uncultured Acetobacteraceae bacterium | reverse complement strand
CGCTCAGGTTCTGCAGTGAACCCTCTTCCTGGTCGCGATTGTAGTAGAGACCGAAGCCGCCACGAATCGAAAACTGGTGCGATCCGTCGCGGCCAATCAGCATGCCCGGTCCGCTTGACGGCGACCAGTCGAAACCAAATCGCGGTGCTACGTGGTCGTACCGCACCGTTGTTCCACCGTAGCTGTTGCAACCTTTATCGCCCGGGAACAACAATCCCGGAAATGCATTAGCCCCCTGGAACACACCCGTCGTCGCATTGCTGACCGAGTAGCAGGCAATATCCCGGCCGCCATCCTGTCGCATCTTGTTTGGCGTCTCGATGTCGTACGCCAGGCCATAATTCAACACCAGGTTGGGCGTGACCTTCCAGCTGTCCTGAGCGTAGGCGTAATCCTCATACGCCAGTGCGTCGATAAATCCACCCGAACCTTGCGCAAACGAGGCAGGGTTTCCAGTCAGGAACGTCTTCAGCGAGGCGAAGGGATCCGTCGCAGTTACATTGAAAGCAAAGTTGCCGTTGTTATTACCGTAGAAAGGATTGCTGACCCGGAACTGCTCAGCAGACGCTCCAAACTTAAGTGTGTGATTGCCCTTCACCCACGTAAACGTGTCCGAGGCGCGGAGATTGCTGTCCTTGCGCGGCTGCGGTCCGTTCGTGCTGAATCCAAGATCGAAGAAGCCCTGCACGCCAATGTACGGCAGCCCCGAGGACGGAGACTGGGGATTGATGTTGAATCCATAGCTGGAGGGCGACACCACCTTCTGTGGCTCGACAGCCCCATAGTTGAAGCGGAAATAGTTAATCTGGAAGTCATTCAGCAGGCTGGCGTTGAAAGTCCGCGTGTAATCGCCGGCAAACAACTTGTAATGTGCCGAGTCCACTTCAGCGAATCCAGGCAGCGTCGCTCCTGTGAAGGGAAGGGTCGACGTTGTTGGCGATGACTCGAATACCGAAGATCCATAGAACGCATCCTTGCTCGACAAATGATAATCCGCACGAATGATGCCTTGGTCGCCCGCGCCCGTATTGGCCGTCGGGAAACTGTAGGCTGACAGCGTGCCGCTCGTCGTATTCGGCAGCGGCACAAACTGGTTCAGCAGCTTGACCGAGATCGGATTGAAGGTATTCGGGTCAATAGGCTTGGATCCGTCCGGGAAAATTCCGTTCCGTTCCGCAACAGACGGAACCGGCGTCACCTGCGTACTTCCCGTCCGATTGCGGAATCCCTGGTAGCTCAGGAAAAAGAACAGCTTGTCCTTGATGACCGGACCACCGAATGTCCCGGCATAGCGATTCTGGTGAAACGGTGGCCGCTGGCCCTTAAGGGAAAAATAGTCGCCATTGTTCAGAAAGGTGTCGCGATACTGCTCAGAGGCCGTCCCATGGAAGCTGTTGGTGCCGCTCTTGACCGTCTGGTTAACCACAGCGCCGCTATTCCGGGAAAACTCCGGATTCAGCGTGCTCGTAACAATGCTTTCCTCCGCTAGGGCATCAGGATTGACCGCAATACCCTCGGTCTGCAGCGGGCCGTCATTGATATCAATCCCGTCCAGGATGAACGAGTTCGCCGCCGATTGCGAACCGTCAGCCGAGTAGGTGCCGAACCGGTCCGACGACTCCACACTGCCCGCCTGCAGCTTCTGCAGACCGCTGGCATCTCCGCCAAACAGTGGCAGCTGCTCAATCTGCCGCGCACTGATCGTGTCCTTCAACTCCGTCTCTGTTGTCTCAACCGCATTGCTGGTCGCCTGCACCTGCACCGTCTCCGACGCCTGGCCAACCTGCAATTTGGCATCGATCGCACGGTTGTCGTTCAGGTTCAGCTGCAGCCCGCTGGTCTCGAACTTCTTGAATCCAGGCGCCTCGATCGAAACCGTATAAGGTCCGCCAATCTGCAATTGGGGGAAATTGAAGAAGCCTTTCGAATTAGTCTTCGAATTATTGACGATCCCCGTGCTCGTGTTTGTGATCGTCACCGTGGCATTCGGAACAGTCGCGCCCGCCGAATCCGTCACCGTGCCATTCACTGTAGCCGTACTGGTCTGGGCGTGCAGCCCCGGCGCATAAAAGCCCGCAGTCAGCAAAGCCGCATACCCGCCAAACAGGCTGACACCGCTAAGAATCAGGGACGATAGCGCAATTCCGCGCAAAGGGCGTGTCATGAGGTCTCCCAAAACAAAAGTTGGCAGAACGGCGCTTGCGAGGCCCGGAATGTCCACCTGCCACAATCCGGAAAGGCGCCGGTGCAATGTCTGCTGCTGACCATCCATGCAACTTTAGGACCAATCGCCCCGAACCAGCGGGTCAGCGCCGCCGCAACCTCATTATGAAGTTAGGTAACAACTTATTGACAATCCTTCCCGCACCATCGAAACCAGCCAACCCCGCAGGCAACACTATGACAACAAAGTCATTTAGCCCTACTGTTTTTCATAGC
>CAZZVA010000288.1:0-2463 GCA_964657345.1 uncultured Acetobacteraceae bacterium | reverse complement strand
CGCGCCAAGCCTGCGCGCTGCATCGATCATCACGTTGAGACACGCCTCTTCCACCTGCCGTCCCAGCACGCGGCAGCTCATCAGCCACGTGTCCATCACCAGCGCACTCTCGCCCTCCAGGCGTCCGATCAGGATGGCAATGATGCCATTGTCACCAAAGCGGTCGGTCAGCCGGAACTGGTACGCCGCCACCCGGGGATCGTTCATCATGGCTCGAACATCTGTCTCGGTATAGCGCTGAGTCGTCAGGTTGAACTGGTTGGTCTTGTTGATCAACTGCACGATGCGCGCCAGCCCGACCGCATCGAACGGCCGCACCATCAACTCCATACCCATCCCGCGCAGATAGCCTTCCAGGTCGGTGGCCGATGTCTTCAACTGCTCTCTCTCAATGTTGGCGCGATACTGTCCCGCCCGCTCGCGATCTTCCTCGGTCACCGCCAGCGATTCGAAATAACCGGCAGCCGCTATCGTGGCCGCATAGAACGATGGATCCTCGGGCAATTCGGGCACCTGCACCTCCGGCAGTTCCTGCCGGACCAGGTTGCGTTCGAAAGGGTTATCGTCGGCAAACACCAGCGAATCGAGTCCAATATTCAGCGTCTTCGCAATATGCCGCAGGTTGCCCGCCTTGTCCTGCCAGTTCGCAACAAAGCAGGCGATGTCCTTGCGCTTCAGCACCATATCCGGGTGCTGTTCAAACGGTGACAGCGCATTGACTTCATCATTCTTCGAACACACAGCAAGAATGACGCCCCGCCGTGAAAGCTGCTGGGCATACAGCTGAAAATCGACGAAAGCCTCTCCCATCGCCGACCCCTGGCCTAGAGCAATCCCTTCCAACCCGTCGTCGCCGATCACTCCACCCCATAACGTGTTGTCGAGATCAAGCACCAGGCATTTCGAGGACCGGCCGCGAATCGCTGCGAGCAATCTTCCCGCGAGATCGCCGTAGACATGAGAGACCCGCGGATGAACCTCCTGCTTCGAGCGATGCCACAATACCGGATCGAACCATTGCCCCACACCACCTTCCGCCGCATAGCTGTCTACCGAAAGCAGGTGGACGCCATGCTTGTCCGCCAGCGGACGCAGCCGGCTGTTCAGGTTTTCCACGATGGCAGCAGGCGACTCGGGATTGCGCTGTTCGTTATTACCGAGCAGCCGCGAAAATATCGGCATCACTGTCTGGTGGATGACGGTAGCCTGGAAGTTATCCCGCGCCGCGGACCAGCAGGCGGTGACGTTTTCAAGCGCCGCCTCCAGATCACCCCGTGCCGAAGACGCAACATGATGCGCATCCAGTGCCAGCAAAATCACATGCGGCCGGAAATCCTTAAGCGCTGTATCCGGCTCCAGCAACTCCTGCCGATACTGCCCATACTCTCCTTCAAAGACTTCAATCCATAATCCGCGACGCAACCCTGCAACCCGGATCGCCGGCGCCAGGTGATGCAGCGTCGATGAACCCAGCAGGGCCAGCCGCACTGGCTCTCCCGCTGCCGCCGGAGGCCCGAGGGCAAAGAGCTTCCGTACCGTCCGGTCCAGCTTGGCCGTTTCCAGAAAATCTATGCGGTAATTTGCTGCCGCAACCAGATGCCGCCAGCGCGAGAGTTCCTCCGGCTGCTCTGCGGCAAGACGCAGCAGCGCGCTCCACTCTGCGACCGCCGGAAGCCACGATAGTTCGATCAACGCTCATCTCCCATGCCAGGCTCTGCTTAACCAGATCGATTGTATGCACAGGAGACCGCGCGTGGTGTCGCCCCACATCCAGGGGTTTCAAATTTGCGTATCCGGCATGAAACAAGAAGGGCATCCCGTCACGCGGGATGCCCTTTTTATTCCTGATCTGCGCCGGCCGCTGCCGGTCACCTTTCGAAGAGAACCGATCCACCACAAAGTGACACAGAAAAAGCAACCTGCGGCCATCCGGACGCAAGAGCTTTCAAGCAGTAGAGCTCTCGTCTTGAGGCAAGAGTCTCTCCGGGGGAGTTCCGAATCTGCCCCTGACAGGATCCGCTGAGTGAATCGGGTCCAGGAAGAACAGTTCGTGTGTGATGTGCTTGATTGCTGTAGAGACTGTTACATACAGGCATCCGGATAACAAGGTCCTTGAAATTTCTAGCGATCCCACGAACGTGTTATCAGGCCGGATATGGGAAAACGCCAAAAGAGGATCGCTCCTTCAGCTCGCGGCCCATCCTCCGGGTAGGGCCCTTGTTCTGTTGGCGATGAGGCAACCCGCCATGCCTCCATTGACACCAAAGCGTGAGAGCAGTTAGGTTAATTGCAGATGCGAGTTCACCTCCACCATCGTCATGACCATCATCATCATGCGACCAGCGTGCCGGCGGACTCTACTCGGAAATAAGCATCATCAAGGTAAAACCGAGAGATTGAAAAGGCCCGCCGGCGTCAAGCGCAGCGGGCCTTTTAGTTTGCGGATTTCGGGCAGCAGGTCAA
>CAZZVA010000287.1:0-2489 GCA_964657345.1 uncultured Acetobacteraceae bacterium | reverse complement strand
TACATAGGACAACGCAAACCCTCTCTCTGAAAACCCATCAGCTATAATTGCCCAAGCGCCGATCGCGGAGAGATGGCCGAGAGGCTGAAGGCGGCGGTTTGCTAAACCGTTATAGGGTCAAAAGCTCTATCGAGGGTTCGAATCCCTCTCTCTCCGCCACAAATCTCCTCATCCTTTGACAGGCCAACCGCGGCTAGGAATCACTCCCGCACCTTCCTGGATGGTCACTAGCTGATCGGCAGCCAGCTTCGAAAAGTGCTCCTGCCCGCTACTCGGCCAGAAGACGTCGACATCCGCATGAAGCGCGGTGCCCAGCCCGAAGTGCAGCCGCGGATCATTCACCGACAAATAGCTCGACTGGCTCAAAAGTTCCTGTAACTGCATCTTGCCGCCATAGTGAACCAGCACCCGGGCGCCGATCGCGCTCCGGTTGGACTTTGTGCCGACCAGCTTCAACTTGATCCAGTGATTGTGCCCCGGAGCATCATTGCGTAACAGCGACGGAGCCTCATTGACATTCATGATCAGAACATCGAGATCCCCGTCATTATCGAAGTCCCCGACAGCCAGGCCGCGGCTGGCATGATGCTCCGTCAATGCCGCCCCGGCTCCCATCGAGAGTGGCTGATAGGTATGCGCCCCCATATTCCGAAACAGAATCCGCGGTCCCTTGAAGGGATATTGCGGGTAGCGCTTTTCAAGCTCCGGATACACATTCCCGTTCACCCAGAACAGATCAGGCAAACCATCATTGTCAAAGTCCGCGATCGCCGCACCCCAGCCGACATACCGCGTTTCGTTTGCCAGTCCTGCGGGCCTGGTGATGTCCTCGAAGTTCCCTTTGCCAGTGTTGAGGAAGAGCCCGCTTGCCTCCGTCTGGAAATGGGTAACCAGCATCCCGCTATTCCCATTCAGTCCAATGTCCCCGACGCCAATGCCCATGCCAGCCTGTTCCTGCCCTTCACCGCTTACCGCCACGCCACGCTCCAGCGCCTCCTCCCGAAACGTCCCATCGTGGTTGTTCATCAGCAACAGGCTCGGTGTCGAATCGCAGGCAACGAAAATATCCGGCCAGCCGTCCTGGTCGAAATCTGCTGTCACCACTGTCAATCCGTACGATCCCCGCTGCCGCGCAATCCCTGACGACTCGCTCACATCGGTAAACGTTCCATCTCCATTGTTCCGGTACAGGGAGTGCCGACCGGGCCGCATGCCGCGAGGGCCGCAATACACCAACATCCCCTGGTACGTGCAGGTAGAATTCTGCAGACTCGGTACCGGCGGATGCTCCATGTCAAACTCGACATAGTTCGACACAAACAGATCGAGATGACCATCCCGGTTGTAATCCAGAAAACTGCACCCGGTCCCGAACCGCACCTCCCTGTCCAGCAGCCCCGCTTCCTTCGTAACATCTGAAAATGTGCCATTTCCATTGTTACGATAAAGCCTGTTCTGTCCGTAGAAGGTGCAGAACAGATCGTCAAACCCGTCGTTGTTGTAGTCTCCCACGCACACACCGCACGCCCAGCCTGCACTTGTGAGACCCGCATGCTGCGTCACATCGGTAAAGGTGCCGTCGCGGTTGTTCTTGTAAAGACGATTCGTCGCGCCCTCAGGCACACCCGCAAGCCGGCTGCCGCAGGTAATGAAAATGTCCATCCATCCATCGTTGTCATAATCGAAAAAAGCGCAGCCCCCGCCCATCGATTCGATAATGAACTTGATCGTTTCCACTTCGCCATAAATCATCGGCGCCGTCAGTCCCGCATGCGCAGCAACGTCTACAAATTGTGAATAACCGTTACCTTCCTTCGCACCTGCTGCAGCTTTGTAGGCGGTCAACTCTTTCCCCAGTGACACATCCCACGCCACGCCACAGGATGCGGCCGCAGCCTTCGTCATAAAGCAACGGCGACTGAGCGCGTTAGCCATCAAATGTTCCACCGTAATGTTTTCAAGGTAAGTCGTTGCATCTTTTTAGAGGCTGCGAATGCCGAACACTGCATCAAGGCGTCGCGCCTCCCGCAGCCGGCAGGCTCTGCAGCAACCGCGCCGCATCTTCATTCTTGGCATCGATATGCAGCGCGTTGTTTGCCGCGTCCCGCGCCTCGTCAAACCGGGACGCCGCTGCCAGTGTGGCCGCAAGGTTGATCCATGCATCCATGAACCTCGGATTGTCGGCGATCGCTGCTCGAAGATGTTGTTCTGCCTCCGCCTCGCGACCTTCCCCGGCGAGCAGGGAACCGAGGTTGCTTTCCGCTTCCGCAGATCCCGACTCGGATTCAAGGCTTTTCCGGAAGTAGTTCTCCGCCGCCTCGATATTTCCCGCGTGCGCTGCA
Organism: uncultured Acetobacteraceae bacterium; assembly: GCA_964657345.1. Taxonomy (GTDB): domain Bacteria; phylum Acidobacteriota; class Terriglobia; order Terriglobales; family Acidobacteriaceae. Next base: position 147 of record CAZZVA010000287.1, on the reverse strand, counting down.
ATGTAACCCAGCTGAATCTGCGCCGCAGCAAAATCAGGCTTCAACTCGACTGCTTTGCGCAGTATTTCCGTCTCTTCCTGCAACTGGTCGGCACGGTCTAGTGCCATCGCCAGCCGATAATAGGCAAGCGGATCATCCGGCGATTCG
>CAZZVA010000286.1:0-2519 GCA_964657345.1 uncultured Acetobacteraceae bacterium | reverse complement strand
AGGCCCCAGTTGTAGAAGTAATGAAACGAAATCCTGGCCCGGGCGGCGGTGCCGACGCGAAACGCCCTGGTGCTCGGCCTGGTGCCGGAAGACGGTCGCAACGGCGTGCTGGCTCGCCTGGTTGCCGACGTGCATGCCCATGGCGATCACGTGACTGCAGGCGATATCGGCTATCACTACGTGGTGGATGCATTGCTGGAAGGCGGCCGCTCCGATGTATTGATGGCCATGCTGTCGCGCACCGATTCTCCCAGCTACGGCTACCAGCTGGCCCAGGGCGCGACCGCACTGACAGAGGCATGGGATGCGAATCCGAAGAGTTCGCAGGACCACTTCATGCTGGGCGATGCAGAGGAGTGGTTCTATCGCGGGCTAGGCGGCCTGTCCGTCGATATGGCACTGCCAGCAGAAGAACAGATCACCATTCATCCTGCGATGGTGCGCGGGGTGCCTTCCGCCGAAACACTATACAAATCGGTGAAAGGCGAGATTCGTTCAGCCTGGCAGCACGCGGGTGACCAGGTGACTCTCGACGTGACCGTGCCGGCGAATACAATCGCGACCGTTTATGTGCCGGCGTTGGACGAAGCCAGCGTGAGCGAGAGCGACAAAGCAGCGTCCCATGCGCAGGGAGTTACCTTCCTCCGCAGCGACTCCGGCGCCATGGTATATCGCGTCGAGAGCGGCACGTATCACTTCGCGATTTCCGGACGGCAAGGAACAGCAAAGTGAGTCAGGTGGTCACACGACGCACGTTTGTAACCGGCGCGGGAGCCATGCTGCTCGCCGATCGTGCATGGAGTACAGGCGAGGAGCGGCCGCTGCCGACCCCGCCCGGTCTGGAGACACCCCACAAGCTGGGAAGACTGGTCCTCGGCGGATCGAAGCTTGCGGGTGCATTCGACGAGAAGTCTGTGGATTGTCCCTTCGTCTTCCGCGGCGATGATCGCTTCTACATGACCTTCGCTGGCTTTGATGGCGTTGGCTATCAGACTGGCCTGGCGAGTTCTGACAACCTGGTGGACTGGAAGCGGGAAGGCTGCATCCTTCATCGCGATCCAGCGTCCACCATCACGCGCTACAACATCGCGATGACGTGGATCCTGCGCGAGAACGACATTGCTTCCCAAGGAAAACCGCTGAAGGTGGATGGGCAGTACGTCGGCGCGTGGCATGCCTATCCAGGTGCCGGCTATGAGGCAGGACCGGCTGTGATTGGACTCTGCCGGAGCCGCGACCTGCGTCACTGGCGGGTCGATCCGCCATGCCTGCATCCGGACGATGCGGATACAGCAGCGTGGGAGCAGGGTGGACTCTACAAGCCGTGCCTGGTGCTGCATGGCGGCACCTACTACCTTTTCTACAACGCCAAAACAAAGCCGGTGGAGGAGAACGGCCATGTGAACTGGTTCGAACAGACAGGCGTGGCGATGTCGAAGAATCTCAGGAACTGGAAACGGTCGAAGCTCAATCCCCTGCTGCGCAATGGCAGCGGTACAGCATGGGATTCGCACTTCGCGAGCGATCCATGCGTGCTGCAGTATGGCAGGCAATGGGCTTTCTTTTATTTCGGCCTGAGCACGGCGGATGGCAAAGCCCGCGAACTGCTGGCGTTGTCGCCTGATTTAACGACTCCACGCAAGACCAACAGTATTCTGATCGATCCCGGAGCCAAGGGCACAGTGGACGACGACTATGCGCACAAGCCTTCGCTGATCACGCATGCGGGAGTGCTGTATCACTTCTATTGCGCAGTAGGCGGCAAGTGGCCGGAGGATGTGCGCGGCATTTCTGTCGCGCGATCCAGGCCGTGGTGAGATGCGTAAAGCAAAAAGGGTCCCGATGGATGGGACCCTCCCTGCGGACTGCGCAAAGCGGTTATAGAGCGGGAACAGTAAGCAGCACTGCGCTGACTGGCTGCACGATGATGTTGTAGGTGCCATTGGTTGGACTGGCAACTTCTGCAAGAGGACTGCCGATCAATGTGCCATCGATGCTGCCATCGAAGGTCTGGCCGCCTATGGAAACGCCGGCTACGGCTTGATATCCGGGGGCCACCAGGCGACTGACCGTTGCCTGGGAGTGCCCTGGGAGAGTAACCGCGACTGTACCGGAGAAAGCTTCGTCCTTGTTGAGAATGGCAACGTGGGTAACGCCTGCCTGGTCGACCGTAGCCCATACCTTGATGTTCGGAGTGGACGTGAGGGCGACCGGAAGCAGCTTCGCGCCATTGGCAGTAGCCTGGTGGAAGAAGAGCAGGCCATAATAGAGCGGGTTCACCTGCTGCAGGGTGTAGAGGCGCTTGCCGGCCAGTGTCTGCACTCCAAAGCTGAAGGCACAGTAGTTGCAGTTGCTGGTACCGTGCCAGTTGACACCATCGATGCCCGCATTGGCGTACTCGAACATGGTGTCGACCGACCAGAGCGCGGAGGAGAAGTTGTTGCTGACTCCGGCCACTCCGCCATTGTCAACCGAGTTCAATTCTCCAATGCGGAAGGCTTGTTTGTAGGCGTGAGCGG
>CAZZVA010000285.1:0-2583 GCA_964657345.1 uncultured Acetobacteraceae bacterium | reverse complement strand
CGCAGCCAGAGCAACAAGAAGATAAACAGCCACCAGGGCAGCCAGGGACCAGTCTCCCGCGGGCCACTCCAGACCGATACCTTCGCCCGCCCAGAAGGTTCCAAAGGCCGATAGCAGAATGCCCACCGCAAACTTGAGTGTGTTCTCCGGCACGCGAGAAAGCGGACGATGCAGAGCGACGCCCAGCGCGACAACCACCAGCAAGGCCGCGAGCGCACCAAGACTGGCAGGCAGCATCAGCCCCATCCCGCCTGCAGCAACCCCGATCACAATAAACACCACCTCGGTACCTTCCAGCATCGTGATCTGAAAGGCCGCGGCGAACGCCACGCCATCCCACGAAAATCCGGCTCCATTTGGCCGGCCTCCCAACTGACGCATCGCCGCCGTGTTCTTCGCGAAGGCAGCAGCTTCATCATGCAATGCCAGAATGCCGGCAGCCCGGAGGATTGCCTTGCGCAGCCATCGCATCCCGAACAGCAGCAGCAGCGTGCCGACAACAATCTGCAACAGGTGGAGTGGAATATGCATGAGTGCCCGCCCGAGCACAGCAATAATTGCCAGCAGCAATGCGATAGCGGCAGCCGCACCCGCCAGCGGGCTGGCCCATCCCCGCACGCTTCCCACCGCCAGAATCACTGTCAGTGCTTCGACACACTCCACCAGCGAAGCCAGGAAGGATGCCAGCATGGATGGACCTGCATGCGACCAGTTCACGAATCATCGCCCTCGGTAACGTTGCTCTGCTGTCGTAGATGCATCTATGCGCCCGTTAAGTCGAAAATCTGCTCGTCATGATTAGCTAGATGCGTCCTTGGAGGAAAGATGCATTTAGCTCAATCGGAATAGCGCAGGTGCGGCAGACGGCTCTATACACTTTGCTGAGGAGCGCTTGTCGACCATGTCTGGAAGTCTGTTCAAAGGCCGGCACTCAGAAGACGCAGCGAGTCGTGTCAGCCAGGAGCGACACCTTCAGTTTCCGCCCTGGTCGATCATTTGTATCGGCCTGCTGAGCGCACTCTACTTTACGAACATCCTGCTGCGGGCCAGCGGCAAGTGCTTCTGGGTGGACGAGCTCGTAACCGTCTATCTGTGCCGCCTGCCAGACCTGCACAGCATCACCGTCGCAAACCAGCACGCTACCGACTTCAATCCGCCATTGTTCTACATACTGACGCGAGGGGCGCAGCACCTGTTCGGCGAGGGTCTTGTCTCGACACGGCTGCCCGAAATCCTTGGGCTGTACTTTTTCTGCGTCGGTCTGTACATCTTTGTCGCAAGAAGAATTGGCCATCTCGCAGGATGCGTCGCCGGATTGTTCCCCTTCTTCACGTTGGCGCAATATTACGCATACGAGGCGCGACCCCACGGCCTCACACTCGGCTGGTGCGGCTTGGCACTGCTGTTCTGGCAGCAGCAGAAAGCAGGTACACGCAATTGGATGGCTCTGGCGGGCTTCTACGCCTGCATGACCGGCGCGTTCCTCACCCATGTCTATGCCGTCTTTATCGTTGTGCCATTCGTGATCGCCGAGTTTTATGAGTGGTGGCAGTCGAAACAGATCGACTGGGGAATGGCTGCGGCGATCACTCTTGCCCTGATGACAGGAGCGTTTTTCAACCTGCCGCTTCTCCGCAGTTATTCGCATGTGGCACCGCAGCATGACTTCACAAAGATCCCGTGGACGGTCGTTCAACCATTCACCAAAAGTCTCCTGGATTTCGGAATTGTGATCATCCTTCTCGTTCTCGCACTGGTGGGCGCATCGATCAAGGCTGGCGACCTGCCGCCGAAAACATGGCGAATGCTCCCAGCGAGAGAAGTCGTCCTGGCTCTATCTTTCGCATGCCTGCCCATACTGGGCATCCAGGCTGTCCGTCTGACGCATGGCCCGTTCTTTTACCGCTATTTTCTTGCGAGTCTCGCCGGTATTTCCATCCTGCTGGGTGCAGCGTGCAGTCTGGCCGCACGGCGCTTCCCCGGGTCACCAGCATACGTAGCCGTTTTTCTGGTGCTGGCTTTGTTGTACGACACGCAGGCCGTGGTACGTCACCGCATGCAGCACACAACGCTAGGTGTTACAGAACCTGCCAGCGGCTTTGTCATCGGATCGCCGGATGCTCCGCTAGCGCGTGACAGCGCACTGTTCACACTGCCGAAGCGGGAGGATGTGCTGGTCCTGCAGCAATTGAACGAGATGTATCTTTTTCAGTACGCTCCCGCCAATTTAGTGCCGCATCTTTATCTGGGGGCTCTTACTGCTGATGATCCCACGCTAACCGCCTATGAGCGCGTGGCAACGTGGGCCCATGTCGCGGTGCAGACTACAACCTTCAAACCGTTCCTTGCCACCCACTCACACTTCTATGCCTATGGAAGTCTCCGGGAAGATTCCGCGCTGCCCCCGTGCGGAAACTGCATTCAATACTTTCTGACTTCCGGTTACAAGTTACTGTCGGTGCAGCGGGACGCAGACGGACTGCTCTTCGAATATGGAAAGTAGGCTGAAGGAGGTTCCACAAAGAAGGTCCACGCGCGTCCACGAACTGGATGGATTGCGCTTCATCGCCATCGCTGGTGTCC
>CAZZVA010000284.1:0-2695 GCA_964657345.1 uncultured Acetobacteraceae bacterium | reverse complement strand
TGGCAGTGGCTGCGCAGTGCTGAAGCCGACCTGAAAGCATGCTGGGATGTCTCTCCGAAACGTGCCACCCCATCATACCGAGGACGCGCCGGGACGGAGCAGGCGCATATCCGGGGGAGGGTTTGTGCTGGTAGCTGGAGAGGTGGCGATTTGACGCTGGGTGGTCCGGACTGGTTTGCGCTAGCCTGTGGGTCGTGGCCATAGGAGTGGGGATGCTGAGTCGAGGACAGGTTCTGATCAATCCGGCGAGTGGTGAGCGTGCGGTGGTTCGCGAAGGCACAGATGAGACGGAAGGACGAAGACTGGTGGTGGACCTCCTTCTTCGTCCTGGCGGCGGAATGACCGGGCGCCACTATCATCCGGTGATCCATGAGCGGTTCACGGTAGTGAGTGGCAGTATTCGCTTCACGCTGAACGGAGTGGAGAGGATTGCGCAGGAGGGTGAGACGGTAGACATTCCGCCCGGGGCCGTGCATGACTTCTGGAATGTTGGTGCGACGGAAGCAGTGGCGCGGGTAGTGGTAGAGCCGGCAGCGCGCTTTGTCGAGTTGATACAGAACGGTTTTGGGCTAGCGCAGGATGGGAAGACGGATGCGAAGGGACGGCCGAACCTGTTACAAATCTCGCTGCTGGCGCCGGAATTTGCGGATGTGATCCGTTACGTGCAACCTCCTCCAGCAGTGCAGAGTGTGCTGTTTGCGCTGCTGGGGCCTGTTGCCAAACGCCTGGGCTATCGAGGCAGTTATCCGGAATACGTGGCGCGGGTAGCACCCATGGAGTAAGAACGCCGGCTGTCGAGACATGGCGACCTGTGTCGGTCCAACTGAAAGGGACGTATGGTTTCTAAGCCCAAGTTTTCGAACGAGAACCGCGGCACGACTATTCCATATGGCACAGTATGCCTTTCGTTTACCCATTTGCGCCTTGGGGCTGGCCAGGCGATGAGGGAAAGTTGGCAGGGGAAGTCTGCTGGGCGCCGCACCAGGAGCAGAAGCGTTGGCCCTGTACTACAGACAGGCCGCAGCGGGAGCAGCCGGCGGCGAGAGGCTGGCGCATCACGAAATAGAGCAGGAAGCCGAGCAGGTGCGGGAACAGGATGACGACGAGTGTCCAGAGAACCGGACGCATGGCGCGTCGCCGGGCGTCGGCAAAGACGTAACCGATGGAGAGCAGCCAGGTGGAGAGAAAGATGCCGCCTACCAGGCCGCCCGCACAGAAGAGAAGAAGGTGAAGCGGCAGTTCCTGGGGATGCGAATTGACAAGTGCAATGATGATGCCGGCCATTACCGTGGCGATGAGGACGGCGACGGCTGCAAACTTCATGGGTTTGGGAACGAGAGCGAGAAACGATTGATGGTTCATAGAACCCTTTCGGTAACGAACACTGTTTAGGGAGAGCAAGTAATTTTCTGAGAACAAAAGCGCGGCCCGGACGGCGGCGGTCGGCTAAGGTGGTGACAGTGGCGATCCTGATGACAACGGCCGGGACAGAAATGGCAGCAGCGGGAAGAGCAGGAGTGCGCCGAGCGAGGTAAATAGCCAGAGCGCGAGCAGGCCTTCCTTCGCCAGCGTCCCGTGAAGCGGCAGGGACGAGGCGAGCAGGCTGCCGAACTGGATGTCCAAGAGTGAGCCGGCTACGGTGAATAGCACTGCCAGAGCGCATGCCCAGGCAAACTGCCTGCGATCGAGTGAGTGCGCCGGTCTTGTCTGCAGCTGCGCCGCACGCTGGCGGAGGGCCTGGACGACGGTCGAATTGTGGGAAGGGTCGACGGCGAAGGAGTACTGGCCGAGGGTGGTGATGATGCGCGAGCGGGTGTCGAGATAGCGACGGCAGGCTTCGCAGGATTGCAGATGAAGGCGGAGTGCGGGTGGCTGCGGTATGGACGGGTCGGCGATGAGTGCGTCGTCGATCATGGTACGGAAGGTTTGATGGAGTTCAGTCTTCATGAGGGGCTCCTTCCAGATGCGTGCGCAAAGTAGCGAGACCCCGATAGAGGCGAGAGGAAACAGTAGAGAGTGGCGTGCCGAGCATGCTCGCGATTTCCTGTATGGAGAGATCTTCCTGAAAGCGAAGAATGAGGACTTCCCGGTAGATGGGTTCGAGTGACTGCATGGAGCCGGCAAGACGGGCTGCGTCTTCCGAGCGGGCCGCCAGGGTAAAGGGAGAATCAGCTGTGGAGGCGGGGGTGTGGCGCGGGTTTCCGTGGTCTTCAGAGCCGCTGTCGTCCGATGAGTCGAGGCTGAGGGTGCGGTGCCTGCGCATATGGTCGATAGCGAGGTTGCGGGCGATGGTGAAGAGCCAGGGTTCGAAGCGGGAGCGGCCGTCGTAGGTGGCGCCACGTTCGAGAACGCGCAGCCAGGTTTCCTGGACAAGATCGTCCACGATTTCCCGCTGACCGGTGAAGAAGACGAGGTAGCGTACCAGGCGGTATTGATATTGCTCGACCAGGGACTGGAGGAAGGCGACATCGCGGCGGCGCAGGCCAAGCGCGATCTGTTGCGTGTCGCTGCCTGCAAAGGCGATGGCCATGTCGTAGTCGAGCATATGGGATGTATACGGACGAAGCGCAGACTTTTACGCATAGGAGGCCAAAGGGTTGAGTCGCGTAGGCGAAACAGGCCTCCGACGGCTTGAAGTGATGAGGCATCCTGTCATCGAAGCGGTCCCTGCAGTTGAGGCGCACGGAGTGGCTGC
>CAZZVA010000283.1:0-2725 GCA_964657345.1 uncultured Acetobacteraceae bacterium | reverse complement strand
CCTTTCTGTTCCTGCGGGATCGATTCCTCAGGAAAGCCGTCCCTGGTCCTTCGTCAATCGCCGCCTCCGCCCAGGCAGGCAGATTGAAAGACGCCATCATCGTCGCTGACTTCGTCAATAAAACAGGCGACCCCGTCTTCGATACGACCCTCAACCAGGCCCTCCGGGTGCAGTTGGGCCAGTCGCCGGTACTCGACATCATCAGTCAGCAGCACCTCCGCCAGAGCATGCAATACCTTGGCCGCAAACAGGATGATCCCGTCAACCCCCAGATCGCCCGCGAGATCGGCGAGCGGGAAGGCGTCAAGGCTATCCTTACCGGCTCCATCGCCCCCATCGGCAAAGCGTTTCTGCTGACACTGAATGCGCAGAACACTGCCACCGGCGATGACATCGCCAGCGAAGAAGCCACTGCTGTCGACAAAGAGCATGTGCTCGACGCTCTGAACCTCACAACGACCGGCATGCGGGCAAAGCTTGGTGAGAGCCTGGCCAGCATTCAAAAACTGAACGCGCCCTTCGGCCAGGCGACTACGCCCTCGCTCGAAGCCTTCCGTGCCTACGCTCTCGGCGACGCCGCCCATCAAAAGGGAAACGACATTCCGGAAGCCATGGACCACTACAGGCGCTCGCTGGATCTCGATCCTAACCTTGCCATGGCTTGGGCGCGCCTCGGCGTGCTGTATCTCAACAGCGGCCAGGTCAGCAAGGCAGCTGAGTTTTTCACACGTGCCCACCAGTTGAGCAAGAACGTCAGCGAACGCGAAAAGCTCTACATTGACGGCCACTACTATTCCACTGTCGTCGGAGACCTGAACAAGAGTATCGAGACTCTGCAGGTGGCCATTCAGGAATATCCGATACAGATCGACAACTACATCAACCTCGGGGTCTTCTATCTGCAGAATGGCCAGGTCGGTCAAAGCTATGCCGCGAATCGGAAGGCGCTCGAATTGCAGCCGGATGACGCCATCGCGCTGGAAAACGGGGTCGCTGCTTCAACCGGCCTGGGCAACAATGATGCCGTGGAAGGGTATATTGCGACCGGCAAACGCCTGGGACTGAATGGCACATCGCTCCTTCTCATCGAATCGCAATACTATGCCAGCCGTGCCGACTGGACGAACGTCCACCGTATCCTGGCCGAGACAGCAGGTCGCCCGGATGAGTTTTCCATTACCGGCAGTTGGGGAGGCGCACTGCCACAACTCGGTCAGTTCAAGCTCGCCCAGACCACGCTGCTTCGTTCCGCGGACCAGGCCGCGAGCGCCAAAGCGAAGGACGCACAGGCAAGCGTGCTTCTGAACGCTGCCAATGCAGGCTGGATGGTAGATCAGTGTCTCGATCCCGACCGCTTAGTGAAGCAAGCCTTGTCACTGGATAGTGGCAAAGTCACGGAAGGTTTCGCCGCCGGCACACTTGCCTTGTGTAACCGGGTTAAGGCAGCCAACAAAATGCTCTCCGACATCGAAAAGAAATATCCGGAAGACACGCTCATCCAGGAAGTTTACGTTCCGCAGTCACGTGCCTGGCTTGCATTCAAAGCCGGAGACCCGCAGCGCGCCCTGACCTTTCTTGAACGTGTCCGATCGCATGACGATATCTGTCTTGCGCCCTACATGCGCGGCCTGGCTTACCTGGTGTTGAAGGATCCGCATAACGCCATCAGCTCATTCCAGAAGGCCACCTTCACCAAGGGCCAGTCCTACTATGCGGGTGCACCGTATGCCCTGTCACATCTTGGCATGGGCCGCGCCTACGCCCTGCTCGGCGACAAAGCCAATGCGAAAAAAGCTTATGACATCTTCTTCGAGGAATGGAAGAATGCCGATGCGGGCCTTCCCGTCGTAGCCGAAGCCCGCAAGGAATACGCTCAGCTTTAGAATCGCTGAACAGTCCTGCCGCGGCCATTTCTAGCTGTGCCTTGCAACTTCCAACGTCCGCCCAACCCGCATGACAGTGCTCTCTGCGAAATGTGTACCCAATATCTGTACACCGATTGGTAAACTGCCTTCTGTAACTTCAGCAGGCACAGATATTCCACAAATCCCCGCAAGGCTTGCCGTCACTGTATAAATGTCAGCCAGGTACATCGCCACCGGATCGTCCGTCTTCTCGCCCAGCTTGAACGCTGGCGTCGGCGCCGTCGGAGTCACAATCACGTCGACATTTTCGAACGCGCGCAGAAAATCCTGTGTCAACAGGGTTCGCACCTGTTGCGCCTTTCGATAGAACGCATCGTAATAGCCCGAGCTCAGCGCATAGGTCCCGAGCAGAATGCGCCGCTTTACCTCGGCACCAAATCCTTCATCGCGCGAATTCCTATACATCGAGGACAACGTCGCAGCATCCGGCGATCGATAGCCGTACCGCACACCATCAAAACGCGCGAGGTTGGAACTTGCTTCGGCGGTCGCTAACAGGTAATACGCAGGCACCGCGAAGCGTGTGTGGGGAAGCGAAATCGCTTCCACGATGCAGCCCTGCTGCCGCAGCGTATCGATAGACGCTTCAACGGCAGCTCGGACTGCTTCATCCAGGCCCTCGCCAAAGTATTCTGCCGGCACACCAATTCGCAGACCCTTCACCGGCCGCGGCAATTCGGAAACATAATCCGGAACCAGTTCTTCCGACGATGTTGAATCCAGCGGATCATGACCAGCCATTACCTGCAGCAGAACAGCAGCATCCTCGACGGTTCTCGTCATCGGACCCACGCGGTCCA
>CAZZVA010000282.1:1286-2739 GCA_964657345.1 uncultured Acetobacteraceae bacterium | reverse complement strand
TTTCGGGATCCGGTTTACTCCCAGATTGCGCTGGACTTTTAGTGCGCCGGGTGAAAGAGGAGCGGTTATTTCCAAGGTAGTCGTCATCGGATCGGGAGCGATGGGGCTGGCGGCTGCTTACCACGCGCTGCAGGCCGGCCACCAGGTAGAGGTGCTGGAATCCGCTCCCGAAGCTGGCGGCATGGCGGCGCATTTCGATCTGGACGGCCTGTCGATCGAGCGCTTCTACCATTTTGTCTGCAAGACGGATCGCGACACTTTTGCGTTGATGGATGAGCTCGGCATCCTGCCGATGCTGCGCTGGCGCAAGACATCGATGGGCTTATTTACGGGTGGACGATTGCGGAGCTGGGGCAATCCGAAGGCCCTGCTGAGTTTTTCCGAGATCAGCCTGTGGTCGCGGCTGCGGTATGCGTTGTTTGCCTTTGTATCGGTGAGACGGAACCGCTGGGACGCGATTGAGACAGAGTCGGCGCGTTCCTGGATAACGCGGTGGTGTGGACGCGAGGTGTATGACCGGCTGTGGCGACCGCTGTTTCATTTGAAGTTTTACGATCATGCTGACAGTGTTTCGGCGGCGTGGATCTGGACGCGCATCCGGCGTATCGGCAGATCGCGGGCTTCGATGATGCAGGAGGAGCTGGGGTATATCGAGGGCGGCAGCCAGACGCTGGTCGATGCACTGGTAAGGGCGATTGAGGGTGCAGGCGGTACGGTGCGGATGAGCTGCGGAGCGTTGCGGGTCGTAGCCGGGGAAGGCCGGGTGGCGGGGGTGCAGGCAGTGGATGGATTCCACGCAGCGGACGCGGTGATCTGCACGGTGCCGACGCCGCTCATAGCAAAGCTGGTGCCGGATCTGCCGCAGGACTGGAAGGCGAAGTACAACGCGATTTTGAATACCGGGGTGTGTTGCCTGGTGTTCAAGCTGAAGCAGGCGGTGTCGCCGCACTTCTGGGTGAATGTGAGTGAGCCGGATATGGAGATACCGGGGATCATCGAATTCTCGAACCTGCGCCCGGTTGGCGATGCCAGCGTGATCTATGTGCCGTACTACATGCCGACAGATCATCCGAAGTTTACGGGCTCGGAAGAGGCACTACTGGACGAGGCGTTCCGCTACCTGCAGCGGATCAATCCTGCATTGCAGCGGGAGGACATCCTGGCGGCGCACATGGCGCGGCTGCGCTATGCACAGCCGATCTGCGAGCCTGGTTTTGCGGCGATGCTGCCGCCGGTGCAGACGCCGATTGACGGTCTACAGATTGCGGATACATGCTTCTACTATCCGGAGGATCGCGGTATCTCCGAGAGCGTGCGCTTCGGAAAAGAGATGGCTGCGCGGGTTGCTGTGTGAATCTGCTAGTCGTGCGGAGGCTGGTAGATGCCGGCTTCCGCGGACAGTTGCAGCAGCCGGCGAGCTTCCACATTTTCTTCCGGAGACCGAAGTATGAAG
>CAZZVA010000282.1:0-1276 GCA_964657345.1 uncultured Acetobacteraceae bacterium | reverse complement strand
GCTTTCATTGCGATGCTGGTAGAGTGACATGCCCTCGATGAGCATGGCCCTGCGCGCCTGAAGGTAGTGGATGCCGGACCGATCCAGTGCTAGAGAAAACAGGATGGCGAAGGCACAGGCTGCAAGATAGGCGGGATTGCGGATAAGGACTTTGCGGCTGCGCTGCAGATACTTTTCAGCGAGGATGAACCAGGCCATCACCAGCAGCAGACTGCAATAGACGCGATACCGCTGGGCAAGGCTCTGCCACGCTCCCAGATCGGACCGTAGGCCTGCGACGCCTACCCCGGTAAGCAGGATGAAGACAATGGTGGCAAACACAGCGGGGTTGGTAGTGAGGCGACCCTGCCGCGATTCATACAGGAAGAAGAGGACCAGCAGAGTGCCCAGCACCAGGCTGCCGGTGATGGCGGAGATATGGCTTACGCCCTGGACGAAATACCCCAGAGATCCAAGAAAGGAAAGGACGTAGCGAAGATGGATATGCAGAAGTGTGGCGAAGACACTGTGGCCTTGATTGCTCTGGGAGGACATGCTGTTGTAGCGGTATGCGTAGAGCAGCATCATGCCGGCTGAAGTAAACAGCCACGCCGCGAGGTGGCGCCAGCGCCTGGTATGCAGCAGCAGGGCGCTTCCTACGAAAGCCGTGATGAAGCCATTCGCCGAGGCCATGATGGCGAGGATGAGGAAGACCACGGATGCGGCCATGGAGCGGCGGGAGCTGCGCACCAGCAGCATGAAGCTGCCCACGGAGAAGGTGAGGATGTAGAGGTTCTGGATGGTGGGTTCGGCCCAGTTGAGTGTTTCAGCATAAGAGAGTTGGAAGAGGAGCCAGCTGGCGGGCAGGAACAGGGCCAGGCGAAGACCGATATCTTGAAGATCCGGAAGGAACATCTTCCAGAGCACTGCACCAAGCAGCAGTACCGACAGGTCACCGACGAAGCAGAGTGCTGCGAAATTGACGTGTCCCAGCCATTCGTATTGAAGGGTGAAGATGGTGTTCGCCAGCATCAGCTTGTACTCATTGTGCTGGGCGGTGAGCGCATACAGGGCGCGGGCGGAGAGTGAGGGCAGCGTGCGCTGATGCAGTGTGAACAGCAGGATGTCATAGTCATCTGCAAAGGGAAGATTGACGATCATCCTGAAAACCACGGTATAGAAAAAAGCAGCGGGCAGCAGGACGAATCCAAGGGCAGTGAGCAGGGCCGGCGTGAGACGTGGAGTCGTCGGTCGAGACATATTGCGATTAGAGCACGGCGTCGAAAGCGTTCCTGTG
>CAZZVA010000281.1:0-2752 GCA_964657345.1 uncultured Acetobacteraceae bacterium | reverse complement strand
GGTAAATATGTGGCCGGCAGGCTCAAGGCGTGCCGGCAGAAATCAGACGCGACGACGCTTTGGCGGGCGGCAGCCGTTGTGCGGAATCGGCGTGACGTCGCGGATGGAGCGAACTTCAATGCCGGCTGCTGCCAGTGCGCGGACTGCGGATTCACGACCGGAGCCGGGACCACTGACGCGGACGTCCACCGAGCGGAGGCCGTGATCGCGAGCCTGGTTGGCAGCATTGACGGCAGCCTGCTGCGCTGCGAACGGTGTGCCCTTACGCGAACCGCGAAAGCCGAGCGAACCGGAGCTCTTCCACGACAAGGTGTTGCCCTGGTTGTCCGTGATGGTCACGATGGTGTTGTTGAAGGACGCCTGGATGTGCACGAGACCGAATGGCACATTCTTGCGTTCCCGCTTTTTAAACTTCTTGTTCTTCCCGGCCTTGCCGGCGCCTTTTTGTTCCTTCGCCATTTACTTGGTCACTTTCTTCTTGCCGGTCACTGTGCCCTTGCGCGGACCTTTACGGGTACGAGCATTGGTGTGCGAGCGCTGTCCGCGCGTCGGCAGGTTGCGGCGGTGACGGAGACCGCGGTAGGACTGAATGTCGATGAGGCGCTTGATGTTCATCGAAACGTCTTTGCGGAGATCGCCTTCGACTCCGCCCTCGCCTTCGATGACCTGACGGATGCGGTTGATCTCGTCTTCGCCCAGTTCCTGGATCTTCTTGAACGGATCCACGTCGGCAGCCTTGAGAATGCGGGCTGCGCGTGGATTGCCGATGCCGAAGATGTATGTGAGCGCGATGCGTGCCTGCTTGTTGCGGGGCAGATCGACGCCAGCAATACGTGCCATGCTTGTGTCCTTCTTGGTTACAGGCTACCAGCTTCACCGGAGCCTGCGGTTATGCCCTGCTGTACCGCTGCGGGGCCTTGTAAATGTCTGACAGGTTCAACGCAAGCCTCGACTTCGGCTAACTAGCCCAGCAGATCATATGTGAAACAGCGACAGCTACTTAACCCTGGCGCTGCTTATGCTTTGCGATTTCGCAGATGACGCGGACAACACCATTGCGGTGAATGACCTTGCACTTGTCACAAATCGGCTTTACGGATGCACGAACTTTCATTGCCTTCTCCAGCTTTCCTGCGTGTTGCGCCGGCTTTGCTGCTGCCGGATTTTCTTATTTGTAGCGATACACGATCCGACCGCGAGTCAGGTCGTACGGGCTTAATTCCACGGCTACCCGGTCGCCGGGAAGAATACGGATAAAGTTCTTCCGCATACGTCCTGAAACATGCGCCAACACCTGGTGCTTGTTCTCAAGCTCTACTTTGAACATCGCATTCGGCAACGTTTCGACCACCGTTGCCATTACCTCAATCGCGTCTTCCTTCGACAATCGTTATCCTGTTCCCGTCTGCCCCTGGGCTGACCAAACTACACAATGCTTTTATTTTACAGTGTCAAGACCGTTGCCCCGTCTTCAGTGACGGCAACAGTATGTTCGAAGTGGGCGCTGAGGCTTCCGTCTTCAGTAATAGCAGTCCAGCCGTCTTCCAGCACTTTCACTTCGGCTGCACCGGCATTGACCATCGGCTCAATGCAGATGACCATGCCTGGCTTCAGCTTCATCCCACGCCCGCGCTGGCCATAATTCGGGACCTGCGGGTCTTCGTGCATGCGGGTGCCAATGCCGTGGCCTACAAATTCGCGGACTACTGAAAAACCATCGGCTTCGACGACTTCCTGCACGGCTGCGCCGACGTCGCCGAGGGTCGCGCCAGGCTTGATGGCGGCGATTCCCCGGGCCAGCGACTCTTCCGTGACGTCGAGCAGACGCTGTGCCTTTTTGCCGATGGCGCCGACAGCGACCGTGGTAGCCGAGTCCCCGTAGTAGCCATCAATGATTACGCCGCAATCGACGGAAACGATATCGCCTTCGCGCAGGATCCGCTTGGCCGAAGGAATGCCGTGCACGACCTCATGATTGACCGAGGTGCAGAGAACGCAGGGAAACTTGCTGCCCCCGGAGCCGCGATAGCCCTTGAAGGCCGGCTTAGCGCCGAGTTCTTCCATTTTGGCGACGGCGGCGGTTTCGAGATCCCAGGTGGTGGCGCCTACCTTGACGTGGGCACGCACGTGATCGAGAACCGCGCGCACAACTTTGCCGCTGTGCCGCATCTTCTCGATTTCACGCGCTGTCTTAAGGACGATCGCCATGCCGTGGTGCTTCCCTTCTCTCTCTCTACTCAGTGCTATTCGTGCTGCCGCAGGTGCAGAACTGCTGCCTTGATGCCAGCGGTGACCTCGCTTACCGGCGATTCGCCGTCCACCTCATCGAATCTGCCAAGAGCGCGGTAGTGTTCGACGACTGGAGCCGTCTCCGCTTCGTAGGTCTTGATTCGCTGCTCGAAGACGCTTTCCACATCATCCGCACGCTGTACCAGCGGGGTTCCATCCACATCGCACACGGTGTCATGAAGCGGGGGCTGGAGGTAGATGTTGTAAATGCGACCGCAGGTAGGGCAACTTCTGCGTCCGGTGATGCGACGCAACAACTGATTATACTCAACGCGAATACTGATCGCAACCACGCCAAGTTGCTCGCTGCTGTTGTTCGTGGCTTCGAGGTGGGTATCCAGCCACTCCGCCTGAACCAGCGTGCGCGGGAAGCCATCCAGGATGTAGCCGCGGTGGGTATCGGGTTCAGCCAGGCGGGCCGCGACGATGTCGTTAACGAGGCCGTCGGAGACCAGCTTTCCCT
>CAZZVA010000280.1:0-2761 GCA_964657345.1 uncultured Acetobacteraceae bacterium | reverse complement strand
TTATTGACGCCCAGGGGACGGCGCATGTGACCCGGGTGGTGCCGGTGCCGACGACCATCAGCCCGGAGGCACAGAAGTTTCTTGCACGACCGGCGACCGATGAGGATAAGCACACAACACTGGCTGAAAGGAGAGCAGGTACGGATAAGTGGCAGAACGGGGCGGGAGAAGTTTCGCGCCAGTTGTATCCTGCGACGGTCAAGGAAGAGACAATGGCGGGTGTGCCGGTGCGGGTGGTTACACCGATGCAGACGCCTGCTGCCAACCAGGCTCATGTCCTGATGAACCTGCATGGCGGCGGCTTCAATTCGGACTCGGGTTCACTGACGGAATCGATTCCGATTGCCAACCTGACGCAGACGAAGGTGGTGGCGGTGCTGTACCGGCTGGCGCCGGAGCATCCGTTTCCAGCCGGACTGGATGACGCGGTGGCAGTCTACAAAGAGCTTTTGAAGACGTACAAGCCGGAGCACATTGCAGTGTATGGCACCTCGGCCGGTGCGATTCTGACGGCAGAGTTTGCGGTGAAGGTGAAGCAACTGGGGCTGCCGGAGCCGTCGGCGCTGGGCGTGTTTTCCGGGATGGGGGATTTCAGCCGGACGGGCGACTCGTACAACATCTATGCATTGAATGGTTTTTCCGGGCATTTTGAGGTGGGGTCGACAATTCCGGAGCCGAGTCCTTATGTGGGATCGACCGATCCGAAGGACCCGGTGCTGTCGCCAGTGTTTGCCGATCTGCATGGACTGCCGCCGACGATCTTTATCACCAGCACGCGCGACCTGCTGCTGAGCGGGACGACGACCCTGGACCGGGCATTCCTCCACGCGGGCGTAGATGAGAAGCTGGTGGTGTTTGAAGCGCTGCCGCATGCCTTCTGGAACGAGCCGAAGCTGCCGGAGTCAAAGGAAGCGGACCGGATCATGGCGGAGTTTTTTACGAAGCACCTGGGCAATTAGCGGAAGAGCAGATAGCGAAGGCCCGGTCCGCTTGAGGGTGGTTAGCTGGTGGTGCCGGGTGGGTTATTCGGATCGCAACGCCTCCACTGGTTCAATGGAAGCGGCGCGACGGCACGGAACGAACGTTGCGACAAGAGCTGCCGCGGCGAACATCAGCAGCACCGGGATTGCGACGATGAGATTGGCGGGAGTGGTGCCATAGAGCAGCGCCGACAGGCTGCGGCCGATGGCCAGGCTCGCGACCCATCCGAGTGCCAGGCCGGCAGAGACCGGTAGAACGATCATCCCCATCATGAGGGCATACACGCTCTGCCGGGTGGCGCCGAGGGCCATGCGGATGCCGACCTCGCGTGTACGTGCCTCGACGGCATAGCTGAGCGTGCCGTAGATGCCGAGGAGCGCGAGGAGCAGGGCGGCTGCGCCGAAGGCGATGAAGATGGTGGTCTGCAGGTGTTCAGGTGCGAGAGAGTCTCGCAGCTGGTCATCCAGCGTATGTACGCGGGCGATGGTGACGTCGGGGTTGTAGGTCCAGATGGCGTTGCGGACAGCGGCGGTCAACCGGGCCGGATCCTGCATGCCGCGTACGAGGAAATGGGGACTATAGGGTGGGCTGTCCCAATAGGGAAGGTAGACCATGTCCGCGGGGGCGAGGCGGAGTGAATTGCTGCGCGCATCGGCGACAACGCCAACGACAGTGAAGGTCTGGCCGTTGCGCTTGAACTGTCGTCCGAGCGCATCGCGGCCCGGCCAGACCACCTGGGCTGTCGCCTGCGAGATGATGGCTGACTTGGCGGTGCGGTCGCGATCATCCAGGTCACGGCCTTCAAAAAGCTTCTGTTGCAGGGTTGCGAAGTAGCCTGGTGAGATCCATCGATAGTTGGCAAGGACAACATGGTCTGAAGGCTGGCCGACCGGGTCGACGCCATCAATCCAGCTTTCACCTTCGAGGAGCATATAGCTGACCAGCGAGGCCGACTGAACTCCTGGAAGCTGGCGCAGTCTGGCCAGCACCCCGTCGTCGAAGCTGGCGCGGGCTGGATCAGTAAATGTGCTGCCTTGCAGGGCGACATCGGCAGCGACTACGTTGCCAGTGGAGAAGCCTTTATCGGAGGTGGAGAGATGAATCAGACTGCGGGCGAAGAGGCCGGAAACGAGCAGGAGGGTGGTGCAGGCGAACACCTGCAGTCCAACGAGCGTGCGGCGTAACCGGTTGCTGCTGCGTGAACCGGAGGATCGGACACTGCCCTGAAGGGCTTGCTGTGGCTGTGCGCGCAGGAGTCGCAGGGCGGGCAGGACGCCGAAGATGAACGAGGCGCCGACGGTGAGCAGGACCGACACGGCCAGGACGCCGATATTGATTTCGACTGCGCCGGATCGTGGGATCGCCATCTGCGCAAAGTCAGCGAACCGATGAACGGCGAAGATGGCGAGCGAGATGCCGAGCACGCCGCCTGCTGTGGAGAGAATGGCGACCTCGGCGAGAGCGCTCTGCAGAAGCTGTGCAGACGAAGCACCCAGGGCTGAGCGCAGAGCAGCTTCGCGGTCGCGCGCGACGTAGCGGGCAAGCTGTGCGTTCGCGAGGTTGACGCATGCAATCAGAAGCACGCTGATCATTGCTGCCAGCAACAGCCAGAGCCGCGGCGCGGTGCGGCCTACAATCACTTCCTTCAGAGGCTGCACGTAGGAGGCGAGGGCACCCTTCACCGGGCCATCCATTTGGTTGGGTGGGATCTGCTTTACAATTTGCTCCTGCAGCACATCCAACTGGTTTTGCGCGGCACCTGGAGTGATGCCCGGCTTCA
>CAZZVA010000279.1:0-2786 GCA_964657345.1 uncultured Acetobacteraceae bacterium | reverse complement strand
CTGAACCTCATCATCGTTGGGGCTTGCCAAATCACCCTGGGCACGCGATATGCCGCACTGTTATATGTGCGACAAACAACTTGTTACAACAACTATTGTCGTGCATACTCCTCCTGTGTGTGAAGGCAGAGCTCTCCATCGCACTCCAGGGGAAACAAAAATGCTAAACAGGATTTCCGTAATTGCGGTGATTGCTCTTTCTGGCGCGCTGGTGTCGCAGGCCCAGACGAGCAGCTGGAAGATCGACTCAGCTCACTCAGCGGCAAACTTTTCGATCAAGCACATGGGCTTCTCCAATGTGCATGGCCATTTCGGCAATGTCACCGGAACAGTGATGCTGGACGAGAAAGACTTCACCAAGTCCACCGTCAACGCCAACGTGGATGTCACCACGGTGGACACTGGCGTCGCCATGCGCGATACCCATCTGAAAAGCCCCGACTTCTTCGACACTGCAAAGTTTCCCAGCATGACCTTCGCCGGGAAGAAGATCACGGCTTCTGGAGACGATTATCACCTGGTCGGGGACCTGACCTTGCATGGCGTGACCAAGAGTGTCGATCTGACCATGGATAAGCCGGGAAAAGAGCAGACCGGCATGGATGGCAAGTCCATTCACCGCGGCTTCACGGCGACAACCACTATCCACCGTCAGGATTTCGGCCTGGTTTGGAACAAGCCCCTCTCCTCCGGCGACATGATGCTGGGCGACGATGTGAAGGTCGAACTCGATGTCGAGATCGTGAAGCAGTAGGAACGCGATCCCGCGGGTGTTCATCACAGTGGTGCCGGGCCGGCTTTGCATCCGGCATCCTTGGCACCTCGAGAAAGCATCTGGGTGCAAGAGGAGGGCCGCGTGAGCAATAGGCTGAAAGCCGAGTTGAAGCAGCAGAAGCCCTTCTCCAGCCTTGCCGAGGAGGCACTCCTGAATATCGAGCGTACGGCAGACCACATGCGGCGCGAATGGCAGCAGGCGCTTAAGCCGCATGGCATCACGCTGACCCAGTACAACGCCCTGCGTATTCTGCGCGGCTCCATGCCATCCGGTCTGACCTGCTCGGAACTGGGCGACCGGCTGGTTGCGGGCGACCCCGACATCACGCGATTGCTGGACCGCATGGCGCGCCAGGGCCTGGTACGAAGGAGACGCAGTGACCAAGACCGTCGCGTCGTACTGACCGAGATCACCTGTGAGGGTTTGGCGCTGCTGAAAGACCTGGTGCCGAAGATGGACGAGGAGGCGCGCCATCGCATGGCGCACATGCAGCCAGCGCAACTAAATGCACTGATAGATTTGCTGGAAGAAGCGCGATCGGTTTGCAAAACGCCGATGGCGGGCTGCACTGAGCCATTGACGAGCGGGATCGTCGCCTGACTGACACCCGGCCTGACTCAAAGCGAGGTTCTAGTTCTTGGCGCTGCTGGCAACCGGCATCGAGTTGTTGTTCCTGGCTGCTTCCGCCGCTGCGGCAGAGTCGCCGGCCTCGCCGTAATTCTTGTGTACCTGGTTATGCAGGCAGTACAGCGCCAGTTCCAGGCGGTCGGACACACCCAGCTTGTCGTAGACCTTCCGCAGATAGTTTTTGATGACCTGTTCGGTCGTGCCGAGCTGGTAGGCGATTTCCTTGTTGCGCTTGCCCTGCGTGATGCACGTAATGATCGCCAGTTCCTTGGGTGACAGCCGCGGCTGGGTCCGTGGACTGGTGAGGGCAGTCGCCTGGGAACGATAGGCCTCAATGACCCAGTTCACAGACTGGTTATCGATCCACGTTTCGCCTTCGGCAATCTTGCGCACACATTTGACCAGCAGGTCGGGCGAAATGGAGCGAGGAATGATGCCGCGAACCCCGCGCCGGTAAAGCTCGACCGTGTTCGATTCGTCGGAGGCCACGGCCTGGATAATGATTTTCACTTGCGGCGCCTTGCGCACAAGCGCCGGAATCGCATCCGAGGTGCCGTTGATCAGGCTTCCTTCCAGGATCACGAGGTCCGTGGGAAAACGCTGAATCGCGGCATCCAGGTTACTGAGTGTGTCGACCTGGGCAACAACCCGGATGTCATCTTCCAATGCGAAAATTTTTCGCATGCCCACACGATAAATAGCCTGGGAATCCGCCAGGATGATCCGGATCAGGCTGCTCTCGCCTGCCTGCTCCGTACCATTGGCGTCATTGTCGGTAACAGCGTCCTTCATAACTTCCGGCTTCGCGGACATCATAGGGTTCACTTGAGATCACTGACTGAAGTAATATTCGTCGATCACTGCGGCGATCCGCATGCACTCCCCGCTAGAGGTGCAGCGTACCACACGGCCACCACAGTTCACTATCACATCTACCGTCGTTCCCATTGCCTTCGCAGGCATCTTCATCATGAATTGCACTTGCATCTGGAGCGGTAAAACACGGTTCGTTACAAACAGGATGCCGGTCGCCGATATATCGACCGTTGTGGCCTCAAGCATCAGTTCCCCGGCAAATATGGTGACCGGGATCTGCAAAGGAAAACGTACCGAGCTTCTGAGTTCCACTGACCCCGTCTGTGTATCTGGAGCCGCATATACAGCTTCCTCGGCACTGCCTACCATGTGCCCAAGAGTAACCGCTTCTTTGGGTGAGGGCAATGACTCAATCGACGCAGGCGGTAAAAGCCGGGTACTATTGGTACTTTTTACACACTCTACCGGTTGGTTACTACTTTGAAACAAAGACAGTCGAAGCTCCCACCCACTGTTGCCCTCGAGTGTGATCGACGCCCATCATCTTTCCTCGCCCCAGCCGGGCAAG
>CAZZVA010000278.1:0-2796 GCA_964657345.1 uncultured Acetobacteraceae bacterium | reverse complement strand
CTCTTCACTCTGATCCGTCGAGACAACAATGACCGGAATGTGTGCGTACTCCGGATCGGCAGCGAGGGCGACAACCAGTTCTTCGCCATTCATGTTCGGCATATTGATGTCGGTCAGGATCACATCGACCGCATCCTTCCGGACCACGGCCAGCGCCTCCACGCCATCGCCTGCCTCCAGGCATTCGCCGATTTCGAAACCCGACATCTTCAGGATCTTCCGGATCACCTTCCGCATGCCCGGCGAGTCGTCCACAATGAGAACGTTATAAGCCATAATTTGCTGCTCTCCTTTCGCCTTCCATCGGCGTGATGCAGCGCTGTTCGCGTCCGCAGGAAACGAGTACACGTCCGGAATTGATTTCCAGCCGGGCAGTGCGCGGAGCGGTTCCCCCCACATCTTCGTGGTGAACCAGCACGCCCGCCTTCCAGAGAATTTTGCGCATGGCCATGTCGTTCCGTTTGCCGATGTTGAAAGTATCCGCAGCCTGGTTGGAATGCGCGCCGCCCAGGGCTGTCACCTTGATCCGTTCTTTCACCGCGCCCGCCTGGTAGGCGGTGCGAAACAAGAGCGGGATGCCCGTATCGGCAAACATACATGGCTGCTGCTGACCCTTCGCGGCATCCATCTTCGAATCCGGCAGCATGTAATGCAGCAGGCCGCCGACATGGGCCACGGGATCATAAATGATCACCGCGATACAGGAACCCAGCGCATGGGTGACCAGCACTGCATCCATATCCCGGGATACCAGGCAATCACTAATTCCGACTGTGTGAACCGTCATTCTTTGCGCCTATTCCGTACTAAGCTGTCTCACTCAACCAACGACAAGCCGGCAGGACGTTTCCATCCTGCCGGCTGTTTTGCCTCTCTTAGAAAGACTGGAAGCTTTCTTCCATCGGGAAGTCTTCGCTGGTCTTTTTCAGTGAATTACCGGAGGGCGATGCCGTGCTGCGATAGCTTGCCGAAAACTGCAGCTTCGACGCCGGCTTGGTGGAGGGACGGAACGTTCCTGGCGAAGCCGCCGGCGCAGGACGGACCGGGCGGCGCGCATAGCTCGGGCTCGCACCCTGTCCGCCTACCATCGCCTGCAGCCTGCTCAGGATCTCCTTCAACGTTTCCGACTGGGCACTCAACTCCTCTGCTGCCGCCGCGCTCTCTTCCGCACTCGCTGCGTTGGTTTGGGTAACCTGCTCCATCTGCGAAATAGCCCGGCCGATCTGGTCGATCCCGCGCGACTGCTCTTCGCTGCCCAGGCTCACCTCGTCCACCATCACCTTCACCCGTGCCGAATCTTCCGTCACCGCGTGAATGGCTAATGCAACCTGGTCGACCTTGGTCTTGCCTTCACTCGACTTCGCAATTGAATCCTCGATCAGGATCGCCGTATCCTTGGCAGCCTGCGCACTGCGCTGCGCCAGGCTCCGCACTTCATCCGCGACCACGGCAAACCCCATACCGGCTTCTCCTGCCCGCGCCGCCTCGACCGCTGCGTTCAGGGCAAGAATATTGGTCTGGAAGGCAATCTCGTCGATCACCTTTATAATCTTCGATATCTTGTCGCTGGACTCATTGATCTGCTCCATCGACACCACCATCTCTTCGAGATAGCTGTTGGCCTGGATCACCTTCTCATGCGAGCGCGTCAACAACTGTGCCGTCTCGCGCGAGTTATCCGTATTCTTCCGCGCCATGGAGTTGATCTCTTCGGACGACGCCGAGGTCTCCTCAAGCGAGGCCGCCTGCTCCGACGCTCCCTGCGCCAGCGACTGACTGGACGACGAAACCTGTCCGGCAGCCGTAGCCACCTGGTCCGCGCCGTCACTCAGCTCCAGAATGCTGTTCTGCAGGAGTGTGTTAACGCCGCGTACCACCCAGATCAGCACAGCGCCGACCCCGATCGCAATCAGAATCATCACGATCATCAAATAGCGCGCCGGTGCCACCGTGGCCGCAGCCTCATCCGCGTACGTAGCGATGTACTTTTCTTCTGCCTGCGTAATCTCGTCTCCAGCATTGGAGATATCGTTGGCCAATCCAAAGGTCTTGGCCTGGAAATACTGATCCGCCGCCTGCAGATTCCCTTTCTGGATCAGGCTCATGTCTTCGTCAATGGATTCCATCAACGCCGGCATCTTGTCCAGAACCTCCGTTTGCATCCTGGTCCGGAGGTCGGCACTCGTCGACTTCGCCACGAACTCGTCGCCTTCCTTCCGGACCCGGGCGACCTCAGTCTTGACCGTTTCATACCGCTTTTCTGCTTCCGCAGGCTCGTTCATATGCGCGCGCAGGTTCATCCCGCGGGCAGAACTCAGAATGTCTGTGGTCAGATTGTCGACATCGCCCGCCAAATACAGGTTGCGAGCCTTCACCTGCCCCAGGTTGATCACCCGGTCGCCCATCGCGCCGAGATCGTACATCGACACACATCCCATAACTATCGTGATGAGCAGAGCAGCTCCGCATCCCGTATAGAGCTTTTTGCCAAGCGTCATTGTTGTTGCTCCTCTTTGATTCCGTAATGGCAGGAAGTCGTGTTGCGTTCCGGCGCAGGCAGTGCGGTTCCCGATTACTCGGTGAACGATTACCACTGGCCGCTTTCTATCGGCCAATAATTCTCAGACTTTCAGCTCATCGCATCCCCCGAGTTGGGGAGATACTGCACCTTTTGGTGCAGTATCCACGGTGTCTCAGCAGTCATGGAGCCGTTCGCAGGCCTACAAGCCCGCGGCCCCGAGCGATCGAGAAATCAAGAAACAGACGCAGTGGCTATCACTGTGTGTTCATGGGCAC
>CAZZVA010000277.1:0-2862 GCA_964657345.1 uncultured Acetobacteraceae bacterium | reverse complement strand
AGAACAGGCCAAAGCACTCATCGAGCACGGATTTGAGCCACCGCCGGGGACATCGGCCCTGTGAAATGCTTTTCGCGTGATCAATGATTGCTTACGACATGCCGATATATCAGGCTGTACGTACGGCGCGGCCCACCCTACGTTTCTGAGCCTAGGGGTCCCATCAGGCCTGCGTAGCGGGCGAGACCGCCTCAGCCCCACCGAAGCTACGAAACAGGGCGACCACACGGTCGGCGGCATCCGGCGCGTAGAACATCTCCGTGTTTGACATGGTGTCGGCCGTCATCTCCCGCATCCGGGCAAACATCTCCGCCTCATAGGTCGCGATCGCGGCAGAAAGCGTCTCTTCGCTGAGCAGAAGTTTCGACAGCACTAAAGCATCCAGCATCGCCATATTCACACCTTCGCCTGCATACGGCGGCATCACGTGCGCTGCATCACCAATCAGCGTAACGTTTGGCTTCGACTTCCAGTGCTGATCTATGGGGCAAACGAGGAGCGGACGCCAAACCAGTGACACCGCTTCCCTGAAGAGCGTGTCCCAGAGCTGGCTCCATCCTTCGAAGTTGGCGTGAAACCATGCCACTCGCTGCTCCGGGCCACTGGCCGCTTCCAGGCTCTGCCGCGCGTCGTCGCCGTCAGTCTTCAATCCCGCATAGAGCAGCACACTGCCATCCGGCTTGGTTCCCATACCGATCGTCCTTTCGCCTCCCAGGGCGATCAGGGCGGACCCACCGACCAACTTCCACAACTCCGGGACGGTCCGCTGTGCAGCGGGAACCAGGCCTTCTACAAGCGACACCCCGACATACTCCGGCCGGAGTGGAGTGACCGTCTCCCGCAATCGCGAGTTCGCACCGTCGCTCCCAATCGCGATGTCAGCCACGGCTGTTCTGCCGCCCGCGAAATGCAACAAGACCTGCTCACCCTGCGCCTCCGCAGCTTCCAGCTTGCAATCCCATTGCACAGTGCCCGGCTCAAGCGAGTCCAGCAGAATATCCCGTAGCGGTCCGCGCTCTATCTCGGGACGTTGTCCCGCGCCGGACATCCGGCGGGGATGTTCATAGAGAATCGTTCCCATGGCATCAGTAAGCCGGAGACGATTCAGGTCCGGCCGGTGGTTGGCCCAGAATGCATCCATCAGCCCGGCCGCTTCAAGCGCAGCCAGCCCGGAGTCTTCGTGGAGATCCAACGCGCTGCCCTGGATCCGCGCACTGCGGCTTCGGTCCCGCTCGTACACCGTGACCTTCGCACCGCCCTGCTGCAACAGTCGCGCCAACGTGAGCCCGCCGGGCCCGCCACCGACGATGGCAACCGTCTTCTCGTCTAGCCCACTCATGCTCACCTCCGCGCAAAACATCCCTTATGGAATGGCGTTCCATCTACTTTGGAACACCATTCCATTTGTGTCAACATAGAGTATGGCGAGACAGCGGCGGAGCATCCAGCGGCGGGAAGAAGGCCTTTCACGCGACAGCATTATCGAGGCTGCCATCGCGCTGCTCGATCGTTCCGGCGAAGACGGTCTCACGTTCCGCGCACTCTCCGAGCACCTTGCCACCGGGCCGGGTGCAATCTACTGGCATATTGCCAACAAGAGCGATCTGCTGACGGCAGCATGCGAGGCGCTGGTTGTACGAACGATGAACCACATCGCCACCACAACACCGGACAAAACAATTCGAGCGGTCGCGCTTGGCTTATTCGACGTGAACGAGGCGCATCCGTGGATTGGATCGGCACTCACCAGCGCTCCAGGCGCGTCGCCCGTCGTGCACGTCCTTGAACGCATCGGCCAACAGGTTCGCGCGCTCAAGGTGCCAGCGGGGCACCAATGGGCCGCCGTGAGCACTCTCATGGCCTTCATCCTTGGCATCTGTAGGCAGAACGCCGCAAACCGTCATCTCGCCAGAGCGCAAAACCTTGATCGAGCTCACTTTCTCGAGGCGGTTTCAACAGCGTGGTCCCGGCTCGATGAGCTGGAGTATCCGTTTGCCAGGAGCGTAACCGGACGCATGCGAAGTCACGATGACCGGGTCGACTTTCTTGCCGGGATCGATCTGATCCTCGCCGGCATCACCTCGCAAAGGCCACGCCCGCACCCCAAGCATTCGACTCCATCGGTCAGATAAACCTCCTGAGAAACCCGCTCTGCGTCGGCCAAGATTCCTGACGAGAAGCCGACTTCCCGTTACCAATCTATATGGAGAGGCCGTGTAATCAGCTATCTCCATTAGAAGCTTCCAAGGAATCGCCTGGCGAATAGAATGCGGGCATGGTCCGGAACTGGATTCACAGCTTCTACGAACGTCCTGAGTTCAGGCGACTCCACCCTGCTGCTGGCACGGTACACGTGATCCGCTGATGGGAGGAACGCCGCCCGTTTCACAACGTCGTCGTCGGATGCACAGGTGTGACGACTTGCTTATTGCTGGTTTTCTGCGCGGTGATCTCCGGTTCGATCGTTGGCGAACCAATCGGAATGCCTGACGGTCCCCTCCTCGGAGTCTTCGCCATCGTTTTCTACGCCATCCTCGCGAACATTTGCTACACGGGAGGTTGGGTTACTGAACTGCTAGTCAGAGCTACTGGGAGGGCAGATGACGCTGGTAAGGTCAGCATAAAGACCTTCCGATTTGGCGTCGCTTTCTCGATCCTCCTTACCCTTAGCCCAGCCATATTATGCTGGTTCGCCTTTGCTGTCGCTATATTCAAGGGGCAGAAGCACGGGCCGCTGTGTGAATGAATTCATTGCCTCCTGGACATCACAGCTAACGACATGCCGACTTGTCGATACTGACTTGTGCCTAAAAGACGCAGGCTTTCCACTAAGTTCGCTATCGGCGTAGTCTGTTCTGCATG
>CAZZVA010000276.1:0-2880 GCA_964657345.1 uncultured Acetobacteraceae bacterium | reverse complement strand
GGAGACAGGCGGGCATGACAGCCCTGGCGGCGAGGAAAGAAATACTGGACAGCCAAAAAGGTAGACGGGCGGTTGTGCCCGGAGTGCGGACCCATCATGATGACGGGTGCTCTCAATTCCATTCCCGAATTCTCGTAGCAACAACCAAACTCACGAGGCAGATACCGCGTGCCCAAACTCGATGCACGCAGAATCCACGACCCTCCGGCCAGACCATTTCAAATCTTTCCGCGTATGTATGGGGATCTCAATGCCTACTTGCGAATGCCAAGCTTACCGATGACGTCCCGATAACGATCGGAATAGTTCGTCTTCAAGTAATCCAGCAGGCGGCGGCGCTTGCTCACGAGCATAAGCAGTCCACGCCGGGAGGCATGGTCCTTCTTGTGCGACTTAAAATGCTCGGTCAGCTCACCGATGCGCTCGCTCAAAATAGCGATCTGCACTTCGGGGCTGCCCGTGTCATTATCATGAGTGCGAAAACGGGTTATTACGTCGATCTTCTTTGCAGGTGCCAGCACGGCAGTCCGTACTCCTCTAATTCAAATCAAGTCCACTCACTAAGTGTCTGCAACCAGCGTAACATAGCCCGAATCTGCAGCAAAATCACAGGCCTGGAATGCAGCAGGGCGGCTGATTTGTGTCAGCCGCCCTGCCGTATCGCTGATTTTACTCGCCGTGCTTCCCTACTGAACGGAGATGGTCAGCGGGATGGTGTGGAGTTGGGTTGTGGCCGTGGTCGTCGTATTCAGTCCAGTAGCGAATGGACTTGATACGGTGACCAGTACCTGGTAGTTGCCCTTGGCCAGCGTCTTAGTTGCGGCAGCCTTGGCATCGCTGGTGCTTTCGACTGCCGCTGTCGCAGCCTTCGAAGACATCGCGTTGCCTCCGCAGGCCGTAAGGGCAGCAGAACCACCTAGTACCAGAACCGCCAGCATGATGGCGCCCAGCATGGCCTGCCAGCCTTTGCGGCGGGCGGGAATCCCGAGCAGGAAGACGCAGGCAAACGCCGCGCTGCCTGAGGCGATCCAGAAACGATTCAGAGGCTGCTGTACCGGCTCTACCGATGCAACTGTGTAACCAGCCGCGCCTGCGCAGGTCACAGTGTTCGTTAGCGTGTTGGCAGTTGTCGAGAACTTCGCCGTCGTATTGGCGAAGCTGCAGGTGATGCCTGTGGGCAACGCAGACTTGAAGGTCAGCGTATAACCCTGAGCGGCGAAGTTATTGATGGACGTCAGCTGCAGCGTAAAGGCTGCCGAGGTCGAAGTCGGGCTTAGGATGCCGTAGTTGATGTTGGATTGCAGCGCGAAGTCCGGCAGATCACCCTCATCGAGGATGCTGATCGTCGTTTCCTTGGCGGAAGCGGCGAAGGTCGCATCGCCCGAATATTGCGCCGTGATGATGTTCTTGCCGATGGACAACGGTGCTGGCAGATAGCCGGTGCTCGGATCGTTTGTGATCGTGACCGTTCCAGTACCGCCGGAAAGAGTGGCAGAGCCAAGCGCGATCCCGTTCGAGAAGAGCGAAACCGTACCGGTTGGTGTTGACCCGGTCCCGCTGACGGTGACATTAAACGCTACCGATCCGGAGTAGTCGAAGTAGGAGGTATGTCCGTCCGCGGTGACGATGGCGGTCGTGGAAGCCGTAGTGCCCCCGCTGGCCGCCGTCGAGAGGGTAATCGGGGAGGAGACCGAGCCGGCGTAGGAGCTGGTCGCCGCCGGATTGAAGGTAGCGATGATGGTCGAATTTGCCGCGGTGATCTTGGAACCGGCCAGTTGGAGGTACGCGAAGCCCGCCAGGTAGCCGCCGCTGTTCTGGCCAGTCACAAGGGTAGCCGTGCCCAGCGTCTTGACCGTCTTACCGGAGGTGGTGAAAGTGACCGTTCCGGCAGGACCGACGCCCTTGGTTGCGCCTGAGGACGGGCTGACAATCGCGACCAGTTGCGTACTGCCGGTCTTCGGATCGCTGCTAGACGTGCTGGTCAGGAACGTGGACGTGGCCTGCGCTGTGACTGTGACGGTCAGTGTGGACGGAGCGGTCGATGGCTGGTAGCTGGCATCACCCGAATAAGCGAATGACAGCGTGTGGGTCCCGGTCGCAAGGAGGCTGGTAAAGGTGGCGACGTTCGCAGCGTTGACCGGTGCAATCGTCGAGGTCGTAGCGCCCGTGCTGTTTTGGTCGGTAATAGTGACAGACCCGGTGGGCTCGCCAAGGGACGCGCCGTTGGTCGCGCTGCCGACGAAGGCCTGGACAGAAATGCTGGTGCCGTATGGAACGCTGGATCCGGAAGTGAAGCTTGCATTCTGAAGCTCAACCCTGGAAGTTTCCGGAGTGACCGTGACGGTCAGCGGTGAGGAGATGCTGGGCAGGTAAGTAGCACCGTCCCCCGCGTACCGTGCATACACCTGGTAGGTGCCTCCCGGGAGTGCAGAGGAGCGCGTCGTATCGTTCACGATTCCGTTGGTGAGCGGGAAGAAGGTGACGCCTGCATTCGAGGCAAGCGGCGAATTGGTGATGATCGCCACATCGCCTGTGGGTGTTCCGGTGCCGCCGGCAACGGTCACGTTGGTCTGGAGAGTCGTCCCATGCACAAAGCTGGTGACAGGAGTGGGAGTGCCGGCAGCAGTCAGGCTGAGGGTCGTCGTGGTCGTGGTCTTGGCAGGCGTCGCCCAATCTGAGATCAGGTTGGCAACGTTCACACTGCCCAGTCCCTCTGCAGCGCTATAGCCGATCGTCGTTGCGCGGTAGGCAAGAGGTCCTGACGGCGATTCGACCAGGTACCCGGCTGCGCCGCAATCCGGAGAGCCAGCAACGCAGGCGACGGTGTTGGTGCCGGCCGCCGGTGCGTGAAAAATGGAATTGCCATTGGTCGACTGGTAG
>CAZZVA010000275.1:0-2889 GCA_964657345.1 uncultured Acetobacteraceae bacterium | reverse complement strand
TTCCCCGATCAGCGGCCGGACTTCTCGGCGATCGGCTCGACCGGCGACGTCATCGTCGACCTGCAGATCGACGACGCCGGTCGCGTGCAGCGGGCGTTTGCCCGGAAAGGCATGGCGCCGGCGATCGACGCCATGGTCATTGCAACCGTGCAGCGCTGGATCTTCGACCCGGCTCGCAAGGATGGCCGCCCCGTCGTCAGCATGCAGGAATTGCACTTCCACTACGACCGAAGCTGGTCTACGGGTAGCTGCGGGTGGGAGTGCATCGGTCTGATGTCCCAGTGAAGCCGTTGAAGACACCTTAAAAAAGAAAGGCGCCCAGGATGGGCGCCTTTTGCCTTTGGGGAAGGGAACTAGCTGGGCATTAAAACCGTGTCGACGACGTGGATCACACCGTTCGACTGGAAGACATCGGCGGTCGTGACGGTGGACACGCCACCCTTTTCGTCCGTCAGCGTGATCATGGAGCCGGACATCTTCGCGATCAACTTGCCGCCTTCGACGGTCGTCAGCGTGGCCATCCCGCCACCCTTCTTGATCATCTTGGCGAGCTCCTTGGAGGAGATCTTGCCGGGAACGACGTGGTAGGTGAGGATCTTCGTCAGCGTAGCCTTGTTCTCCGGCTGAACCAGCGTATCCACCGTACCGGCGGGCAGCTTGGCAAACGCGTCATCGGTCGGCGCGAACACGGTGAACGGCCCGGGGCCGCTCAGCGTATCGACCAGGCCGGCAGCCTTGACGGCGGCAACCAGGGTCTTGTGGATCGGCGAGTTGACTGCGTTCTCGACGATGTTCTTGTTCGGGTACATGGGCGCGCCGCCCACGTCCGGATCCTTCTGTGCCACCGCGGTCATGCTGCCCGCGAGCAGCGACAACGCCAATACCGTCTTTGCAAACCTGTTCATGTGAATCTCCATATTCCTGCTGTATCTGGATTGCGTTGGTTTCCTGCACCGGCCGGTGGTGAGACTGTCTGCACAGGAGGAACGATGAAGGAAAGCTGCTGGATTGCAGGACCGGACAATTCTTTACAGCCCCATTTGGCTCTGTGAAACGAAACCGAGCTTCCTTGTACCCGTCCTGCAATTGACAAGCCGGTGACCCGGCTGAACACTACAGGTGTGCCGGTGACCTCATCCACGACGGAACAGGAGCAAGCTGCGCAGGATTCAAGCGGCGAAGAGCAACACCACCTTCAGCTTGAGCGCGACTCCGGCTTGTTCTTCATCGGCCTGTTCAAGCTGGGAAAGGCGATCTTCTTTCTCGGTGTGAGCCTGGGTTCGTTGCACTTCATTCATCACAGCCTGTCCAGCACGGTCGATCGCATCTTTCGCGAACTGCACTTCGACCCGGAAAGCCACGTAGTCGATCTCGTCATGGACAAGGTCGCGCTGATCACCCACCACAAGCTGCGCCTCATCAGCATGGGCACGTTCCTCTATGCGGCGCTCTGCACCACGGAGGCATACGGCCTGCTGCGACGCCGGGTGTGGGCAGAGTTTGTCACCCTGTGGCTGAGCGTATCCTTCGTTCCCTGGGAGCTGTATGAGGTCACGCGCCGCCCCAGCGCATGGCACTTCAGCATCCTGTTTGTAAATCTCCTCATCGTTGCGTACCTGCTCTGGCTGCTTCGTCGAAAGAGAGTCCGCAGGATCAGAGCCTGTGTTCCCGGGAAGTAAACACAAGATGTAGCGGTGGTTCAGTCTGCCGGTACACAGTTGTGGTATTTCCACAGCGCTTCCAGGGTTCCAGCGCTCCCCAGAAAATTTTTATTTGCACGACCTTGCATCCCGGCGCATGATGTCTCAGTGGGAGATTGTGGAAGTTTGTGGGAAGCAACAACCCAAATCGGTCACAATCCGGTTCCTCTGCTCGAGTCTAGGGCAGAAGCCGATCGGCAAAACCCCCAACGAACCACGATAAGCAACGGATAACGATGTTTCGAGGCAGTCAGACAGCGCGGGTGGACGACAAGGGCAGGCTCAAGCTGCCGGCGGACTTCAAGCGCTTTCTCGACGAAGAGTTCAAGAGCAACAGCTTTTACGTCACCAGCTGGGACGGCAAGCGCGGCCAGCTTTACCCGATGCAGGAGTGGGAGGCGATCGAGAGCAAGATGGCGCAGATTCCAAATTCGGAGCCGGCTAAGCGCAAGTTGATCGATGTGACCAACTTCTACGGCCAGGTGGTGGAACTTGACGCGCAGGGCCGGCTGACCCTGCCGCAGGTCCTGCGTGAGAAGGCAAAGCTGACCGGCGAGGTGATGGTGCTGGGCGCGCAGCGGTACATGGAAGTGGTGCATCGCGAGTCGTTCGAGGGTGTTCTTGAGGCCGATCCGATCAACGCCAGTGACCTCGACACGTTGGCTCGGTACCAGCTCTAACGGAATTTCAAGTCGCCCCCAGCGGGCGCGCATGGAGGCGGAGAATGAGCGGTCCGCAACATGTGCCGGTTCTTTTGGAAGAAGTCATGAACCTCCTGGAGGTACGCCCTGGCGGAACCTACGTGGATGCGACGCTCGGCCTTGCCGGCCATGCAACTGCCATCGCCCGGCGGCTCGGGCCGCAGGGCACGCTGATCGGCTTTGATCGTGATCCAGACGCGCTTGCCCTTGCAACAGAACGGCTGGAGAGCCTTCGCGGCGAACTCGGCAGCAACATGCCGCAGGTAAGGCTGGTAGCAAGGGCGTTTTCTACGGCGGCAGAAGAGATTGCGCCGGGCACGCTCGACGGCCTGCTTGCCGATGTGGGTGTAAGCAGCCTGCAGCTGGACACGGCAAACCGGGGATTTAGTTTTCGGCACGACGCACCACTCGACATGCGCATGGATACGCGCAGTGGTGAGACAGCCGGACAAGTGGTAAATCAGGCGGACGAAGAAGAACTCGCCAAC
>CAZZVA010000274.1:0-2899 GCA_964657345.1 uncultured Acetobacteraceae bacterium | reverse complement strand
CGTTAGCGGCGCAGCAGGGGGTCCTGGTCAAATCGGGCCGGGCGCTCGAAGCCAGCCTGGAAGTGACGCCGGAAAGGGGTCAGCAATGAGTCATCGGAACCTGGTAATTGCTTATATTGTGACCTGGGTCATCCAACTGTCCTACGGTGGCTTTCTAGTCGCCAAGTGGTTCGAGTTGCGGCGGGCGGAGAAGCTGTATCCGACGTATGAAGATGTCGGTGAATAAGTGTCCGAGTTGAGTTTGTGAAAAAAATCGGTGATTGCGCGTTAGCAAGCGAGATACCTGGTTGCACCTAAGTGGTATTTCGCCGGAATTCGATTTATAAGAGACTCTGGTTGTCGAGGGAACTATTCCTCAAACGCTTTTCTGCAACACCGAAGCTGAATGGCCCAGCCTTCACGGGTTGGATAAAGACCAAGGCTTCGTCTCTCATGCCTCCCAGTTGGCCGCGACTTGCGTCGCGGCTTTCTTTTTTGGTGCCAGGGCCCGAAATGATGCCGCGATCACTATTGATCGGCTCGATCATTGATGATCCCCTTTCTGACGCTTTACACTGAAGATGTCTGAGATGAGGGATTGCCATGCTGGTAGTAATGAAGGCGCAGGCGACGCCGGAAGAAGTCGCGGCGGTTTGCGAACACATTGAGGGACTTGGGTTTCGGGCTCACGCGCTGCCGGGGGCGCAGCGGACGGCCATCGGTATTACCGGCAACCAGGGAAGCATCGACCAGGGGAACCTGGAAGAGATGTCGGGGGTGGCAGAAGTCATCAAGGTCTCCAAACCCTACAAACTGGTCAGCCGGGATGTGAAGGAAGAAGACACGGTGATCCGGTTCGCGGGAACGGACGCCTCCATCGGCGGGCGCGACCTGGCGGTGATCGCCGGACCCTGCTCGATCGAGTCGCATGAACAGGCGTTTGCTGTGGCCGAACAGGTAGCCAAGGCGGGTGCACAGTTTTTCCGCGGCGGCGCCTACAAGCCGCGCACCTCTCCTTATGCCTTCCAGGGCATGGGTGAAGAGGGCCTGAAGATCATGGCCGAGATTCGCGAGGCTTTCGGTCTGCGGATTGTGACCGAAGCGATGGACAACGAGTCCCTCGAGCTGGTGGAGAAGTATGCGGACGTGATCCAGATCGGCGCGCGCAACATGCAGAACTATTCCCTGCTCAAGAAAGTCGGCAAGACGCGTAAGCCGGTGCTGCTGAAGCGTGGCATGTCTGCCACCCTTGAAGAACTGCTGATGGCTGCAGAATACGTGATGAGCGAAGGCAATTACGAAGTGATACTGTGCGAGCGCGGCGTTCGTACTTTCACCGATCACACGCGCAATACCCTGGATCTGAGCATCGTTCCGGCGGTTCAGAGACTGAGCCATCTGCCCATCGTGGTCGATCCGAGTCACGGAACCGGCAAGCGGAACAAGGTGGTTCCGATGGCGCGGGCTGCAGTTGCGACGGGCTGTGATGGATTGATTGTGGAAGTGCATCATCAGCCGGACAAGGCACTTTCCGATGGCGCGCAATCGATCTATCCGGATCAGTTTGTTCAGATGATGGATGAGTGCCGGCAGATTGCCAAGGTGCTTCGACGCGATATTCCGCAAGGCATTCACGTGACTGCGGAAGCAGGCAGGCCGCAAACAAGCCGCCAGGCTTGAAACCGGTCGTCGTCTATGTGGAGAGAGCTTCGCTGAGCGGAACTCCCTCCAGCCGATGGATGCCGTTCCGCGACTGCGTTCTGGTATTGGGAGGTCTGAGCGTGGCCTGCGCCTGGCTGGCAGGCTGCAAGCGCCACGACTTCCCTGCTTACTCGACCAATTACCGGGAATATGCGTATGTCAGTAATGGCGGTGAGGGCACAGTTTCGGTGCTGGATCTGCTCAACCTGCGACAGGATCGCATCCTGAAGGTTGGTTTGGCGCCGACGGGTCTTGCGGTGAACCCGGTGCGCAACGAAGTGTATGCAGTGAATACGGGCAGCAACACGGTGTCTGTGATCGATGCTGTGCGTGGTGAGGTTGTTTCGACTATCCCGGTGCGCAAGACGCCATATTTTATGGATGTCGATGCCGCTGGTGAACGCGGTTACGTGGCCAATGCGGGGTCCAACGATGTTTCCGTGCTGGATCTCGGGCAGCGTCTTACGATCGGCCAGATCGGTGTCGGCAGCAGGCCAGGCATGGCCAGGATTGCGCCGGATGGCAACTCCCTTGTAGTTACAAATGGCGGCAGTGACAGTGTGACGATTGCAGATCCGCGGACGATGCAGGTACGCGCAACGATCAACGGATGCAAAGGCGCGACGGATGCTGTGATTACGCCAGATTCTGCGCGCGCGTTCGTGACGTGCTCGGGAAGCCACCAGGTGATGGCGATCGGGCTCGCGCAGAAGTCTTCCGGTGCTACGGATAGCGAGAAGAAGGACCGTTTGCTGACGCTGCTCGATGTCGGACTGCACCCGGTGCATCTGGCACTGAAGCCGGATGGCGGCGAGGCCTTCGTATCGAATTTTGATGGCGACTCGATCTCGGAGATTGGCACATCGGCAACGGAAGTGGGCGGCACCTATGCTGTGGGATCGGGACCGGTGCGCGGCGTGGTCAATGCACTCAACACGCTGCTGTGGACTTCCAATTTCAGAGCGGGGACGGTCAGTATTTACAGTATCGACGACGGCAAGCTGGTGGGGTCGGTGAATGTCGGCGATGGACCGGATGCACTGGCGTTTTCAAGTGAAGGTCACCTGCTGCTGGTGGTGGATGCGAAGTCCGGCGATGTGGCGGTGATCCGGACGAAGAATCATTCGCTGTTCACGCTGCTGCCCACGGGGAGGCAGCCGAATGACGTGGTGGTGAAGGCTTTCAAGGTCAAACAGTAGATGACTGCGACTCGGCTGCA
>CAZZVA010000273.1:0-2912 GCA_964657345.1 uncultured Acetobacteraceae bacterium | reverse complement strand
CGCCTTCTGCCATCTGGCAGCGGGGATTCTACTGGTCGGGGCGGAGGGATTCGAACCCCCGGCCCTCTGCTCCCAAAGCAGATGCGCTACCAGGCTGCGCTACGCCCCGACACTCGGAAAATTGTAGCAGTTCGTTGGCAGCGGGGCGATTTGCCTCGGGGCACGGCTTTGCCTGGGATGCGAAGCTCGAAGGTCGTCGGGGCGAGTTC
Source organism: uncultured Acetobacteraceae bacterium (assembly GCA_964657345.1). Lineage (GTDB taxonomy): Bacteria > Acidobacteriota > Terriglobia > Terriglobales > Acidobacteriaceae. Next base: position 2,703 of record CAZZVA010000273.1, on the reverse strand, counting down.
GGCTGGAGAGGAGACGGGATGGTAAACTGACCTGAGTGTGGCGGCTATAGTTCAGTGGCAGAACGCCGGTCTGTGGATCCGGATGTCGTGGGTTCAATCCCCACTAGCCGCCCCAATGCAACGCCTTCCATCTCAGTGAGCGTCCCCGGCAGCGACCTCATGTCCAGTCGAGACAAAAAGCAAAGCGGCGATCGACATCCTGTCTATCTCGGTTGTTCGGGCTGGGCCTATCCGACGTGGAAGCCTGGCTTCTACCCCGCGAAAACATCTGCGGTAAAGATGCTTCCGTATTACTCCTCTCAGTTGAATACGGTCGAGGTGAACTATACCTTTCGCCGGTTGCCAAAGCCGGCGACCATCGCGAAGTGGCTTGCCGCTGTAGACGGTACGGAGTTTCGATTTTCCTTCAAAGCGCCGCAGGGAATTACGCATTTCAAGCGACTGGTGGAGTGCGAGGGGCTTCTGGAGCATTTTCTCCAGGCGATTGAACCAGTGGCGTCGGCAGGCCGCATGGGGCTGGTGTTGTTTCAACTGCCGCCAAACTTCAAGGCCGACGTGGCGCGACTCACTGCATTTTTAAAGATGGCGGGCGGACAAGGAAAGCCGCGGTTCGCCTTCGAGTTTCGGCACGCGTCGTGGTTCGCGGAAGAGAGCTATGCGGTTCTGCGCCATGCCAATGCTGCACTGTGTGTTGCCGGGAGCGACGAGTTAGACAGTCCGGATGTGACGACAGCGGACTTCAGCTGCTATCGGTTGCGCAAAGCAGAGTACACTCCCGAGGAACTTGCTGCCTTGACCTCGATAATGCTGGAGAAGGCGCGCCACGGAGACGTGTTTGCTTATTTCAAGCACGAGGATGAGCCGCACGGACCCCTGCGTGCGCGCGAGGTGTTGAGGCAGGTGCGGGCTTCGTGAATCCTGAGTTGCCAACCGCCGACACGGAAGCTTCGACGGATGACAGGCTGGCCTGGCTGGAGGGGTTTGTGCCGCGGCGCTTTTTGCGCAACGGCCATTTGCAAACGCTTGCCGGGAATTTTCTGCCACGCAGTCATCCGGCCTTGCCAGCAGCGGAGGCACGGCTGGTGGAAGTGGAGGCTGCTCGACCGGCGACACAGGCGAGAGCTGCATTGCCGGCAAGCCAGGTGCTGTGCCATTGCCACTGGCAACCGCTACAGCATAGAAGTTCACGACCGACGCTGATCCTTCTGCATGGCCTGGAAGGCTCGTCTGACTCGCAGTACGTGGTGGGCAATGCGGCCAGGGCGTGGGCCGCGGGATGCAATGTTGTACGGATGAATATGCGCAATTGCGGCGGTACCGAGCATTTGTCGCCGACACTGTATCATTCGGGTTTGTCCGATGATGTTCGCATCGTCATGGCATCGTTTGTTGCGGAGTTTGGGCTGAGTGCGGTGGCGCTGGTAGGGTATTCCATGGGCGGGAACCTGGTGCTGAAGGTCGCCGGGGAGTTGGACGGCCGTGCACCAGCCTACTTGAAGGCCGTCGCAGGAGTATCGCCGGCGATGGACCTGGCGGCTTCTGCCGATGCCCTGCATGAGCCCTGGAATCGAGTGTACGAATGGAAATTCCTGCGCGGGCTGTTGCGGAGGTACCAGCGCAAGGCGGAGTTGTTTCCGCAGATCTACAAGGCTGAGAGTGCACGCGGCGTGCGGACGCTGCGCGACTTTGATGATCGCATCACTGCTGTGTATTCGGGCTTTACAGGGGCGGACGATTACTATGCGCGGTCGTCGAGTTCGCGGCTGGCTGCAGAGATCGGTGTGCCCACGCTGATTCTGCATGCGCAGGACGATCCATTCGTACGGATGCTGGCGCCGACGCGTGCGGCCCTGCTGAGCAATCCGCAAGTAACGCTGGTGGAGACGCGACATGGCGGTCACTGTGCGTTTCTCGGTCAAGCGAGTGCCGGGTTAGCGGGTGTGTCTCGCGATGACGGCTACTGGGCCGAGAAGATGCTGTTGCAGTTTATTCTGCGAAACGCCGGCCACTGATGGAGACGAATATTTCTATCGAGGCGGGCGCGGAGGATCCGGTGATCGTGGTGCCGTGGACCGATCCTTCCGGCAGGCTGCAGTATGTGGAACCGCGGCAGGGAATGGCGTGGATCGATCAAATTGTGGAGGCTCGTGAATGGCCGGAAGTCCGCGAAATGCTCCTGGCGATCCACGCCGTGACTTGTCTGTCGAGTGTGAAATGCGATGCCTGGGTGTTGTCAGAAGCAGAGCGTGAACTGGATTTTGGCCCGGTGGCCTATGGATTCGGAGCCTATTTCGACGTTGTGGATCGGGATCCAGTTGGCACGCCGGCTGCACTGCGTGTCCGCGCCGAGCAATGGTCCCGATCGCTGTGCGCCGCTGAGATCGAAGGCCGGTGCGACTTTGTGATTCGACCTGCCCGGATCGAGGAGCAGGCCGTGTATGCAATGACCATGTATGTTTTCGGGTACGGCGGGCTGGAACAGCACGCGCGGAAGAATTGGGCCGCGGCGCTGCAGAAGGTCGCGGCCGTTCTAGCGGAGTGCTGACGGTACAATAGTGGTGCGGGCGAGTAGCTCAATTGGATAGAGCACAGACCTTCTAAGTCTGGGGTTACAGGTTCGATCCCTGTCTCGCCTACCAGTGAAACGAACAGTTCAACCTGTGGAGCGAATTGCAGCTTGGCGGAATGCAACAGAATGTAGAT
>CAZZVA010000272.1:0-2945 GCA_964657345.1 uncultured Acetobacteraceae bacterium | reverse complement strand
CGTTGTTGAGGCCGCTGCTGCCGCCGGTGGAGATGGTCGTGGTATTGCCGCCGACCGTGATGTCGAAGCTGCCGGTACCCAATTGTGCGGAGCTGCTGGCAACAGAACTGGAATAGGCCGACGCCGTGGTCGCGAGCGAATTCACCACGACGGTATAGCTGGTGCTGGCAGTGCCAGGGGCGACCGTTGCGGTCAGAACAGAAGTGTTGGAGGAGGTCGCCGTCACCGAAGTGAGCGGACCCTCGAGGTTGCTGAGATTGTTCAGTGCATCGCTAAGGGATGAGGCTTCGGTCTGTAGCTGGTTGATCGCGCTGGTCTGCGCAGCCAGGGTGGTCTGCTGTGTCTGCAGCGCCCGCATGCCTGCTTCGTCCGTACTGATGATGCTGGAAACTGCGGAGGTGACATCGATCCCGCTGGAGGACGACCCCAAAGCGGACAATACCGAGTTTACGAGTGACGTCGAGGTAGTAGTACTCATCAGGAATTCTTCTCCTTCCTGTCCAGAAATGTTGGTCCATAAAGAAGCGCGGCGGTCACCGAGTCGGAGGGACTAGGCAGTGATCGCCGCGGCTTTCTCGAAATCAAAGGGGACCGGGATGAATGTGTGGGCCTGCGCAGCCTGGTAAAGCATTTCGTCAGGTTGGGAAAGAAAAGTGTGGAGGGCTTAAGCTGTTTGGCTCTCACCCTCCACGTGGGAAGACTACTGCAGCAGCTTCAGAACAGCCTGTGACTGTTGGTTGGACTGTGTCAGGGCCGAGATACCGGTCTGCGTCAGCACACTGTACTTGGTGTCGTTGGCAACCACCTTGCTCATGTCAGCAGAGGTGATATTGCTGGACGCGCTCTGCAGGTTGGTGGATTCCTGCGTGTCAACCGTGGAAGCGGCCTGCAGCTGCTCGACTGTGGCGCCGAGTGAACCGCGGTCGGCCGAGATGGTGTTGATGGCGGAAGTGATCGCCGTCAAGGCAGCCTGTGCATTGGCGGCGGTGGTGAGAGTGGCAGTGTTCAGACCGAGGGCCGTGGAAGACACGTTGCTCGCCGTGGCCGAGAGGCTGACGCTGTTGGTACCGTCACTGGTGAACGCGCTGACTGTGGCGCCGAACACCTTGGTGCCGTTGAATGCCGTGTTGCCATTGATGTTGTTCACTTCGGTCATCAGCGACTGGAATTCTGTGTCCATCGCGGCAGACTGGCTGGTGCTGAGACCGCTGCTCGAAGCTTCCGTCGCCAGCGTGACAGCGCGGTTCAGGAGCGAGGTGACTTCCGACATCGCACCATCAGCTGTCTGCAAAGCGCCGACTGCGTTGGTGGTGTTGAGTGAAGACTGGTTGAGGGCGGCAACGTTGGCGTTCAAACCGTTCGAGATCGCGAGACCGGCGGCATCATCGGAACCCGAGTTGATGCGCGAACCGGAGGCAAGCTGCTGCAGGCTGGAATTCATCGCCGAGGTGGTGGCGGAAAGCTGATTCTCGGCCTGAAGAGCGGGGATGTTGTTCAAAATCGAAAGCGACATAGTGGAGCTCCTTATTCAAGGTTGGATTGCAATGAACTGTCCCGCCACTGCGGAGCTTGTTACATGCTCTTCGAGGAGGAGGCATCTTGCTGCAGGCCTTCTATCGGCTCTCCTTTCAATGGCGTTCAGTGCCAGTGCAACTTTTTTGAAATTTTCCGCTTTTGAGGACGCTGCTCTCATTTAGCTCTCATCCAGCGCACTCTTCTTATTGGTATTCCACGTGCAAATACGCCTACGCTGCCCAAGCGGCAATCGAAAACCATGATTTTTATCACCGGCATTAACGGAACAGTGGCCGCCATCAACAGCGACCTGATAGAGCACGCGGACGCCAACCCGGATACCGTCATCACCTTGACGACTGGGAACAAGTTCGTGGTGCGCGAGACATTGAACGAGCTGGTGGCCAAGGTGCTGGCCTATCGCCGGTCGGTGATGGCACAAGCGTATCCAGCCACCGGCAGTAGTGATCCGGTCGAGGGCAATGAGCATGCCTAAGCCCCTGCCCACATCGCTGTCTGAAGCGAAGCGGCAAAACCGGGTGGATCGCTCCACGATTCTCGGCCTGTTGCTGGCGCTGATCGCCGTCATCGCCGGGCTGCTGCTCGATGGCGGACGTCTCGAGCAGATCCTGCAGCCCACGGCAGCCCTTATCGTCTTATTAGGAACACTCGCCGCGGTACTGATCCAGTTTCCATTGAAGACCGTGCGGGAAGCCGCGATCAACCTGCGGTCGCTGGTTCTCGAAAGCAGTCCTTCCTATAACGACTATGTCGAAAAGCTGGTCGGCTATGCGATCGAAGCACGCACCCGCGGCATCATTGCCCTGGACGCACGACTGAGCACCATCGAAGACGACTTCCTGCGCCGGAGTCTGATGTATGCCGTCGACGGCATCGCGATCCGCGAGCTGCGCGAGTGCATGGAGATCGATCTGCGCATTCACGAGGAGCAGGAAGGCAATGTGGCCAGCGTATTTGAAGCAGCAGGCGGCTTTGCGCCGACCCTGGGGATCCTCGGTGCGGTACTGGGTCTGATCCAGGTGATGCAGCGGCTGGACAATATTGGCGAAGTCGGGAAGGGAATCGCCGTGGCCTTTGTGGCTACGCTGTACGGTGTGGGTTCGGCGAACCTGTTGTTTCTACCGATTGCCGGCAAGCTGCGGATCCGCATGCGGGAACGCCAGGTATTGCGCGAGATGACGCTCGAAGCCGTGATCTCGATTCTTGAAGGAATCAGCGCGCGTGCGCTGCGCGAGAAGCTGCAATCCTACATGGGCCGGCAGCCGAACCCGCCGGCAGCCGTGCCGGCAGTGCAGACGGCGGCGCGTTAACAGGTGGCAGGCGGCATGGCACATGGCACTGGATCCTCCCGGCGCAGTCGAGGTACACCGCCGGCGCACGCTTCGTCTGCGCAGCATCGCTGGCTGGTC
>CAZZVA010000271.1:0-2979 GCA_964657345.1 uncultured Acetobacteraceae bacterium | reverse complement strand
CCGCTTTATCACCGGACTCTTGGATTCGCAACTTTGTTACGTTGACAGTGAGCACGTTCGAGGTGAAGCATGAAATCACAACCGACCATTGTTACGGGGAGCGTCGGAGCAGCCATCGGTATCGCCCTGGTGGCAGCTCTGATTGCCGGAGTCTGCGCACTCTGCGACGCATAGCAGCATCAAGCTTCTGACCACGGCATGCGCTGTCGACTCCGAACCTTCTTCCCGGCACCGGCACTGCTGCCGCGCATGTGACCCCGGCAGTGACACATAATCGCGAGTCAGGCCTGGCCCTATCGCCGGATCATTGGGACGGCGAGCACAGCATCTACGAAGCAGTGAAGTACGATTCGGATTCCTATCTTCATCCGGCCCCATCCATCGATTCACGGGATAATAGAGGGAAGGTTCCGCATGCTTCTCCCTCCACTTTCACCGCTTCGACGCTTCGATACGCATCGGCTGCTGCCTGCCAAGTACAGCAGTAACTTCGATTCGGTTCTGACTCGACTGACAGAGCCCGACGCACCGCCGGACGACCTGCAACACATCTTCGCACTCGACAATGCGACGAATGGTCGCCTTCTCGCCGAGAATGGCAGGAGTCTCGAAATAACGGCGAGAGAGCTTGTCTACAAAGTTCCGCAATCTCACATCATCAATGCTGCGTTCACTCACCCGAATCCGCTGGGCGCCCGCTTCTCAAATCCTGAACGGGGCGCATGGTATGCCTCATTTGAAATCGCCACGTCCAAGGCTGAAGTCCTCTTCCATAAAATGATCGAGTATCAGGAGATTGACTGGCAGGAGCGGGAAGAAGTCCAGTACGACGACTACCTGGCCGACTTTACCGGGACCTTTCATGATCTTAGACGGGCAGCACTGGAGAACTGGCTTTTTCCAAACGAAGGGACGCTGAAAATTCAGGCATCGCTCGCCAGCCAGTTTGACAACCCAGATGAAGCGATCAATTTAACTCAGGAGTCCACGATCGAAAGCGATCCTGACCGCGCAGAAGGCCCTGCATCCGCATCTGCCTCGTCCGCAGAAACAGAATTGTTGCCATTTGCCGAGTGCCTTCGAAGCGACAGCTACGTCGCATCCCAGGATCTTGCCGAGCAGCTGCTGCATGAGGGCTCGTTAGGAGTGATTTACCCCAGTGTTCGTCGACGCGGAGGAACATGCATCGCCTGCTTCCGGCCCTCCGTGGTCGCCAATGTGCGAAAAAGTTTTCGTTACAAGCTTACCTGGAGCCCTCAGCGATCGACCTTCGTCCGAGTTTGAATGCACACCTCCCCCGCCGCCGTTACCGGACTCGCTCAAGCGTAAAGGATGTGCTGTCGTAATCCCCTTCCAACCTGAGATCAACGCCACGATGCATTAGATAGCTGCCGCTCAGCACCTGTGGGCCGCCTGGCAGCTTATCGTCCATTGGCTTGAGCCGGTATTCGGCCTCAGCTTCCAGCCCTTCAAGCCGCACCGCGGGAAAGGGTGAACCGAAGCGCTGCGCCTGCTGAAATGCAAAGATCACCGCCTGTTTTCCATCCTGCGAGAGGTGCTCCGTAGCAGACGTAGCCGATCCCACAGGCGACATAAGGCGATAAAATTTTCCTCTCTGCACAGTTTGCCGAACCGACTTGTAATACGTAACCATCTCTGTACTCTGCTTCATCTCGGCTTCTGTCCAGTGGTTCAGATTGCCGCCAATGCCGAGTGATCCGTTCATGGCAACGAGGAAGCGAAACTTCAGCGGCACTGTCCGACGATCAATGAAGTTCGGTACGTCCGTGACCCAGGCCATCATCACACTGGGTGAGTAGGCGCGGGTAAATCCATCCTGCAGGACCAGGCGATCCAGCGCATCGGTATTGTCGGAAGGCCAGACCTCATCGGTATAGCGGAGGATGCCGAGATCCACACGTCCGCCCCCGCCTGAGCAGGATTCAATCTCCAGCTTCGGATGCTTAGCCCGGAGCCGCGCCAGGATGTCATACAAATTATTCACAAACTTTACGTAAATCTCTTTCTGTTCGTCGGGCGGCAGCTGATCCCAGCCTGGCTCGGACCAGTTGCGGTTGTAATCCCATTTCAAAAACGCAATGTCGTTGTCAGTCACCAGCTTGTCTACAAACGAGAAAACGTAGTCGGCAACATCCTTGCGCGCCAGATTCAACAGCAGTTGATTGCGAGCCTCGGTCCGTGGCCGGCCGGGAAAATTAATAGCCCAATCCGGATGCTTGCGATAGAGATCGCTGTCCGGGTTCACCATCTCCGGTTCTACCCAGATGCCGAAGTCCATCCCAAGCGAATGAACGCGATCGATCACCGGCTTCAGACCATGCGGAAACTTCTGCGGATTCACATACCAGTCTCCCAACCCGGCAGTATCCGTCACACGCTGCCCGAACCAGCCGTCATCGATCACAAAGCGTTCCACGCCAAGACTCGCAGCCTTCTCGGCAAGTGCTATCTGCCCGGGTTCATCTACCTTGAACTCTGTCGCTTCCCAGGAGTTGTAGAGCACTGGCCGCAGACGCGCTTTGTCCCCACCGGGCACAATCTCCTGCTGCTGGAAGCGATGCAGAATGCGTGCTGCTTCTCCCCGTCCGTGGCTCGTAAATCCCGCATAGAAGATAGGTGTGGTGAGCGACTCCTTCGACGCCAGCTTGTAGCCAAAGTCAAATGGGTTGAAGCCACCGACGATCCTAGTCTGGTTGAACGACGAGGTGTCAAAAGTGATGCGCCAGCTGCCGCTCCACCCCAGTTCTCCGAACCAGGCGGGCCCGCTTTCTTCCGTTGTCTCGTTCTTGCGTCCAACTTCAAACCATGGATTCGCCTGGTGAGACGTACTACCGCGACGGCTTTCCATCACACGTGCGCCTGCTTCGAGAAGCTCGGTATGCTGTTGCCACTCTCCCGCCCATCGTCCAGTCAACCAGTGCGCCTCATACCCATCACCCTGCGGCAACGTCCATGCTG
>CAZZVA010000270.1:0-2990 GCA_964657345.1 uncultured Acetobacteraceae bacterium | reverse complement strand
GGACGCAGAGCCACTGGCCGTCGCCGTGGCCGTGCTCGCGCTCGGCGATGTCGCAGATCCGCAGCCGGCGGCAACCAGCATCAACGCCAGGGCGACACTTCCGGTGCCCAGGGCGAGCCAGATAGACTGAGATATATTCTTGTGTGACACAGCGCTCGTTACATCCACGGAATTGTCCTCGTCAGTGAGAAAACTTTTCATGGCTTTCGGACTGGGTGTGTAAAATCTGCCTGCCATGACGGACCCTCTATCGGCAGCCCCTAAAGACAATTCCACGGTCACTTCTCTAGCAAACTTTCGTATTGGCGCTGCAAATTCGTGCTTCAGCACTGAACAAAATCGCTCTACCTACTTTTGGGTATGCGTACCCGGGCGCGGCAAGAGCAGCCTCTCGCCACACCGTGGCAGCGCGCAATGATAGACAACATTCACTGTTTCTTACATGCGCTGCGAAGCGCTCATGGTGCCGCAGAGAACAGCGGAAGGTGCCGAGCGATTCATGGAAACCTGGGTGAGCTAGCAATCACACGTCGGTTGTAGAGAATCCAGAAATCGTCTGGGACAAGGCGAAAGTCCTTGACCACTGGAACCATCGCACCGATCTGCCGATAGACAGTATCTTCGGACGACTCGAATCCGCAGGAAGGAGCGCGCGACCCCGCGCAACCGCTGATCCACTTATGCTTGTCTTCTTCAGCATCATTCTTACCGGGATACTCGGTTTCTGCGGCCTCGCTCTGGACGTGGGAAGAATGGAAGCCCGTACCGCCGCATTGCAGTCGGCAGCCGATGCGGCAGCCCTCACAGCCGCCAGCGAATATCAGCACGGCGCATCCAACTGGCAGGCTCTTGCCGCCGCCGACGCTGTCGCCAGCGAAACCCAGAACAACATCACCGGGGCTACCTTTGCCATTCAGCAGGGCGCGTCCAGCGGTTCATTCGCTACGGATAATCTGGCGTTGCAGGTTACCATCTCCCAGCCGCTTTCGCTCCTGTTCCTCGGACTGGTCACAGGTTCCACCACCACGAACGTGAAAGCGCAGGCGGTGGCCCTGGTGCCCCCATGCGGGCTTTTCTTTTCCACCCCGGGCACCAGTTCTCTGAATGTCGGTCTCTATGTTGCCAGCGCAAGCTTCCTTGCACCCTGCCCGGTTTACGCCCGCGTCGGGTTTGCGATTGACGGTTTCGGCAGGCTCGGTAATGGACAGGTGCGCAGCGCCGGCGCCAGCAGTGCCAGCTTGATGCAGGGTAGCCAGTCTCCGACCACGACCTTCAACACACCGGTTCTGACGGATCCGCTGGCCTATGTCACCGCTCCGGTCTTCTCAGCCTGCACCTCGACCGGCGTCAAAATCACCACCGCCACGACACTCAGCCCCGGAACCTACTGCGGCGGCCTGTCCATCTCAAGCGCCACAGTGACCCTGCAGCCGGGCCTGTACATCATCACCGGCGGCATGACCGTATCCGCTTCCACCCTTACCGGCACCGGGGTCACTCTCTATTTCACCAAGGGCGGCGGATCCTCGTTTGGCACCATCAGTATGACGAACGCCTCTGTGTTCAAAGTCAGTGCGCCTACCGACAGCTCGTACGGCGGAATCCCCGGCATCGTGGTGTTCTTGGATCGGAACTGGTCCGGCGGTAGTCAAGATTTCAGTATGGTCGGCTGCACATACCAGGCGGACGGCGTGATTTACAGCCTGAAAACAGGTATCTACGACTGGCAGACAGGAATGACAGCTACCAACTACCTCAACATCGTCGCAGCCAATATGTATCTCTTCGGAGCCACTGCCCGTTTATCCGACAACTACGCCTCGCTGCCCGGGGGCAACCCACTCCACATTGCCGCGAGCCTGGTCCAATGAACCTTTCCAAGCAACTTGTTCAAGATGAAGAAGGCAGCATGCTGCTCGAACTGGCATTGATTCTGCCGGTCGCGTTGTTGTTGTTATTCGGGGTCATCAATTACGGCCTGCTGCTGCAGCAAAGTATGGTCATTACCGACTCGGCGCGTGCCGGCGCGGAATATGCGCAGACGGTCGGCAACCACACCAACACCACCCAGATGCAGAACGTCGCGCTGGCTGCTGCCAGCGCCATTCCCAACATACAGGCCACAGCGACCACCTATTGCACCTGTCCGCCGGCAACCGGCGCCGTCTCCTGCAGTGGCATCTGCTCCAGCTATGGACTGCCCGCGATGTATGCGCAGGTCACGACCAGTGCCACCCTGCCATTGCTCCTGGCAAACAGCACCACGATCCCGGTGTCGTCCGTGGCGACCGTCCGTGTTTCGTGTCCCGCCTGTAACTGAGCTGGCACATGAAGATCAGACCACAGCTACGCGGAGGGAATGAAGTGGCATCCACCCAGCACACCAGCACCATCTATCACGATGAACGCGGCAGCCTGCTGGTGGAAACCGCGCTGCTGCTCCCGGTCTTCCTGATGTTCGTCTTCGGCATCATCACCTTCGCCGCGATGATGTGCAGCTACGGCAACCTGTGCTTCGCCACCCGGGCCGCCACGCGCTACGCCTGCCTACACAGCAGTACCAGCTACTCCCCGGCGACCACTGCGTCCATTAACAGCGTGATCTCTCCATTCTGGTTCTCCTACCCGTCCAATACCTATGCCACTACTGTCACCTACGGCAGCAGCGGCAACGTGGTGGGCGGCACAGCGACAGTCTCTGTCGCTGTTACCTACGATCTCAGCATGCCGTTCTACAGTGCTCCCGGGATGACCCTCACCCACCAATCCTCCGGCGTCATTATCTACTGATCGATCCGGTACCACGGTACATGGCGGATGAAAGGCGGGTCAGGTCGGTCATCTTCCGCCAATAAGGAAGCACACCCTCATCCAGCAATCCTGGGCGAGCGCAGCAGCCGGAACATGCGTCATCACCGGCGTCATCCTCTGAAGACAATTTGGGAGAGAGAGACACGCAGCGAATGGAAGTCGGGTAAGGTCGGGTCGGT
>CAZZVA010000269.1:0-3099 GCA_964657345.1 uncultured Acetobacteraceae bacterium | reverse complement strand
ACGTTGCGGACGTAATCCGCCCCACAGTGATACGACGGGATATATGGCTCACCGACGCCCAGCGGGAACCAGGCAGCGAAGCCGATGCCCCCGCCGAACTGGACGCCAAAGCCGGCTCCGCCAGCAAAGGCGACGAGCGCAGGCGCCCAGTAGGGACGAACCCGCACCGGTCCCGGTACCCAGCCCCAGCGCTCTCCAACGAAGGCCCAGCGACCGTAGTGAAAGGGCGCATAGCCCCAGGGAGCGGCATCGACCCAGGTCCACCCATAGGGATCCACCCACACCCAGTGGCCGTCCTGATAAGGAACATACCCGGCTTCCACGTTGTTCGGGTACCAGACTGGCCCATACTCGGTGTTTGGCTGCCATGTGCCGTAATCGTCCAGATCGTCAAAGCCGGGCATATCGCGGCTGACGTATGCGGCGGATCGGGCATTAAGGATGTGACGGTCGCGATCATTGCTCCAGTTGTCGAAGTGATCGCGTTCAGGGAACTGGACAGCCGTGAGATAGACGGGGTTGCTGCCGGTAAGTTCGACGGCATTGCCCTGCTGAATATTTTCGGACACGTTCGGTCCCGAGACGGCGATATTGCCGGAGTCGACGCTGACGACAGTGACCCCATCCTGCGCAGGCACATCGATGCGGACGTCGCCGGGCTGGCTGAGTGTGATGGCGCCATTGGGCGTATCGATCTCCACCTGGTTTCCGTAGGGAATGTCGAAGACACGGATATGCACACTGCCCTGCGCAAGACCCATCTGGACTAGGGTATCGCTGAGATTGGTCATGGTGAGGTCGGTGGCGCCGGACATGCGTGCAGCCATGGAGCCGATGGAGATCTCGGCGCGCGCATCCGGATCAGTGTAGACACGATCCCCGGTCGCGATGGGATAGTTCGGCTCGGCCTGGCTCCAGCTGGCGACGCCATTCGGCTCGATGGACACGCCCTTTTCGATCGCGGCCAGCCGACCTACGCGGCCCGAAGGATTGGCACCGCCCTGCTGCTGATAAGGCGCCTGATCGCCGTTACCTTGTGGCGGATACTGCGCCTGCATGATTGCGGCGAATGGCAGAATAATGCTGACGAGTGCAAGTGCCAGCATCGGATTCGTTCTGCTGCGGCCAGGGAGAGAACTCCAGCTGCAGCCCTTGGTCTCTAAAATCTGCATGATTCTGCCTCTTGGGAGTCGTCGTTGCTGCACGCTGCCTGCCCACTGATGAACACAGGCGCGCGAAAGAAGATGCTGGCCGCGGAAAATTAGCTGTGGACGAATGTAATCGCGGAACTCCTGTTGCTGCCGCCCGGTAGCCGAGCTTACGCGAATCTTAAAGATACTCGTAGTCAATTTTTCATGTTTGCATTAGCTTTTTGGGAACGTGGCGTTGCGCGTCTTCGTACTAACAGGTGTAGATTTCAGGCCGGGGTATCGTCTCATGCGTCAGCAGATTTTTTTCTCTTCGTTTCATCGTCCAAGCGTTTGCACTTCCAGTCGCGATTCTTCCGGGCTGCCGGTTTCGAGGCAAATCGCCTGGCGGCTTTGCGCCACGCTGGCAGTCGCTGCACCGCTGCTACTTACGGGTGCCTGCAGTATCCAGGCGGATAAACATGGCGAGAACGGAGACTCGGATCATGTGAAGATTTCGACGCCCCTCGGGGGCTTGAATGTGCGTTCCAAGGATGTCGACGTGGCGAGCCTTGGACTGCCGCAGTATCCCGGCTCCCACATTTTGACCAAGGACCAGGACAATGGCAACGATGGCCAGGTTGACCTGCACATGGGCTTCGGTCCGTGGCAGATGCGTGTCAAGGTCGTGAGCCTCGCCACCTCCGACTCGCCGGACAAGGTGCTGGCGTTCTACCGCAAAGCGCTGGGCAAGTATGGCGATGTGGTGGAGTGCGACGGTAAGAAGGCAGTAGGCACACCGGCGGTGACCAAGGAGGGGCTGGGCTGCGATGAGCATTCCAGCGCACATAGCAGCTGGAACGCGAAAGGCAGCGGCGTCAACATCAACACCGATGACCATGAGTTGAAGGCCGGGTCCCAGCATCGTCAGCACATTGTCGGCTTCAAGAAGTCGGACTCGGACGAAACGAAGTTTGCCCTGATCTCGCTGGAACTGCCCAATACCCATTCCGATGAGCAGACCGACTAGCCAAGGGTTCCGGTCGGCTGCGGACCGCGGTGGCAATAAGTTTCTTCTCCAGCCAGACGATAGCGGTTTGCCCGCGCAGGGTTTCGTCCTATAGCTTGGAAGCATATGGAGCAGACCTGCCATCGCTGCGGCACCGGCGTTTCCCGGGAGGACGGGTTTTGTCCTGTATGTGGCGCGGCGCAACTGAATTTTGACGCCGATATGCAGGAAAGTCCTGAAGTGAGCGATCTGTCGGCGCTGCATACGCGGCCGGGGCAGGTACGCTGGCGCGATGCCATTTCTGCAGCGATCCTGGTAGCCGTTCCTGCAGGTATTCTTTGCGGACTCCCACTGCTCGCGGCCGGCTCGCTGATATGGGTGATGGGCGGATCATCACTGGCGATCCTTTTGTACAGGAAGAAGCATCCGATGGCGCCAATGACGGCGAAACACGGCTTCCGGATCGGCATTCTCGCCGGGCTCATCATCTCCTATGTGTCGATCGCGGTGACATCGATCCTGCGTGTTGTTCAGCGATTTGCGATGCACAAGGGCGAAACGATCGACAGCGAATATGACTCGGTGATCAGCCAGTCGATGACCATGTTTCAGACGACGCCGGAGACGCAGGCGCAAATGCGGTCATTTTTTCATTTCATGCTCACCCCGGATGGCCGGGCTGCGTGGTCCTTCATGAACATGTTGACCGTGACCGTGATGACGCTGCTATTCGCGGCGCTGGGCGGGTATGTCGGCGTACGTTTATTTCGCGTTCGACGGCTTGCCTGAAGACAGTTCGCTCAAGCAGGTTGCCGTGTGCAACGCCAAACCCGTATGATCCGGCAGAGCCCTATGTCAGCCAAACCAGAAACTGCTCCCCAGCTGCGCGAAAAGCTACGCCTCATGTCGGCGTCGGAGATTGAACGCACGCTGGTGCGCCTGGCACACGAAATCATCGAGAAG
>CAZZVA010000268.1:0-3174 GCA_964657345.1 uncultured Acetobacteraceae bacterium | reverse complement strand
AGGGATAGCGGCGAGGCGGTGCGATGCATCCTCAGAGTGTATAGCCGGGAGGGTCGACCTCCCGATGACGTAGCACCTGGCAGGATCAGGATGAGACTTCTTCGGAGAGTGCGAGGACCAGGAGCAGAATGCGCTTCAAAGCCATTTCCCGATTGGTGGCGTCGAACCACTCATTGCGGGTATGGATGCCGCCGCCGTCGCCACCGGCACCCAGACTGAGGGCGGGGATGCCGAGCGACAGCGGAATGTTCGCGTCCGTGGATGCAAGGCGAAGCTGGGTCTGCAGTCCGAGGTGCCGGTCGACAGCCCGTAGCGTTTCCAGGATGGGCGCATCCGGAGGAAGTTTTCCTGCAGGACGATCTCCGATGCTATCGACCACTGCTGTTAAAGCTGCGGGGCGCAATCCGCGGGAATAAGGACGGTTGTTGACGCGGCCCAGGCAGTCGTCGATGGAGCGCCGCAATTCGGCTTCCAGCCGCTGCAATTCGTGGGTGTCGGTACTGCGCAGGTCAAAGCGGGCCGAGGCATGCTCGGGCACTGCATTGACAGCACTGCCACCGTAAATGGTGCCGACATTCAGGATGGTTCGCGGGACCATGGACAATTGAAGTGACGACAGAGTGGTGATGATATCTGCCATGACTACGATTGGATTGGGTGCGTCGGCATCACTCCACGAGTGGCCGCCTGGACCATTGATGGTGACCATGAAGCGTTTGCTGCCGAGCGCCTCGGTGACAGCGATCTGGTCACCGGCACCATCGAGGACGATGTGGGCTGCAATGCGGTGCCTGTAGATCGAAGCTGCGTAGAGATAACGGATGCCACGCAGGTCGCCCTCTCCTTCTTCGCCAACGTTCCCGGCAAACACGATGTCGCAGGCCGGCTGAATGCCGGAGGCTTTCAAAGCGGCAGCCAATGCGAGCAGCCCGACGAGACCCGCCGCATTGTCACAGGCGCCGGGCGCGGTGAGCAGGCGATGAACGAGCGTGGATTCGATGACAGTTCCGGGAGGAAAGACAGTGTCGAGATGCGCGGAGACGAGGATGACCGGTCGGATGGAAAAGGTAGGATCGTCGCTGGGTGGGGTGCTGGATTGTTTCCAATACTCACCCTGGCGGTGATGGACGGGGTTGAATGGGCAGACGGCGATTGCGTTGCCTTCGTCATCAATCTGGACGTCGGTGAGTTCGAGTTGCTGCAGGCGCTCGGCCATCCAGAGTGCACGATCGATTTCACCGAAGGGTGGGGCAGGAATGGAGACAATGGCGCGCTGCCAGTCCATGAGTTTGCCGTCATTCAGATGGAACCAGCGAAAGGCCTGGTGAATGCGCCGATCGCTTGCGAGGCGGCTGATACGGGCGAACAACGTGCTGGGCGCCGTGGAAGACATCCGGGATGGCCTTAGCGTAGCACTCGCACGGGCAGGTGGATGAGCGGACAGGTCAGTAATCGACGTGATGGAGGAAGAGGCCCCGGGCTGGAGCCGTGCGGCCTGCCCTGCTGCGATCACGAGCTGCAAGGATGGCGCTCATATCTTCGGGTTGTCGCTCACCCCAGCCGACTTCGAGGAAGGTGCCGACAAGATTACGGACCATGTGGTGGAGGAATCCATTGCCGCTGACGCGGTACGTCAGAGCCGGCAGAGCAGCTTCGAACGGACCTGGCGAGGTAACAGGTTGGACTGTCCATGAAGACTGATGAATGATGCGGACGTTGCTCTTGTCAGGATCGGTCTCGAGCAAGGCGCGGGCTGTGCGGTCGGGGTCGGAGGCGGCGAAGGAGGTGAAATCGAATTCGCCGGAGACCAGGGCTGCTGCACGCTGCAGGGATGGAAAATCGAGTGGCCGGTTCACGACATAAGCAAAACGAGAGAGCCATGGCGGACATACCTGCTCGTCAAACGGGTCACAAATGATGATGCGGTATTCGTAGGTTTTCCCATGCGCACTATGGCGTGCATGGAAATCCGGGCTGACCGGGTAAGCGGACAGTATTCGAATGGATTCAGGCAGCGTGTGATTGAGGGCGCGCCGGAAATTAGCTGGCGGTATGGCTGCCTGCAGTGCGAAGGAGGCTACCTGCGCAAGAGCGTGGACGCCAGCGTCTGTGCGGCCCGAACCCTGGGGCAGGACAGACTCGCCGGTGACCCGGTGAATGGCTGAGGCGAGTTCACCCTGAATAGTGGGCAGGCCCGGCTGCACCTGCCAGCCGCGGAAATCGGTACCGTCGTAGGCGAGCATGACTTTCCAGGTCGCGGCTGTGCTGAACGGCACTGCCGGCGATTCACTTGGCATGGAGCCAGTCTACGTGATGGGTCTCCAAGCTCAATGCTGAGATGAGGATACGTTCCGACGCTTACGGTATACTCGCTCGGAAACACCGAACTGCCGACCTGGATAAAACCATGGAACGAAGGAAGACTTTGTTTCGTACCTGAATATGCGCACGGCCGCTGCTTCCGCTGGTGCCGAATCTGTGATGGGACTTGATAATCAAGCATGAAGCTACAGTCCACTGCTGCAATCGCCTGCCTGCTCCTGAGTCAATCTCTTTCCTTTGCCACGGCGCAGCAGACGACGCCGCTGAATGCGGGTAATGTCACTGCGGGTCTACCTGCGGAGCCGACGCCCAATGCGACTTCGTTAGGCAGGGAGCATCCGGGGTTGCGTGACTACAGCAAGCCCAATCGACCCTTTCCGAATATTCTCAAGCCGTACATGTCGGTTCCGGTGGCTTCGCCCAACTTCTACAATTCGCCGCGGCTTGGCGACCTGTTGAAGGATGGAAAGATCTATCTTTCTCTGAGCGATGCGATTCTGCTGGCGCTCGAGAACAATTACGATATCGCGATCGCCCGGTACAACTTGGATATTGCGGACACCGATATCATGCGCGCGAAATCCGGAGCGTTCAGTATTCTCGGAGTGAACTCGGGCCTGGTGACCGGAACGCTTGGTGGGTCGAGTTCCACGTTGAGTTCGGGGGGTGGCCCTGGCGGCACCACGGCCGGCACCAGCGGCGCCACGAGTGGAAGCACAGGTCTGCAAACGAGTGGACTGGGGCCGACGCCCGAGACGCTGGATCCGGTGCTGACCGGACAGATCCAACTGGAGAGAACGCGCGTTCCACAGTCGACAACGTTCCTGACCGGCCAGTCGACGTTGAATCAAA
>CAZZVA010000267.1:0-3186 GCA_964657345.1 uncultured Acetobacteraceae bacterium | reverse complement strand
GTACGAGGCCAGCCAAGCGGCGGCTTCTCTTTCTGGTACGACTTCAACAGCGGCTTGTCTGACCACTTGGGGGTAAAGGACGCGTTTGGGCTGATGCTGTTCAGCTTCTCAAAAACGGACCACGCGCCCTGGGCTGCGATAGTCACTGCGCGTTCTGCGTACTTGATGGTTCTCGACATGCTTTATGAATCTCCTTGAGGATCAGGTCGCTGTGTCTGAAAGCGGCACCTGCCGGGTATGCCTCTAGTGCTCTAGCCTACTGACAATACGTAGGATGCGGGAGTGCGCCGGCTATTTCAAAAAGGCGCCTGCACCACGCTGATAACACTGCCAGACTACCGTCGCGAGCGCACTTCAGGAAACAAGTCCACCTGAACTGCGAGAATCTGCGGTCAGGCTGCGCCTCCCGGTAGCGAACGGAGGTGCCGATAGTCAGCTGATCCGGCTAACTGCCGCCATTTTGTCGTTCCACTTCATTCACTACGCGCTGGATCAAAACGATCTGCACATTTACATGCCGGGCGAGATCCGGCACAAACTCGGTAATGAAGTTATCGATCGGGTCGCTGGCAAGAGCAGTCGCAAAGCGAGTGACACCGGCGCTCCAGCTCCTCTGCCGTCCTGGCACATACAGGTTGCCCAGCGCATCCCCGATCGCCGTATTGCCGATGGTCGCGTAGTTCACCATGCCGGTGCCCGCGTCACTCTGCGCCCACACCACCGACTCGGTTGCATGCAGCGCCCTGCGCATGTAGGAAGCATTCGGCATCCGGTGATAATGCGGGTCCTGATGGGCGATGACGGGAATCAGGAACGTGCCGAAAAAGCTGCTGACGATGGTTTCCGTGTACGCCACACCGAAGTTGCGCCCAAACCCGCCCACTCCCGGGCCATAGGGTGACTGTGGATCCGACGCCACCGAGATCACCGACTGCACGCCGATCGTCAGAAAATTGAATGGATCCGTCACGTTGCGATAGGCCAGCAGTCCCTTCTGCCTGGGCGTAAGCGGATGCGGTCCGGAGGAATCGAGGAACCGCTGATAGGGACTGAAGTGCGGAGAACAACTGATCTGCGGCGGCGTGGCCGGCGTCATGCCTTCAATACAGGGCTGCTCTTCGGACGGCACCTCGGGATGCTGCTGTCGCGAGCCTACTGGACGCGGTTTACCCGGCTCGCTGATCGGAGGAAAACCAGGAGCGATCGGCTGCGTCTGACCGGTCTGACCAGTGCGCTCCATCTGCGCAGGCCCGATGGAACCGTCGTCAGCGGGGCGAGATTCCCACGCAGTCGGCAGAGCAAATGCACGTCCGCTGATCGGAAACGACGGTTGCGGAGCGTCCGGCAAAGACGCCACCTCGTCCGGCGGACTGCCATCAGCGGGCCTGGCTGGAAGCTGCTGGCACAGCACTACCGGCGGCAACAGCAGAAGGTGAAGTATCAGACCGGTCCGGATCCATAGCATGCCCCATGGCGGGCCTGCAGAATACGAAAGCCATGCTCCACCGTTGAGGAGAACCCTGCCTATCACTACCGCTATGTTGGCATTTTGTGGGGTTCCGGCTCAAGAGCACCTCGGTTCGCCCCTGCTTACTGCCGTGTCGCAAGTCCCGTTGCTTCGAACACATCCGGCAAAAATTCCCTGAAGAGCTTCAAACCGGCATCCGCCAGCAGCGCCGTGCCAAAGCTGCCCAGCACCACCGTAGCCTTTGCACTACGCTGGGGATAGAACGTGATCGGCAGACCCTCAGAGAGCATGTGTCCGCCAATGCCGGAGTAGTTGATCCCGACCGTGCCATCATCGCGATGGCGAATCAGTGTCTGCACAGCAGACCCCGAGGCTCGATGCCACAGGCTGCCATCCGCCACGCGGTAGTAGCGTGGATCTTCATGTGTCAGCGCCGGGAAGACGCCATCGCCGAAGATGCGGTTCACACCCTGCCGGAAAGCAGCCGCCCCGAAGCGTTCACCGAATGCGGCGCTGTCAGTCCCGTAATGCGGGTTGGCGTCGCGCAGCTGTTCGTATCCGGCCGAATATGCTGCGGTAAAAACAGCTGTCGGATCAAGCTCCAGCAGTGCGGCATAGTGCAGCTTGTCGCGTCGGCTGAATGGTTGGACAGTCACTCCCTTATTGATGGTGACATCCCACTTTTTCGCGACACCACGGGAGCCTGGATCCAGTTCATTTAACAGCCTGTCCCCCAGGCGTGGAGCAGTGATCGTGCCCTGCTCGCGCTGGGGAACCGGTGCATCCGGCAACTCCGCCACAGTCGCGGCCAGGGCTTTATACGGCAAACTCGCTTCCAGCGTTGCAAAGCAAAACAGTGTCATCAAGGCACATGAACGTGCCGTCCGCTTCAACATCCAGCTCCTGACTATTCCAGCGTACTGCCGGCAGCGCGCCGGTTGTCTCGTGAGATGCAGGAACATCGACCATGTCGTTCCCAAAGTGTGAAGATGCGCTTGTGCCGATGACCGGGTCCGCCTTTGATGAACAAGCTGTCACCTGGATGAGGTGCTCTGGCAGTCATTGACGGCGCCGCTGGCGCTGCCGACAATACTCCTTGAATGAGGTGAAGCCTGATGGAACCACAACAGGAAACAGCAACCGGTCCGGGTCCAGACAACCATGCGTCTCATGCAGGCCGCTCGCCCTTCGAAAGTTTCGGCCGCAAAGTTGACGAACACCTGGGTTCAGCAGGACCGCGCATCGAGGAAGAAGTTCGGCGAGTCATCGACTACCTGAATGATGAAGTCGTTCCCCAGGTCCGCCGTCAATCCTCTACTGCGTTGCGATACGCAGCCAGCGAGCTCGGCCGGCTGGCAGAGCACCTCGAACGCAGACATGCCGCGTCGGCAGCGAGCGCCACTGCCGCCAGTGAAGAGCCAGCTCCCGGAAATCGCCGCTGATGCATCCGCCTGCAGCGCTCCCATTCCCGCAGCGCCTGGGCAGTAGTGCCGCCGCGTTGGCGCTGTTGCTGGCGTCGGGATGCCACCACCGCCTGCCCGTCACCAGCGCTCCGCCGCCACCACCCATCCAGCAACCGCAGCAACCAACCCCGCAGCCGCAGGGCATTCCCAAACCGCCCCAACCCAGCAATGGCTCGCCACCCTCCACGCCAGGCGCGGCCATGCTGCCCAGCGCCGACTCGGCCGAAGATGCTGCCTTCGTTTCCAGCCATCGAC
>CAZZVA010000266.1:0-3224 GCA_964657345.1 uncultured Acetobacteraceae bacterium | reverse complement strand
TCTTCGTCCGCAGCGACGTCTCAGCGTCGCCCTAGAGCCGAGGCTCCAAAGTGCGCCAGCAGCTCAGCCGGATCAGCGTAGATCTCAATGCACCCCGCTGCCTGCAGATCCTGTTTCGACCACCCACCGCACGTCAACCCGATCGTCCGAATGGCGATCTTGCCGGAAGCCTCGGCATCATATGGCGTATCTCCAAGGGACAATGCGTGGCTGGCCTGCACGCCCAGCCTCTCCAACGCTGCCCCGAAAATGTCAGGATGCGGTTTGCTCTTCTCTGCGTCCTCGCTCGTTGTCTCCTCTTCAATCAGGTCGTCAACTCGCGCCAGCTTCTTGTAGTACTGCAGTTCGTCCTTGCCCGCAGATGAGGCAATCGCAATCTTGAATCCCGCTTTCTTCATGCGCTCCACCAGCTGGCGCACTTTCGGAAACGGCTGCAGAGAGTCGCGATACTCGCGTTGAAAAATTTCCTTGCGCGCTTTCTCGATAGCCGGCCCGACAGATGAAACCTGTGCCTTCTCGAGAAACACCGGCAGCAACTGGTCGCCGCCTTTGCCAATCTGCCGCAGCAGCGTTTCAAAACCAGGGTGAACCCCGAACTGCGCAAATGCCTCCTGCCATGCCTTTGCATGTTGCGCATTGCTGTCTATCAGCGTGCCATCCATATCCAGCAAAACTGCTTCGATCATGCAATTTAGGATGCGGGCGCCGTTTCGATTCCGTAAGTCCGGCCCGCTCCGGATTTCAGCGTATGAGGAGGTCAGCGTCCCTTCCGCCAATGCGCGTAATTTCGTTCCATTTGCTAGCTTCTTTTTTCCCGCAACATGCAGTATTTGCACGAATTTACAAAATGGTTGCCTCGCTACAATCTTTTTTTGAGTTATTGCTCAAAAGTACTAAACAGCGCCTGTGATTTATGTAATTATCCGCCTAGTAACAGTTTGTTTCCTGCTGTAAAGCAGCTTTGTTTCGGAGTGTTGTTGGAAGCTGAGTAGGTAGTTCCCCCCATCCAGGCGGAGTCCTGCAGAGTGTCAACCAATCATTCTTCGTACTTGTGAGCGATCCAACGTTCCGTACCTCACCGCAATATGCCTTGAGGCCGGAATCAAGAGGCTGTTGAACCGTGGTCATGGCAGACTGCATGCCCCGGTTCAAAATGTGCCCACGAATGAACAGTACGGCCCGGGCCCTGAATCCTGCGCATTACTTGAACAAAATTGGCATACATAAAGGCAGATGAATGAAGATTCTTACCTCCGCATTCCTACTACTCTCGCTTCTCGTTCCGACCGCATTCGCTTCCACCTCTTCCGGAAATCTAACTGGCTCCAGCCGCTGGGAGTGGAATCACGATAAAGGCACTCCTGGCAC
Source organism: uncultured Acetobacteraceae bacterium (assembly GCA_964657345.1). Taxonomy (GTDB): domain Bacteria; phylum Acidobacteriota; class Terriglobia; order Terriglobales; family Acidobacteriaceae. Next base: position 1,856 of record CAZZVA010000266.1, on the reverse strand, counting down.
CTCCACCGGCTATTCTTCATTCGCCGTCGAAAGCCCTTCCATCGATAAAGAAGCACGTGAAATGTCGGTCTCCTACTGGGATCACGGCGGCGAAATCTATCACCTCAGCTTCGGCAACGATGAATCCGCAACACACTTCGTCTATGACACCTATATCTACATCGCCGATCCGGGAGAAATCGCCAACATCGAATTGGACATCAACCAGGTCCTCTCCAATGACCGCACCACGATTCTAGGCACACAGTGCTCCAGTTACTCCGGCAGCTGGGAATTTGTAACTACTTCAGGAAAGAGCCCGCACTGGCATCCTTCCAATATTCCCTGCAATCCCAAGAACTGGAAGGCCAATACCTGGCACCATGTCCAGATTTATTCGCACCACAACGGCTCCGGCGATGTGACCTATGACTCCGTCATTCTTGACGGCAAGCAGGAATACTTTAAGAATGCCGGCGGCTACTCTTCACTCGCTCTTGGCTGGTCTCGCGGCGACCTGCTGCTCAACTTCCAGCTCGATGGAGCCAGCGGCGGCAACGGCAGCATGAAAGTCTATGTCGACAAACTCACCATCGATCGCTACTAACACCGAAGCGCGTTCAAACAGAAAGGCCGTCTCTTGAGGAGACGGCCTTCTTGTTTGCATTTACTGACTAAAGCTTAGGCATGCACCGGCTCTGGCTGTCGCAACCATGCGTAGAGAGGAAACTGCTCTGCCATCTCCAGCACCTGCCCGCGAATGCGTCGCAGCGTTGCGCCGTCGCCGCGCCCATCCAAAGCCTCCACAATCCATCGGCCGATCACACGCATTTCACTCTCGCCCATGCCGCGCGTCGTCAACGCAGGCGTACCGATGCGAATACCACTCGGCTTCATCGGCGGATTGGTGTCATACGGAATCGCATTCTTGTTCACGGTGATTCCCGCCTCGTGCAACGCATTTTCCGCCTCTGATCCGAGCATGCCCTTGGCAAACACATCGATCAGGATGACATGCGTATCCGTGCCGCCCGAGATCACGCGATAACCTTCCTCCGCAAGCGTCGCAGCCAGAACCTTCGCATTCGCCACCACCTGCGCGGCATACTTCTTGAAATCCGGCTGCAGTGCCTCCTTGAAGGCCACTGCCTTCGCCGCCATCACGTGCGCCAGCGGTCCACCCTGCTGCCCTGGAAAGACGCAGCGATCAATAGAAGCCGCCAGGTCGGCACGGCAAAGAATCATGCCCGAACGCGGCCCACGCAAAGTTTTATGCGTCGTCGTCGTCACGATATGCGCATGCGGCACCGGTGAAGGATGGGCTCCACCCGCTACCAGCCCTGCGAAATGCGCCATATCGATCAGCAGTGTCGCGCCAACCTTGTCCGCAATCTGCCGCATACGCGGGAAATCGAATTGACGCGGATACGCACTGCCGCCGCCAATCAACAGCTTCGGCTTCTCCCGCTCCGCAATCGCCTCCAGCTTGTCGTAGTCGATCACTTCGCTGTCCTTCTCGACGCCGTAGCTCGCAACCTTGTAAAGCTTCCCGCTGAAGTTCAGCTTGTGTCCATGCGTCAGGTGCCCGCCATGCGCCAGGTCCAGTCCAAGGATCGTGTCACCCGGATTAAGCATCGCCATGTAGGCCGCAGCATTGGCCTGCGAACCGGAATGCGGCTGCACATTCGCATGCTCCGCCCCAAATAACTCCTTCGCGCGCTCGCGTGCCAGGTTCTCGACGACGTCCGTGTATTCGCAACCGCCATAGTAGCGTTTGCCCGGATAGCCCTCGGCATACTTGTTCGTGAACACCGAGCCGGCCGCTTCCAGCACAGCATGGCTCACAAAGTTTTCGGAGGCGATCATCTCCAGCCCCT
>CAZZVA010000265.1:0-3240 GCA_964657345.1 uncultured Acetobacteraceae bacterium | reverse complement strand
CGCGAAAAGAAGCTCACCAACATGCGTGCTTCCTCCGCCGACGACGCCATCCGTCTCGTCCCGGTTAAGCCCTTCAACCTGGAGCAGGCGATCGAGTTCATCGCCGAAGACGAATTGGTCGAAGTCACGCCCAAGTCGCTGCGCCTCCGCAAGAAAGTTCTCCAGGCCAACCGCCGGCCCAAGCGCAACGCCTTCTCCAACGCGCAGGCATAAACAGCTTTTCACGCCACTGGCAGGCAGGGGTCAACCCAGACCGCTGTCTGCTACTGTTGAGAAAAGCCGAAGGGCGGCGATCCGTCACTTCTTTTCAACTTCAGACGATGCCGCTACAGCCCAACCTGTTTTCGTCCAGCACCGAAGGTCCCACCTCCGCAACCCGGAGCGAGGGTCCCCTTGGTGACCCTGCCGGCAACATTCGTAAGCGGCGAACAGCAGGACAGCGCTTCGGTCGCCTCCTGCTGGCTGCAGAATTCCTGCTGGCCGTTATGGTCCGGATCTTCATCGGCGTTATTGTGCTGGTGCTGCCCTGGTCGCCGCTGTGGGACAACAACCACCTGCTGCAGGAATATCCGCGCCTCGCTGCCTTCTTTTCCTACGGCGCCACCCGTGGCGTCATCTCCGGCCTCGGCCTGTTGAACCTCTGGGTAGCAGTGGATGAAACGCTGCACCGCAGTATGCGCCATCACTGAAGCGCGGGAATGCTATGACTGACTTCAAGACGCCCGGCTCCCCTCCACGTCTCGAACGAGCACCGCTCGCCTTCGAGAACGCGGAGTTCCTCAACAGCAGCGACGGCCGCCTGATCCGCATCATGGCTGAGTTCACCGAACCACTCGCCCGCTTCCGTCACCAGCAGATCCAGGACACGGTCGTCTTCTTCGGCTCCGCGCGCTTCCATGGCCTCGACGAGGCCAACCGGCAATTGGAACTGCTGGATAACACCGGCTCAGCAAAACCTGCGCCTCCCGAAGAACAGCCCGCTACCGATCCGGAAGAGACCAGCGAGCTGCGCCGCAAACGTGCAGAAGCCGCAGTTGAAATGGCGAAGTATTACGAAGATGCCCGCACACTCGCCTTTAATCTGACCAAGTGGGCAATGACCCTCAAGGTCCGCCGCGAGCGCTTCGTCGTCACCTCTGGTGGCGGCCCCGGCATCATGGAAGCCGCCAATCGCGGAGCCTACGAAGCCGGAGGCAAGAGCATCGGCCTCAACATCAAGCTGCCCTTTGAACAAGTGCCCAATCCTTACGTCACACCCGAACTCAACTTCGAGTTCAAGTACTTTTTCATTCGTAAATTCTGGTTCGCCTACCTGGCCAAGGCACTGGTCGTCTTCCCCGGTGGCTTCGGAACCCTCGACGAGCTATTCGAAGTCCTGACCCTTGCGCAGACCGACAAACTCGAGACCAAGATCAAGGTCATCCTGTACGGCACTGCCTACTGGAAGTCCATTCTCAACTTCGATGTCCTGGTAGAAAAGGGTGCCATCTCGCCGAAAGATCTCAATCTTTTCCAGATGGCGGACACGCCGGAGCAGGCCTTCGCACTCCTGCAAAGCGGCCTTACCGAACATCATCTCGATGCGGATCGGGACCAGGATCCGGAAGCAGGTCCCGAAATCGCCCACACACGCTAGAACGCAGACGAGTCAGGCAGCCTGCGTACGATCTTCCGTCTGCATACGATCTTCGGTTTGGATTAGCGCCCGGTCTTCGGCCAGCAAACGATCTGCAGTCTGAGTACGCTCTTCAGCAGCAAGCCACTTGTGCTTGACCGTCCACAGGGAAGCGCCAGTCCGTTCATGAATCTCTTCAGCCATTTCACAGCCTGCGTAGTCGTAACGCCGGTTCGGTGGAACGTCCGGAATGCCCAGTTCTTTTGCTGTCTTGGTGTCGCCTGCAACGATCTTCATATGCAGAGAATGATACGAATTCAAACTGCCCAGTGCCAACGGACCCGACGTGGGGAACCACAGTAGGCAAGATGTAAATAATGCCGTACTTTTTACCAGACCGTACGCGGATAGTGCTTCGCCATCTCTAAGTCTGAAGAGATCAGGAACGCCAGTCCATTCGCCTTGGCATTTGCAACAATGATCCTGTCAAACGCGTCCCGGGTCCACTTCTCATCAATCGCCATCCAGGAAATCGTGGCAAACGGTAAATTACAAATCTTGATTGTGGTCTCGCGTTCTATCTTGGCCTGAAGAGCTCGAGATGAGAGTTGAATCCTACCCTTTTCGTACAGGTATTCAATCTCTAGCAAAACCATGGGAGAAATCAGAAGATCCGCCTCCCGCAACATCCTCTCCGCATCTTTGCTGATCCGACTTTTATCCGCCTCAGCCAGATAGATGAGGACATTTGTATCCAGGTAGGCGATCAAAGATCAGCCCACTCCTTCTCCCACTCAGCCGCCATCTCTTCCTGCAACGAGACCGCCGGCTCAACATAGTCCGGATTGAAAATCTGCAGCGGCGTCAGTCGATCCAGCCAATGCACTGGCTTCTGGTCCGGCACCAGCTTCAACAACCTGCCCTTGTGCATGACGGTCACTTCCTGGCCTTCCAGCGCCTGGTTTGCCAACTCGAAGATTTCTTTCCTGAACTGCGTGATCGTGACTGCCATAGCTGGACTATACCACACCTGTACACTTCTCGTCGTACATAACGTACATTCCTACTGGACTTCTCCGATAAACACCCCGAACGGCGCCAGCTCCACCTTGTCCAGCGACGCGGGATCGCTCAGTCCCGGCGTCTTGATCAGCGTCTTTCCCTGCTTCCCCTGCCCGGACAGATCCACCGTCTGCGCATCCGCCGTAAAGTTGCAGGCCACCACGATCGTCGGCTTGCCCGCATCCTGACGCATCCACGAGAGCACTTTGTCGCTGCTGGTATTCAGCATCGTCATCGATCCGCTATGCATGGTCGGATTGTCACGCCGCAATTCGATCAGCATCTTGTACCAGTTCAGCAGCGAAGTGGTGTCCTTCACCTCGTCGGCCACGTTCACGGTCTTGGCGCTGGGCGGCACCGGCAGCCATGGATGGTCACTCGTCGTAAAGCCGGCTTCCGGAGAATCGTTCCACTGCATCGGCGTCCGTTCGCCGTCGCGACCCTTGTCCTTCGGCCAGCCGGTGCGACCAACCGGGTCCTTCACATCTTCTATACGAGTAGGAACCGTAGTCGTCATGCCCAGCTCTTCGCCGTAATACATCAACGCCGTCGAACGCGTCGCC
>CAZZVA010000264.1:0-3255 GCA_964657345.1 uncultured Acetobacteraceae bacterium | reverse complement strand
ATTGGGCACAGTGCCCATCAGTTCCCGGATCTGTTCAGCACTCAGCTCTGCGCGGCCATCCGTCTGCGGCGCGCTCGCAATGGCCTGATCCATGATCGATAAGGCGTCGCGCATCGAACCGTCGCCCGCTTCCGCGAGCAGCGCCAGGGCTGTTTCATCTGCTCCTACGCCCTCTTTTGCGGCAATCGCACGCAGCTCGGAGAGGATGTCTTCGAAGGAAACGGCGTGAAAGCTGAAGTGCTGGCTGCGCGATCGAATGGTCTGCGGAATGTCTTCCGGCTGCGTCGTCGCCATCATGAAAATCACATGATCGGGGGGCTCCTCCAGTGTTTTCAGCAGGGCATTGAAGGCGGCGTCGGTAATCTGGTGAGCTTCATCCAGGATGTAGATCTTGTAGCGGTCGCGCGCAGGCCTGTACCTTGCTGCGTCGCGCAATTCGCGGATTTCATCGATGCCGCGATTCGTAGCCGCATCGATTTCAATCACATCGACAGCATTCCCGGCGCGGATCTCGGTGCAGGATTCACAAACCTCACAGGGCTCAGGGGTTGGTCGCTGCGCGGTTCCGATGGATGTACGACAATTGAGCGCCATCGCCAGGATGCGCGCAATCGTGGTTTTGCCGATCCCTCGATGACCACTGAAAATATAGCCATGAGCGATCCGGTTCTGCACAAGGGCATTGAGCAGCGTCCGCGTAACGTGATCCTGGCCGGCTACATCGGAGAAGCGCTGAGGGCGATATTTGCGAGCTAAAACCTGGTAGGCCATCGTTGAAGTCTGTGCTGATTGTATCGCCAGCAGTACGTTTCCCGCGTCCACAGCACCAGGCGTTCCCGGGAACAGCGCGAAACAGCATGCCGGGAACACAGAATGGCTAATCTCACTTCTTTACCGCATCTTTCAGGCCCGTTTCTTCCTGGTGGCAGCCTTGGCCCGCCGCTTGATTTCATCCAGTGAATACATGGTCTTCCGGCACTGTGCGGCTCCGCAATTACAGGTTGCCGGATCTTCATCGCCGTCGTACAGGTTGTAGTCGTAGACCAGCTCTTCTCCCGGAGCAATGTCCCGTATCGCCTTGATCCATACCCGACCCTTTTCCTCATCGGTCTCGCAATTCGGATCGCAGGAATGATTGATGAACATCGCTGTGCCGTGCCCATCGATGACCATCGACCCGTCGCCAACACCGAAGAGGTAAGTGGTTGGCGAATCCGCATACCGCTCATCCGCCAGGTCCTTCGTGATGCGTGGCCCTGTATATTCGACAACGGTTGAGCCATTCGGAATGAAGGACGTGGTGTAGCAGCCGGCAGCGTGAATAGCGGACGAGCGTATGACAAGACCCATGAAGGCTTCTTAGTTCCTGCAGAAATGGAATGCGCTGATTATAGCCGCGTATGACCGCAGACTCTGCATTTGCGGAGAGTCTTTGCCGAAGCTTTCCATCTGCTGCACACCCAATCGCTTCACTCTTATAATTCAGGGTATGCGTTCAGCGGCCTTCAACGCGGGCAGTCTGTTGCTCAGCGGTCTTCTCTCGATGGGCCCGGCTGCGATCGCACATGGGCAGCAGTCTGGCAGTACTGCGCCCTCCAGTCAGGGGCAGGCTCAGCCATCCAGCCCCGACGACAACAGCTTCCCGGAAGATGTATCCCGCAAGGCCGCGAAGGACGCTGCTGCCCAGAAGAAGAAAGAAAGTCAGCCGCCGGCGACTGACGCTCAGCAGGATGCCTCGCCACAGCCCGCCGGCAGCAGCGACAGCAATCCATTTCCGGAAGACACGTCCCGCAAGGCAGCAGCCGATGCCAAGGGAGCAGAGTCAGGCGGCAGCAGTTCCGACAGGGGCTCGGATTCCGGTGTCAGTTCTTCGGGCGACTACGACCGGCGTACGACGGGTAACGGGCGGACCGCCCTGCCGACCAACGTCCCGATGCCCCACGTCCAGGGAAAGGATCCGGCGAAGGAGGATGTGAGCGTCGGCACCTACTATCTGCAATCGGGTGACTTCCGCGGCGCCTATCAGCGTTTCAAAGAGGCGACGCAACTGGCTCCGGAGAACATGGATGCGGTATTTGGCCTGGCGGAAGCAGCGAGGCACTTGAAAAAACTCGACGAGGCCAGGACAAACTACCAGCTGTTCCTGCAGGTGGTGGCGTCCGGATCCAAGGCAAAAGAAGCCCGCAAGGCGGTTGCGTCTCTCGGGAAGGCGCAGTAAGAATTTCCTCAGCAACAGCGCTTCAGCACGCCATCAGCAGTCGGATCCGTCGACGATGATTCTTTCGTGGAGTCATCACTCACCCCCAAACGTGTCATTAGCTCCCCTTCCGAGTCATTGCATGGGCCTTGGCAGATGTGTCAAGTTCTTGCCGTGGGTTTAGATCACCGATGTAACGAAGAGTGACCATGCATCCAGTCCTTGCGAACGCCTTTAAAGCTTGTCTTGCTGAACTCGAAAGCATCGATAGTACAACCGCCCAGTTGCATCCCGAGGGCCGCACCCACCTGCCATCCATTCAGCAGCGTGTGGAACGGAACGCCGCCATCCTTCAGCAAAGCATCCAGCTATTGGAGCGACGGCTTAATAAGGGCAGGCTGCCAAAGGATAATCACCGCACCCGCCTGGAATGGCTTTTGCAGATGATGATCCTGGGAGTCGGTTTCATCCCGCAGAGTTCACCCATGATTGATGAGGAGTTCCTTGTCCCAGTCGCTTTTGGCGCGCTGAATGGAAAGGATCTCGCCAAACGTCTCTCCGCCGAGCTGGAAGCTTTCGATGCGGTTCTCGATCGATGCCGCAAAGCATTTGGAATGGAGCGGGTGGAAGTCCATCCACTTCTTGGCCCTATCAGGGTTGACCAGTGGCGCCGGAGCGAAGTCATCCAGCTTCGTTGTCTCGTGCGTGAGGTTCGGTCCATCCGGAAGAGCATGGAACAGCCCCTCCCCCAGTCAGTACCTCGCACTGCGAGAGCGTAGCAGTCCTACGGAAAGAAGCCTAGATACCAGGCAAGCATTGGCTTGCCTGCGAAGACGGTGAGAATTCCGGCTCCCGCAAGGAAGGTACCGAACGGCAGCCGGCCTGGCTCGAGCTTGCCAGTCCCTGCGTCCTTCGTCTGTCGACATATCATTCCCAGACCCGTCAGCGCTCCCGTAAGAACTGCGATGAAGAGCGCAACGGCTCCCAGCTGCCATCCTAGCCAAGCTCCAAGCATCGCTCCCAGCTTCACGTCGCCAAAGCCCATGCCATCTCTATGG
>CAZZVA010000263.1:0-3285 GCA_964657345.1 uncultured Acetobacteraceae bacterium | reverse complement strand
GCGAGGGTGAATTCGGTGCCGTAGACGGGCACTTTGATCTCGCTGAGAATCCACGGCAGGCCGCCAATGTGATCTTCATGGCCGTGGGTGAGCACGATACCGCGAATCTTGTCCTTGTTCTCGACCAGGTAACTGATGTCGGGAACCACGATGTCGACGCCAAGCAATTCGCTTTCCGGGAACATGAGCCCCGCGTCGATCACGAAGATGTCATCCTGCCAGCGAATGGCCATGCAGTTCATGCCAAATTCGCCCAGGCCGCCGAGCGGGATCAGTTGTAATTTACCTTGATTCATTCACTTCCGATGCTAGCAGATGGAAATGAAGAGGGTCGCAGAATGGCTTAGTTGTTCTGCCAACCAGTTGACTGGTGGATGACTTCAAGCATCGAGATCTCTCCACTTCGATTCGCTCCGGTCGGGATGACAAAGGCGGCGGCGAGATTGGTTGCGGTTGACGAAAAGTTCAGGTGGTCCTCAATCGATTCGTCACTTCCGTTCCACATTGCGTGTAGTCCTTGAGGTTCAGGTGTTAATGATTTCGGCGCCCGATTTGAGGGCGCAGTGGGCGAGCAAAGCGGCGTAGATCGCCGCGCCCTTAATGTCCAGCTCGGCTGATCCATCGAGACTATGCTAGCCATGATGGGACGATAGTGTGGTGGACCCACATTGCCAACCCACAAAGTTGCATGAGATCTGGCGGAGCGGCCCAAGTATCGAGAGGGCACGTCAAGTAACGTAACGGGCCAGACGCAGAGATTCAGGGTTGCCGGCGACGACGGCGTCCTACGAAAACTGTGACAAGAATAACCCTAGAGCTGATCCTACGGCGGCGAAGAAAGGTGCGAGATTTGTCATTCAGCCATGTTCTCAGGACCTTAGTCTACGGGTAAGAACCAAGAACCGAAGTCGGGCGACATTTTGCGCATGTTCGTCGTACCAGCTACCTTCACCTATGGCGTGGCTGACGCCGGATGGATGACACGATGAGTCTTTGGCTGGATTTTCTGACGAATGATAAGCGGCTGATTCACAAGTGGAAGCATTATTTCCCGGTGTATGAGCGGCATTTTGAGCGTTTTCGCGACACCGATGTGGTGATGTTCGAGATCGGATGCGGTGAGGGCGGGTCGCTACAGATGTGGAAGCGGTATTTCGGACCGCATGCGCGGATTGTCGGCATCGATATCAACCCGAAGGCTGCACAGTTTGCGGAGGACCAGGTCGAGGTGAGGATTGGTGACCAGGCGGATGCAAACTTTCTGAACGGGCTGGTGCAGGAGTTCGGTACGCCGGACATTGTGCTGGATGACGGCAGTCACGTGATGTCGCATATCGAAGCCTCCTTTGCAGCGCTGTACGGAAAGTTGAGCAAGAGCGGTGTGTACCTGGTCGAGGACCTGCATACGGCGTACTGGGATGAGTTTGAAGGTGGCGTGCGGCGGAAGGGTTCGTTCATCGAGCACTGCAAGGAGTTGATTGACGAGTTGAATGCCGACCATGCGCGGGGTGCGCTGGCGCCAACCGAATTCACCCGGTCTACGTTGTCGATGCACTTTTACGACAGCATGGTGGTGTTTGAGAAGGGGCGGCATACGGAGAAGGGTGCGCCGCAGATCGGGCACAAGGCCGAACCGGAAAAGCCACGAGGATTCTTCCGCCGCTGACCTGGCACTCTGATCGAATCGCCTTGAAGGTTACCGGGTGATGGTGCGATGTGCGGTGCTGGAGATGGAGAACGATGTGAACGGCAGGATCACTGCATCGGTGGCATTCACCGGGATGGATACGAAAGCTCCGATGATCTTTTGTGCGCCGTGGGTGATGGACCCAGTCGGATTTACCGGCAGGGATGACAGCTGTGTATGGGGTTACGACCGCGGTAACGGTGGTGTTGGTTGGGTTTGAGGCTGAGTGCGCTGTTACGCCTGCGGCGAAAATTACTTGCAACATTTAGAGAAAACAATGCCGAAGGCAGCGACGGCGCAGAGCAGCACAACTACGACCGGCAGTGTCAGGGCCGTCTCGATCATTTGTGATCCGCAGTCGTAGCAGAGCTGTTGTTCTTATCGCCTCATGGCGTCCACGGAACTTCCTATGGGCAGAGGCAGCCGCAGCTTCTGTGCCGACACTGCTGTGACTGCCGAAGTCTGCTCGAAATATATGTCGCCCGCGATCGCGGCCGCATCTGCGGCTGTCTGCATCAGGGTTTCTTGTAGTTCCAGCAGGCCAACGTCCAGGGAAAGCTCGTGAGTCAGGGAGAACTGAACCGGTGGTGAACATTCCTTGCTCGACAAGGTGAAGCAGGGAATGGGTGGGGCAGAGCTAATTCATGCAGCTGTAACAAAGCGGGATACGCGGCAGGCTGTAGACTGGGCGCCATGCACGAGGCGTTATGCACGATACAGCTGCAGTGATCACAACCCATGCGGGCCGGAAGGCTGGTACCTGGGTGATTTTGCTGAGTGAAGCTTTCACGCTGCCAAGCATCTTCACGTTTCAGGAGAAGGTGGCATTTCTGAAGGGCCACGAAGTCGTGAAGGTCTGGATCGTCGACATGAGCGGTGTGACGTATATGGATTCGGCCGGACTGGGATGCCTGATTAACCTTTATGTGTCCGCGGAGAAGAACGAGCAGAAGTTTGCGCTGGCCGGTGCCAACCACCGGGTACAGGCTCTGCTGGAGACGGCCAAGGTGCACACGATGCTGCTGAATTATCCGACCCTGGCTGCAGCGGAAGATGCGCTGGAGCGTGCCTGAGGCAGGTGCCCTGGTCCAACCGGGGTGCCAGGTCGTGCATACTGTTCTCACGAGTTGAGGACAGATGCCGGAACCAGTGATTCGTTCGGGACAGGATCTTGGCATCGGGGATATTCTCTCCGGGCAAAAGCGCCAGCGACTGTTGAACCGCGATGGTTCGTTCAACGTGCTGCGCAATCGCAAGAGCTTTCGCGACGACTTCAGTTATTCGACGTTCCTGAGGGTATCGTGGCCGGTGTTTTCAGCGGCTGTGGTCCTGATATTTGTGGTGGTGAACCTGCTGTTCGGGTTTGGCTATCTGCTATGCGGCCACGATTCACTGGCTTTGAATGGACCGGATCCGCTGGTAAGTCATTTCTGGCGAGCCTACTTTTTCAGCGTTCATACGTTTGCCACCATCGGTTATGGCAATATTGTGCCGGTCGGCATGGCAGCGAACCTGCTGGTGGTGGTGGAGTCGTTTTTCGGGCTGCTGGGCTACTCGCTGGTGACGGGGCTATTGTTTGCACGCTTTGCCAAGCCAGT
>CAZZVA010000262.1:0-3304 GCA_964657345.1 uncultured Acetobacteraceae bacterium | reverse complement strand
ACCCCGCACGCTCGCTCCGCCTTCTCAGGTACTGCCTCGGCCTCGTAGCACTGGGTTCCACCCTGGTAGTTCGGTTCGCAGCCGCCCAGGATGTTTCACCCGCTCAGCTGCGGACCATGACGGCCGCACAATTTCAAGCCGGCATCGACAAGGAAGGCGCACAAGCCTTCGTCGCACGCGTTACCAGGGACATCGATCCCCACAGCGCTGACGAACCCAACTACGACATCATCCTCAATCACATCGCCAGCGGACAGGAAAACTGGCTGCGCATCGCCGCCGAAATCGGCCCGTACACCGCCGACCCAAGCTTCAACAAGGGACTCAACGTCGCACTCGCCTACGCGCTGCTCGAAAATCCCACAGCCGTCCTTCGCATGCGCAGCGCCGACGAGCATTTCATGAGCGCCTGCATGTATCCCTTCCCCCAGCCCAGCGACACCTTCCTCCACAAGTACCAGCGTCGCGCCATCGCCGCCCTCGCGCACGTGCACGACGCTTCCCTGCAGGCGAAAAAGGACGACTGTCGCAAAGAACTGCAGACCTTCCCTACAGAAAAAGCCTCCAACGACTTCTAGAAGCCGTCTTCAATGAACGCCTCCTGATCGGAGATCGGCTTAGAACAGGAACAGGCAGGTCAGGGCTTCAGCCCTGACACTCAGACCCGGAAGCTATACCGCTATAGCCGCTGAGGCCCTCTTTGAACGCATGCCTATTTCCCGAGTTCCTTCAGATAGGCCGCGCTCAACGTCCCCTTCGCCCGCGCCACCGGCAGCAGCGTCGGATAGAACTGCACGAACGTCGTATCAACCGCCGCGTGCTCGCGATGGCAGCTGTAACAATCAGCCTGCAGCGGAACCATTGCCGCCGGCGTCATCTTCTCCGGATTGCCGTCGAACTCATAGAACGCCCATCCACCATGCGCCGCATCCTTCAGGTGCACTTCCATTCCCATGCGCTCCATGCTTTGCGAATGCCCTGCCTTGTTGATCGAATTCTTCGACTCGGCGCCCCGTTGTTCCAGCACCAGCATGGTCTTGTCCGGCCACGTTCCAGTCGACTGAAAACTCTTCCATGCCGCTGGACTGACGAAGACATTGTCAAACATCAACATGCCTTCCATACCAGCCATCTGCGGCGTGTAACTCATCCCCAGTCCGCTCGTCAAATAGATCCACTGGCGATATTCGGATGGCGGGAGAAGTCGGCCCTCCGCCGTATAGGCAGGTATGTCAGTAATGGAGGACTGTCCGGAAAGCACAGCTGGACGCAGCGCACCGCACATCGCAGCTATGCCGAAAAACATCCACGCACACACCCATCTGAATCTCTGCATTCGCGCTTCCTGGTATCCGGCAAAAAAATCCGGGTCTCCGTTCACCTTCCACGAAAACCCGGATCCATTATCTGCCTGAGAGAGCACCAAGCTGCTCCAAACTTCTTCAGCAGGACTTCAACTCGCTGCCTTCAGCTTCTCCCTGCTTTGCTGAGACTGGCCGTCCTGGAACTCCGGAAAATCCGCACCCAGCGTCGTCTCCTTCCAGGTATCGAAATCCTTCTTCAGCGTTTCCAGCTTCTTATGCGCAAGGCCCAGCGCGGGCTTGCCCAGCACCAGGTGCAGCGGAGGATTCTTCGAAGTCACCGCATCGATAATCGCCTGTGCACCACGCACAGGATCCCCTACCTGCTTGCCGCTGTTCTTCTTGCTCTGCCGCCGGCGCTCACCTGCCGTCGAGTCATAATCATCGATCATCGTCTTCGACTCCTGCAGCGAACGACCAGACCAGTCGGTACGAAATGGCCCCGGCTCCACAATCGTCACCTTGATGCCAAGTGGAGCTGTCTCTATCGCCAACGACTCCGATAGTCCTTCCACCGCGTACTTGGTCGCATGGTAATAGCCAGTCGCGCCGAAACTCACCAGCCCACCGATCGACGAGATATTCACGATGTGGCCGCTCTTCTGCTTCCGCATACCCGGCAGCACTGCCTTGATCGCCTCCACCAGCCCGAAGAAGTTCGTCTCAAACATCTTGCGGACGGCATCATCTTCACCTTCCTCAATCGCCGCAAGGTAACCGTAGCCGGCATTGTTCACCAGCACGTCAATCCTTCCGAACTTCGCCTCAGCCTGCTGCACTGCCTGCTTCACCTGTGAAGCATCGGTCACGTCCAGCTGCAATGCCAGGGCATCCTGCTCATGGCCCGCGACCACATCCTGCAGTTGTTCCGGCTTGCGTGCCGTCACCACGGCCTTCCAGCCTTTCGCGAGCACAAGCTTCGCCAGCTCTTTGCCAAAGCCGGTCGAGCAGCCAGTGATAAACCATACGGGGGCTTGTTGCTGGGTCATTGCACTCTCCTGCTTCTTTCGATGCCTCAGGATCTCGATTTGAACCGGCAAGACCTTCGAGCGCGGTAAAATTCAGGCCAGAGCCTCAGAAGGAAGCCCCGCTCCCATTCGGCTGATTCGACACAATCTCCTTGCCCCCGCTCGCCGCGATCACATACGTCGCCCCTTGCAGCTTCGGCACATGACCAGCCTCGGTCCACAGGAAGACTCGTCGCTCCCCTGCCCATAGCTTCTGAAAACTGGCATCGTCATCGAAGATCCGCGGGGCATCCGGAAAGTACGACCCGTACCAGAGATTCGAACTCCGCCCATTCAAAATGCGCGCCTGCCGATCCAGATAAAAGCTCATCGTCGACCCTGCTTCATATTCGCCATTGATCTCCAGCACATCACCCGGCTGAATATCGCGATGGATCGCCGCCGCAAGCTGTTGCGACGACAGCACCGGCGCAAAGGTCTGCAGCGCCAGGTGGGCCGCCAGCAGAAACGTCCCGCTCATCCCTGCAAGAAACAAATTCGCAAACCGCGCATTGCCGCGCAGCCGATAGTAGAAGTTACCGAGTGTCCCCACAAAAAGCGCAGCCGCTGTATCTAGCAAGGGTCCTCGAAAATACCCCATCGCCCGCCCACTCAGATCAAGAAAATGTCCAAACGAAAGGGCATAGTCTCCCGGATTCTGACTCAACACCGCAGCCAGATCCATCCCCGCCACCGGTCGCGGAGCATGCAGCGCGAAGAACGCCGCGACGCCGGCCAGAACCACTCCGAGCACCATCAGTACAAACGCAATCCGCCGGCCCGCCAGTCCCGCATCTGTCGCCGGATCAGCCTCTTCATCCTGGGCCAGCCAGCCGCCAATCAGCAGCGCCAGTGGCACCAGCGATGGCAGCACGTAATACTCCTGCCGCGTTGAAAAACTGAAGAACACCAGCGGCACCAGCGCCCAGATCGCCA
>CAZZVA010000261.1:0-3380 GCA_964657345.1 uncultured Acetobacteraceae bacterium | reverse complement strand
CGGGTAGCCGCCTCCACCGCCTGGATAGCCACCGCCGCCGCCCTGCGGATAGCGGTCCTGTTGTGCATTATCCTGTTGCGGCTGGTTCTTTTCCTTCGCTGGAAAGCCGATGGTATAGATCAGGGCATGCGCCCGCTGGGCGGCTTCAATGGAACTGAGAATGTTTTCCTTGCTGCCGCGGTCCAATCCATCGGTCAGTACAATAATGACCTTGCGTCCGCCTTGTGGCTTCAACACTTCATCGGAAGCAAGAAAGAGGGCATCGAACAGCACATTTCCGCCGATGTTGCGATCATCGCCTGCCGCCGAAGCTGTGGCGACGGGACGGGCGGAAAGATGGTCGAGAGCTTTCTGAATCTTGTCCTTGGAGTTGCTAAGCGCCAGGTCCAGACCCGCATCGTCATTGAAATCGATGACGGCCGCTTGGTCAGCCGGGCGGGACATGGCCGTGTCCAGAAAGCGCTTTATGGAAGCCGGCGCGGTTTTCACCATGGCCGCCTGGCTGGCGCGCGTGTCTACCAGGATGGCAAGAGATAAGGGCTGATCGGCTGCGCTGCTCATCGACTGGATGACCTCGGGATGCCCATCCTGTCCCACGGTGACATCATTCTTCGTGAGGTTGGAGATGGGCTGCTCATTCTTCGCGAGCACGAAGAAGGGCATGGTCATGAGCGGGCCTTTCGCCACCGATGCATCCGGGCCGGCAACGGGCGACGAGTCAGGCTGCGAGGGAGCTGTCGCCGGTGGTGCCGCCTGCGCGGTCGCCGAAGCAGAGACAAGCAGGAGGCTACCAAGCAGCAGAAGTGCGAGTGACAGACCGCAGGGGTTTCCGGATGCTGATGACAGGCGAGAAAATTGTCTGCTTGGACGGCGCATACGGCCAAAGGTTCGGGCAGACGGGCTGGAAGAAGAAAAATCCATGACTCTCCTGACGCAAAGTGTCGATGCCAGGACCCAGTGCGGTCAAGGTCAGCTATAGAGATCTCGCAGCAGGTTGTTCGTCACCTGGTAGCATTCGCAGGCCAGGGCCTCCAGCCCGGCCCGATTCATGATGCAGATATGACCATGGCGATAGCGGATCAGTCCATTCTTCTGGAGGATGGCTGCAGCAACCGAGACCGTGGGCCGGTGTGTCACCAGCATCTCTGCGAGAAATTCATGGGTCAGCAGGTAATCGTCGGTGAGTACACGATCATGCACCATCAGCAGCCAGCGGGAAAGACGCTGTTCCACCGTGTGGGTGGCATTGCAGGCAGTGAACTGGCTGGTGCTCAGGTAGCCCAGCTGCACGTATTGCAGCACCCTGGCATGGATAGGCAGCGAATGATCAAACAGACCCTGCAGCATGGAGAATGGCAGGCGACGCGCGGAGCCGGCTACCTGCATGAAGCAGTGAAGATCATTGGGGAGGGCTCCGAGCAGGTGAGTCGCGCCAGTCAGGCCTTCGCGTCCGATGATGCCGACCTCTGCCGTGGTACCGTCCGCCATGCTGGTGACGACAGAAGCAATGCCGCCCGTGATGAAGTAGGCATACTTGGGCTGAGTGCCAGCGACATACAGGGGTTCGCGAAGGAGAAGATTCACCAGTTCCGTGCAGGCGATCATCTGGCTGTGTTCTTCGGCCGGCAGGGCTTCTAGCAGAAGATTCGTAGGATCCGTGGCCACAAGGCGGCCTTCCTGGAGTGCACGTTGTGTGGATGTGGATCCATCCATTGTGCGCGTGGCCAAAAGAAGGTGCGACCAGACGTTGAAGCTTAGTATACGCGTCCGGTATCTGACGGTCCGTAACCTGGCTGACACTTGAGCTGTCGGGTCATTTAGCTTTGCCCGGGAGAGAGAAACCGGGTAGGCAACGTGTCCCTGACACAGTAGAGAAGCGCCATGCTCGGATCAGGGAAGTACGTTGGAGGAGATGGCCGCGTGGCGCAACTCCTGCTGAAAATAGACCGGGTAGTTGTGGGGCAGTATGGGCGCAACGCGAGGGGTGCTGCAATGGCATCCGCGCACGCAGGGATGGAGAGGAGCCAGGCAGAATCGTTCAAGGCATTGAGTACAGCGCAGAAATTCGACTTCGTATCCTTCGTGGCCGCAGGACGTGCAGGAAACCTTCGCTGGAATGATCATGGTGGACTCCGGGGCGCTTCTCGCACAAGCCGAACGCTTGTGATCAAGCTACGTCCGATCACTGTGGGCCGCAAATAACTTGCGTGGTAGCTCATCCCTGCAGGTAATAACACAAGGGGTCGCACCAGCGGTTAGGCGCCATCTTCTGACCCGGCTTGACGCTTTTGAGGGATTGATGACGAGAGGGAAGCTGCCAGACTGGCAGGTACGTCAGGAAGTCTCACCAGGAGGCTCACATTGCGTATCGTTCCAGCGGCTCTTTCAATCCTCTTGCTGTTCGTATCGTCGGGCGTTCTCCAAGCACAACAGGTTCATGGTTTTCCGACGCTGCGACAGGGAACTGCTGTACCGCTCCAGTTGGATGAAACCCTGAACAGCGCGCATGCCCGGGTGGGCCAGCGCGTGGCCTTCGAAGTAACTGCCGATGTCATGGTAGAAGATCAGGTCGTGATTCCAGCGGGATCGGCGGCGCTGGGTACAGTAGCGCAGGTCTCCCGGCATGGATGGGCAGGGCACAGCTGGCATGAAGGCGCAGGCCGCCTCGAGGTGAACGTCGATGCCGTGCGTCTGCCCGGTGGTCAGATTGTGCCGCTCAACGTCATTCAGGACGGCGGCGCGTTTTTGAATGGCAGCGGGATCGCCACCAGTGTTGCGCCGCCCGCAGTAAGCGTGCACGTGGTCAGCACCAGGCGCCAGGACATCCTGATTCCGGAAGGTTCGGTCCTGCGTGCGTATGTGCGGCGGGACACGGTGATTGTGCAGCAGACTGCTTCTGCGAGCAACTGAGCGGCAAGACTCGCGCGCTTTTGAGTGAGGTCCCTCCGGCTGCTATAGTCTGAGGCGTCCCATGTTAAAACCTGCTATCCGCTTACTGCTGCGCAGCCTGCTGTCGCCTGTCCCTAACCCTGTCCTGACCCGAGGATGGCAGCGAGTCCAGACTGCGATACTACTGGCAGGCTGCGTGATCGCTATCGCGGGTTGTGGTTCGTCTGTCTCTGTCATTCCACTCAATGCAATCGCAGGCCGTGCGGATGCGTATGACTACTCGCCCTCCGTGATGCAGACCGGCAACCAGCTGCAGATATGGTGGTGCGGACTGGGCAATGACCCGGAAAAGCCAAGTCAATTTACCGACACCATCCTGTATGAAACCGTAGACCTTCTCACTAATAGAAAGTCGGAGCCGAAGGTGGTGCTGGGCGAAACGCCGGGAGCCTGGGATAGCGCCTATCTCTGCAATCCGAAGGTAGTGCGTG
>CAZZVA010000260.1:0-3417 GCA_964657345.1 uncultured Acetobacteraceae bacterium | reverse complement strand
ACTTTCTTTGAGAAACTTCTCGAGCAGATCAGTGAGGGCAACAGCGCGACGGTGATGGAAGCCGCCAACGCCCTTCTGAATGCCGGAAACAGTGCTTCCCAGGTAGCTCGGCAGCTGGTGCGCTATCTGCGCAACGCACTGATGGCGAAAATCGGCGGAGAGAATACTGCGCTGCTGGAGATTTCTTCCGACGAGCGTGCACGCGCGTGGCGGTCATCGCTCCTGTTTTCGGAAGAGGATCTCACACGCTTCCTGCAGTTGATGCTGCGAACGTTCGACGAACTGAACTATCGACAGGAGCCACGCTTTCATCTTGAACTGGGCCTGATGAAGCTTGTGCATCTGCAACGTCTATTGCCGATTGAGGAGCTGTTGAGTCAACTTTCCGGCAAGTCTCCTGGTAATGGTCGGTCGTCCATGGCGTCGGGCAATGTACCTTCAAAAGCCTCCGCTATACCGCCAGTCCAGGCGAGCCAGAGAGTGTCCTCGGCACCCAGCCCGGCGCTGCCAGCGACCCGGCAGCCATCTCCGGCGTCTCAGCCGCCGTCTGGGCAGGAACCGCCCTCCTTCTCTCCGTTCGAAGCGGATCGCAATCGGAAGCGCGGCGCCGAGCACGCACAGGCTGAAGGTCCATCCATTAAGCCGGCAGCGACCTTTACTTCTTCGAGTTCCACGGATGGTCATGGATCGTCACCTGCAAGTGTCCGGTCCGCCTGGCAAAATCAGGCAGCTACTGCTGTGATCGAACCACCCGCCCCAATGGAGACAGGGCTGCCAAGCGAAGTTGAAATGCTTTTGTCTGCCCGCCGGGGTGCTGAAACGGATGCCATTCCGTTACCGGTTCTCGAGCCCGGCCTGACCAATTCCGAAACAGCCGCTGCGACCGCCGACGCTGCTTCGCCCCTGAGTGAGCAGGCCGCTAAACTGGACCTGATTCGCGAAGCTGTCGTGAAGGCCCTTCATCGGGACGGCCACCAGACAGCAGCAGTCCTGTTGGACGATGGCAAGTGGAGAGATCGGGAGGACACGATCGAGGTGGAAATCGGCGCCAAGAAGATCATGCTGGGCTTGCTGATGAACGCAGACGCAGAAAAGTCGGCACGCGGTGCCCTGCGGGAACTGGGCGAGAAACGCAAGCTGCAGGTGATGGCCGGAGAAGCGGGGCAAGCGGAAAGGCCGGGCCGATTCGTTTCACAAGGAAGCGTCGAGGCGCAGGCGCGCGACAACCCTCTGGTCAAGCAGGCGCAGGAGTTGTTTCGCGCTGAGGTTCTGAGGGTTCAGGATCTGCGCGACAAGCATTGACACCATGATTCGCTGAGTTGAGAAACAACGAAGCCAAGTAACAAACTCCGGGAGAATACCAGACGTGGATGCCGCAAAGATGCAGGACATGCTTCACCAGGCACAAGAGATGCAGGACCAGATGCAGCGTAAGCTCGCAGAGACTGTCGTGGAAGCTTCTTCCGGTGGAGGAGTTGTCACGGTCAGAATGAATGGAGAAAAGAAAGTACTTTCGATGAAGATCGATCCGAGCGCCGTAGCCGGCCTGGGAGCCAATGCTGCTGACATCGAAATGCTGGAAGATCTTCTTGTTGCTGCTTTCAACGAGGCGGGCCGCCGGGTCGATGAAATGGCACAATCAAGCCTGTCGGGCATGCTGGGCGGCCTGGAGCTTCCACCTGGACTGCTCTAACGGGCACTATGTGATTCATGTATGTTTCTGTGCCCAGCAGGCTGTGCCCATCATGTTGAACGGGACGAAGTGAAAGGGTTGCCGTGAATCGTAGACACTTCCTCAATGCTGCTCTGAGTTCCTCAGCCTACGCGGCCGTCGTGGTTACAGCACCGTGCCTGCTCGGGCAGTCACAGGGGAGCAGTCCCGCACCGCAAAGCACACCAAACCTGATTGCGACTATGCAATCCGCGGGCGCAACAACGCCGATCAAGACTACCAAGCTGCGTGACACTGTCTTTCTGCTCCAGGGAGTCGGCGGCAATATGGTGGCGCAGACCGGACCGGATGGCAAGCTGTTGATCGATTCGAGCGTGGCGACAGCAGCCTCCCAGCTGAAGCAGGCTTTGGGCCTGCTGGGCCCACAAACACTGGAATTGCTGATCAATACTCACTGGCACTTTGACCATACTGACGGCAATGCTGCACTGCACAACGCGGGAACGCTCATCCTGGCGCATGAAAATACGCGCCTGCGTATGTCCCGGCCGCAACGCCTGGACGTATTGAATCTGGATTTCCCGCCCGCCCCGAACAGCGCCCTGCCTCAGCAGGTATTTCAAGATCGCTCACACATGTTCTTCAATGGAGACGAACTCCGGATGGTTCATTTCGACCCGGCACATACCGACTCCGACATCTATATCCTGTTCAAGAACGCCAACGTTCTGCACGCTGGCGACATCTGGTTCAACGGCTTCTACCCACTGATTGACGACTCCAGCGGAGGCCGGATCGACGGCATGATCCGAGCAAGCAGTGAACTGATCTCCCTGTCCGACACGGAAACAAAAATCATTCCTGGGCATGGCCCCCTCGGCGACAAGGCCGGACTCATGGCATACCGGGACATGCTTGTGACCGTTCGCGATCGTGTCGAGGGTTTGAAGCGGGGAGGGCGATCGCTGCAGGAAGCAGTGGCCGCCAGGCCAACTTCTGACCTCGACGCAAAGTGGGGTAAGGGTTCGATGAAGCCCGATGTCTTCGTTCAGCAGGTCTACAAGACGCTGCCGGACGGACGCGCCTGAAGCACAGGCCCTGCTTGCAACAAGACTCGCGCACGGGCGCTGTGGGCGGGCATGCGCATCTGAATTAGAAGGACACCGACTTGTCACGATTTGCAGAACCGATGGCGCGGCTTATTGAGGAGCTGCGCAAGCTCCCGGGTGTAGGAACCAAGACCGCGCAGCGATACGCCTTTCACATCCTCCGCTCCAGCCTGGACGACGCGGAACAACTTGCCGACGCGATCCAGGGGCTGAAGGCAAATCTAAGACTTTGCTCCATCTGCAATAGTGTGACCGACCAGGATCCATGCGTCTACTGCGCCAGCCCGACCCGCAATCATCGGCTTGTGTGCGTTGTGGAAGAACCTACCAATATCGGCACGGTCGAACGAACCCGATCATTCAACGGTGTCTACCACGTCCTGCATGGCACACTATCCCCGCTGCACGGAGTAGGGCCGGAGCAGTTGCGCACGGGCAGTCTCATGCAGCGCGTCGACAAGGGTGAAGTGGATGAAGTGATCCTTGCGACCAGCCCTACGCTGGAAGGGGAAGCGACGGCCGGATACCTTTCCGACATACTGAAGCGCGCGAACTTGAGAGTCACCAGGATCGCTACTGGCATTCCAGCCGGCAGCGACATCGAGTATGCAGACGAAGTAACGATGTCGCGCGCTC
>CAZZVA010000259.1:0-3424 GCA_964657345.1 uncultured Acetobacteraceae bacterium | reverse complement strand
GCTAGGCCCCTAGAACTGACTCCACAGATACTGGTTATAAACATCATGATGGAACTGCACTTCCGGTCCCTTCACAATCGTCCCCAGCAACCGCGCACAGCGATCCGCTGACCCCTGCTTCAGATCCGCATACCGCCCCTTCACATCCTCGCCCAGCAGCTTCGTCGTCCACGAGGAATTGCGGAAATCTTCAATCGCCGTATAGATGTTGTCCGGCAGATAGCGCTGCGCCTGCCGCAGGTTCGCAATCTTCGCCGTCTCGCCCTCAAGACCAGTCTTGAAGATCGAGTACAGCACCAGGTAAGGACTCGCATCCGGACTCACCGATCGCACTTCGATACGCGCGCTCTTCTCATTCCCGATCGGAATACGCACCATCGATCCACGATCCACCGCCGACGCCTTGATCTGGTTCGGCGCCTCGAAGTGTGGATCCAGCCGGCGATACGCATTCACACTCGCATTCAGCAGTAGGCAGATGTCGTTACCCGCCGTCAGTACGCGATCCACAAAGTCCCACGCAAACGGACTCATCTTCTCTTCGCCATTCGGATCCCAGCAAAGATTCTTACCGCCCTTGCTAATCGAAAGATTGGTATGCATGCCGCTGCCATTCACACCCACCACCGGCTTCGGCAGAAATGAGGCCGTCATCCCCATCGACGTCGCCACCTGCCGGCAGATCAGCTTATACAACTGGATCTGGTCCGCAGCCGCCACCACTTCGCCATACGTGTAGTTGATCTCGAACTGCGATGGCGCTACTTCCGGATGGTCCTTCTCGTTCTCAAAACCCATCGCACGCTGTACTTCCGCGGCCGTGTCGATAAAGCTGCGCAGCGGATCGCCCGGCAGCGAATGATAATAGCCGCCCGTATTCACATACTTGAATTCATTCGTCTTGTAGTACAGCTTCTCGGCATCTTCCCCTTCAAACAGGAAGCCCTCAATCTCGTTCGCCGCATTCAGCGTGTAGCCATTCTTTTCGAACTGCTCATTCGAGAAGGTCTTCAGCAGCCCGCGCACATCCGCAGCATACGGCGCTCCGGTCTTATCAATCACTTCGCCGAAGACCAGCACCTTGCCATTGCCGAAGAAGTCTGCCGGCACCCAGTAGAACGCAGCCCAGTCGATCCCCAACCGCAGATCGCTCTCTCGCTGTGCCGTAAAGCCGCGAATCGACGAGCCGTCGAACGTGAGATTGTCCCAGCTCTTAATCAAAAACTTCTTGTCGTAATCCAGCATGTGCAGCCGGCCCTCGAGATCGCTGAACAGCACCGTCACCGCCTTGATGCCCTTCGTATCCGTCAGGTATTTCAGCCGCTCTTCGCGGATCGTGTCGATAGCGACGCGATTCTTCCGCTGTTCTTTGGCCTTCAGGTTTAATTCTTCCAGCTCGTCGTAGGAAAGTTCCAGGAAATTACGCAGATCGTTCGACATCGGTCTCCTCAGCAACTAGATAAGTCTTGCCGCGATCTCGACGTGGAGTGGGGCGTTAACACAGCATAAATCCTCCCAACCCGAACACCATAAGGAATGTCTAAGAGCTGTCGCGTTCCACCGGGGCATCTCGAAAAGCAGCAGTCCGCATCCTCCCGCTCGTCACCTGCCGGCCTCCCAGCAACGGAACATAGGCTCCGCACACCTGCTCAAAAATACTGTCCCACGAAGCCTGCAGTGCCGCCTGCCTTGCCTGGATCCGCATCCGCCCATGGCGCAGAGGATCCAGCATGAGTTCCTCCACCACGTCGGCAAACCCATCATCCGGTCGGATCGAGCCAGTCACACCCTCCTGCACAATCGTCCGCGGGCCGCCATCCGGCGTCACAATCGCCGGTACGCCTGATGCCATCGCCTCCAGCACCACGTTGCCGAACGTATCCGTATGCGACGGAAACACCAGCAGATCCATATCCGCATAGGCAGCAGCCAGTGCATCGCCGCGCAGCACGCCGCGAAACTCCGCCTGCGGCAGCCTCTCACGCAGCATTGCCTCTTCCGCACCCTGACCCACAATTACAAAGCGAAAATTCCGGATGCCTCGCGCCAGCAACGCCTCGCCCACTCTCACCAGCAAGCCCACATTCTTCTCAATCGAGAGCCGGCCAACGTAGCCAAGCACAAACACTCCATCATCCATCCGTCTGCTCCTGCGCTCCGGCGAAAACAGCGCAGCATCCACACCCCTCCGCATCAGTTTGCATGGTCGTCCAGTCGCGTGCTCCAGCAGGCTGCATAGATCCGGATTGGGCGCGAACAAAACTCTCGCGCTACGATAAAAGCTGGCCGTCAGGAAGAGCGCTGCATCCTGTACCCGGGCCGAAAGTGATGGCCCCCAGGCCAGCGGCAGCATGCGCCGCAGCCAGTAGATTCGCTGTCCCGCATACTCATGCACATTGGTATGCCACGACGCAGCCAGCGGAACACCCATCCGATGCGCCAGCACAGCGCCGATCATGCCTATCTCGCTCGGACCGGTAATATGCACAATACTCGGTCGAAACTCACGCAGCGCTTGCGCAATCCTCGGTACATGCCTCACAAATCCGGGATCATAGCGCAGGTCCTTATCCAGCGCGAACGAAAGCGGCCCACGCGCCAGTTCCAGCGTCGTCACCGTGCCGTCTGTCTGCTCTTTCTGGCTCCTGCTCCCGGCCCGCACACAAAGAAACGGCAAACCACTCCGCCGCGCAAATGCCTCGTACTGGCGGCTCGTATGCGCGACTCCATTCACCTCGTGGAACGAGTCGGGAAAGTAAGCGACGCGCAAACGCGGGTCCAACATACGCCAGAGTCTACGCTCATCCCATTTCTAGGATGTAATCACTAACCTTTCTTATCTCGACCGAAGCGCAACGCAGTGGAGAGATCTCACCTCCCCGAACTGAGCAACGTATCTGAATCCTTCAACGGCCAAACCACCCACTATCTTTCTGGTTCCAAAACAACCCGGCACTATGCGCTGCCATCCATGCTGTAGACATAAAGCGCAGGCGCTGATGTCAGAAACGGTTGGAGGAAAAACATGAGCCTCGTAGTCATTCTCATCATTTTGCTGCTTGTATTTGGTTTTGGCGGTTACCGCTTGGGACCAGGACTGGGCTACTACGGCGGAGGCGGAATCAGCCTTATCCTCTTAATCGTGATCATCATCCTGCTGCTAAGAGGCGGCCTGTAAAGCTCGGAGCTCTTCTCAAACACACACCTGAATATAAAAGGCCGGGTGAATTCGTCACCCGGCCTTTTAGTGCTAAATGACTACTAACTCGCCGCGAGCTGCCGCAGCACATACTGCAGGATGCCGCCGTTCTCGTAATACAGCACTTCCTGCGGCGTATCAATCCTCACCGTAGCCGCAAACTCCTTCGTCGAACCATCCGCCGCCTTCGCAGCAACCGTCAACGTCTTGCCATTCGCGAACCGG
>CAZZVA010000258.1:0-3450 GCA_964657345.1 uncultured Acetobacteraceae bacterium | reverse complement strand
TCACCACAACCATGCGGCATGGCTGTGCGGGAACTGCGGCTGCAGTAGCTGGACCTGCGTTGCGAAGGAAGGCTCTCAGGCGCGCGACTTCTTCCACATCGAGGTCATGGCTGTGCGGCTTCTTGAAAAAGGCTCTCTGGGAGCCGACCAGGAAAACAAACTCGTCAGTTCCGTGCGGCTGGACCTCACCGATGCGGCCAACCAGATCAACTGTCTGGCTCCAATTGAGATTGCGTGGGAGTTTGCCGTGTAAAAGACTTTGATGAAGCGACTCGAGTTCGTGTCGGATGTGCTCAGCCATACCGCCGAGCATTGCATCAACGCAGAATGGAAGCTGTATCCCTTTGCTCACGATGCCATTGACTCGGCACCGTAAACCAGGAATGCAAACCTGCAAACAGCGGTCGCCTTATTTGTCAGATTGAGTTACGCGACCAGCACCGGCTGACCATGCACCTCAGATGAATACGGCGAGGTGCCATCGAGGAGCCGCTTGGCATTGAAGACATCCTCGGGTAAACCGTGAGCGATGAGCAGGTACTTATCAGTTTTCAAAGCAACGTCATACTTCAACACGCTGTCCTTGGGTATTCCGATGCTCAGCAGACCGGCACCGATCGCACTGACACCACCCACAACAACCGCTTCCTCAAGCGCCGCAACAATCCACGCCACCAGGGGACCCGCAACCAGGATCGATCCGATGCCCGGAATCGAGAACAGGCCTGCACCAAATAGTAAGCCCCAGAAGCCGCCCCAGAACGCTCCCAGGCCGCCCCACCGCTTCATCCGGTCGCCCGCGGTGTAGTATCCGACCACCTGCTCTTCGGTGTGAGTGTCTTTCGCAGCGATGGACAACGTCTGCATGTTGAACCCCGCATGCTGAAGTTCCTTGATGGCACTCTCTGCCTGATCGTGGGTGTTATAGACGGCGATGACCGAGTTGGTTGTAACCATAATGAAGCCTCCAGGCTAAGGTGGTGAGGAACATGCTCTCGCTGAGTTGTATCGAGTCGAGTCTTCCACCGCCTCATCTGCTCTGGCTGGTCAATAGGGACCATGACCACTGGCTCACAGGTGTTTCGCATGGATTCAGAGCCACAACGTGACGTGTTGTATTGCTCAGCAGCGTAGAGGAGAAAAGTGTTCTCAAATGACGCCGATCCAACCCTGCGTAACAGCGTGTTCGAAAGCCTTACTGTTCGCAGATGGTAAAGATCAGTAGGTTTGAGTGCTCCCTGAGGAGCCAACCAAGAGCAATAAACATGCAGCCTCCCTCTTGATGTCGATTAACCTGGTACAGAAAAGCCGGCCGGTCCGGGCTAGGCTGCGCTGCTCTATTGTGGGTTTCCCTGGCGTTTCTTTTCTTGGTTCACCCATTGCAGCGCCTCGACTGTTTGCCGATCATCGGGCTTCATGGACAGCGCAATATGCAGCTCCCGCTCACCGCTGTCGAGGTCTCCGCGATGACACTGTGCCAATCCCAGCCTCTGGTGCAGGTCTGCAAGTAAAGCACACTGCTTACAGATTTCGATTGCCTGCTGCAACGTCGCGATTGCAGTAGTCCACTCCTGCTGCTGCATGGCTGCGTAGGCCGCATTGCCTAACTCCCGCGCGCGGTCCGTGTGCTGTTTCTGTTCATGAAGCTGGTTAAATTTGTCCAGCGTGCGCGCACCTGCGACGGGATCTGTATTCCGCTGCGCCTGGGCCAGCGCATACAGTGCCTCTTCTGAAGTAGGATCGAGGGCCACAGCATGTTGCCACGCTTGTATTGCCTGGCTCTCATGGTGTGTGATCTCCAGGCATTGACCGAGCAGGAAGTAGGCGCGGCCATTCTCTGGTTGTTGCGCGACTATTTTTGAAAAGAGGGAAGCAGCAGCCTCGGGTTGATGATCGTTTTTCTCAAGAAGTCCCCAGAAGAGTTCGATCTCCGGATCATTGGGTTTCAACTGTGCGGCGCGCTGAAACTCGGTCCGTGCCTTGAGAGTCTGCCCTGTATCCGCAAGCAGCCTGGCCCGGTTCAAGTGGGCTCTTGAACTTTTCGGATTGAGTTGAAGGGCCTTCCCGACTTCGAGGAGTGCGCCTTGCGCATCCGGTGTGTCGGCAAGCGCGATTGCCAGGTTCAGATGAGCTTCAGCAGAATGCGGCTTAACAACTACGACACGACGGAAGAGTTGGACCGCCTCGTCTGTCTCGCCGAGGCGACTCTTCACCTGGGCCAGTAGTGTGAGTAGCTGTGCATCCCCCGGGGCAAGTGCAGCAGCTTTCACCAGAGGCAGTTCCGCCTCAGCCAGTCTTCCGGATGAAGCCAGCGCCTGACCTTGCTGCACCAGCGCTGCTTCGTCCTGCTGAGGCGCTGCATCCTTTGCTTGTTGGGCGGAAGAAGCTACCCATGCGCAACAGGTGACGATCGCCAGCAGCAGCGCGGACTGTGGCATGTGTCTCGTCTTGATGTAGCGGCTCGGCTTTGGAGCCGCAGCAGGAAGAGCCGGCCGGGCGTCCTGCAGCGTGTCTTCCCACCGCCGTCGCTTCATCATAAGTTCAGTATCGTAGAGGCAATGCTCTGCTTGCAAACAGTTCAACGGGTCCACCTTATCCTGACGCTTGCCCTGGCCGCGGCCACACCGGTGCAAGTCTCGCCGGCACAGTCACACCCCGCAGCCAGCGCCACGGAATCGAGCGGCGCTCAGACAGGTGGCATTGGAACTGCTGTTTACGACACCCATGGGCGTCCTCTCACTGCGGGTGGATTTGTCGTCCATGGTTCGCCGGAGTTTCAGGATGTTGCTAGGCAGGCTGGCCTCGCCTCCTGGCAGCACAGGCTGGGCTCGGCGTCCAAGCAATACATCGTCGAGACAGATGGATCCGGAGTCGCGCTGCTGGACTTTGACAACGATGGCTGGCTCGATATCTACCTGGTCAATGGATCGACCGCCGAGGCAGACGCGGGACGCGAGCCCGCACCGAAAGCCGCGTTGTTTCACAACAATCACGACGGCACGTTCACCAATGTTGCCACGGCTGCCGGTGTTACCAACGAGCGGTGGGGATTCGGCGCAACTGTCGGAGACTTCGATAACGATGGCTGGCCGGACATCTATGTAACCAACTTCGGCAAGAACCGCCTCTATCGCAATAATCACGATGGCACCTTCACTGACGTAGCAGCGCAGGCCGGTGTCGAGGTGGGAGGCTGGTCTACAGGTGCGACTTTTGGCGACTACGATGGCGACGGACGGCTCGATCTTTTCGTGCCGGGATATGTTCAGTATGACCCGATGCATCCGCCCGTGGCCGGCACGGCGACGGCTTCCTTTCATCCCTGCCAGTTCCGCGGCATAGACGTCTCCTGTGGTCCGCGCGGGCTGCCGGGTGCGCGCGATTATCTCTTCCACAACAATGGCAACGGCACGTTTACGGAGGTCAGCCACCAGGCAGGGGTCGATGACC
>CAZZVA010000257.1:0-3461 GCA_964657345.1 uncultured Acetobacteraceae bacterium | reverse complement strand
GCCGCGTGATGTGTCTGGGGGCTGCAACAGAGAAGCCCGCTAATCAGCGGGCTTTTTGTTACAGCAATACGGCAAGGACTACGCTTCCATCGTTTCCACTTCTTCATCCAGCCCGTGCCGGCGCAGGAGGTTCGGCAGGTTTTGTGAGAAGGCTGAGCGTGGCATGACCATGTCGCACCCGGCCTCGATCGCCTTTGCCTTGAGGTCGCCCTGCAGGTGCGAAAGGAAGCCGATGACAGAGGTTCCGCGCTTGAGCTTGGCTTTCAGCTTCGGTATCAGTGTCAGTGGCTTGGCAGCCGCATTGTTGAGGTCGAAGACGATGAGCGATGGGCGCTCATCTTCATTTACCCCGGTGATCTTCGCCAAGGTATCTTTGTCGCCCTTCGCGAATTCCACCTTGATGCCCAGCTTGCGCGAGGCTTCCTGGATCTTCGCGACGAAGAACAGATCTTCGATGAAGAAATAGATTCTTACGGGCGCATCTTCTCGGATTGGTGCTGCAGCGGCCGGCATGCTGAACACATCCTGCTCGCCATAGAAGCCGCTATGCGGCATGCCGCGGAACTCATAGTTGTGATTCTGCTGATGGCCGGAATCGGCAACATTGCCATTGGCCATGCGATAGCTGTGGTCCATGGGACCGACAAATACCTGCTGACGGCGCGGCTGTTTACCTTTACGGCGTCCACCGCCGCCGGCCTGCTGCTGTTTCTGGCCGCTGCCGTTACTGTAGTGGCCATTCTGCCCGTTCCCGTTGCCGGGATTGGCATTCTGCCCACCACTATTTTTGTATTGTCGCTGCTGCGGCCGTTGACGCGGAGCCTGCTGCGGTCGGGCTTCCTGTTGGGGGCGGGGCTCGCTGGCCGGCGCGGCACTGTGCCCATTGGCCTGTCCGTTCGGCGGAGCTGCTTGTCCCTCAGCCCCGTTGGCCGCGACGCCATTCAGCTGCGGCTTGCCCTGACCCTTGTTGCGACGACGCCGACGGCGGCGACGTCCTTGTCCAGCACCGGGAATTGGTACCTGGGTGGATGCCCCTTCCGAAGAACGCTGCTCACTGGCAGCCTGGGGCTCATTCTGCTCTGTTGTCATTCTTGCACTTCCTGCATGGGCACTTCTTGGTGCGATGAATGTGTACTACTCGACCCGTGACTGTTCAACCGGCACGGAAAGCTTTGGAACGCATGTGAATACAGTGTGGATCTTCGGCATCGCGGAGGATTTTCTGCTCGCGCTGCAGACGTTGTCTGAACCACCGTTTGTTCTTACCCTCTCGCTGTCAGCAGCCACAACAAGGCGGCTTGCCTGTGTGCAGGCATGTGTCCACGGAGACGTATTTTCAAGTGGAGTGATCGTATGCGTTCTGTCCAACAGCGTTACCTGGGGATACCGAGGGGCCTGGCGTGCATTGGCCGAACGGACTTCCGGCAGACCTGCTATCCATCCTGTATTGCTTCCGCTGGCGGTCCTCAGCCTGACGGTCATTGCCTCGAACAAGGTACAGCAGCTCTACATTTTGACTCTCGAGGATGCGGCGAACCTCGGCGGATCACTCCATCCCATCTGTGACAGGGATTACGATCTCGCCCGGGGCGTCAGCCGCTCGATAGGCAAGTTCAATAGTATCCTCTGGGATGTTTCCTGACAAGAGCGAGTTTCGTGTAGGCATCAGGGAAGCCAAATCGAACCTGGTAATCAGTCCACTCCCATAGTGAAAAGCCGGGAGCAGAAAAATCCTGAGAGGCACTGTAGCATCCCGCAATTCTGCCGAATAGACAATTTCAGTAATCGTTACTTCTCTTCCAGGCCCCGGTACTTCATCATCGATTCCACATTCGGCTGCCGCCCGCGCCACGCCGCATACATCGTTGCAAGATCCTGCGTATTTCCGCGCGACAGCACCATCTGGCGGAATCGATCGCCATTGGCGCGCGTCAATCCGCCGTGGTCCACGAACCACTGCCACGCATCGTCATCCAGCATCTCGGTCCACAAGTAGGCATAGTAACCAGCCGAGTACCCGCTGCCCCAGATGTGGCTGAAGTAGGACGAACGATACCGGGGCGGCACTGCATGCACGTTCAGGTGTGTCTTCTCGAGCGCGGCGTTTTCAAATATATCCGGATCCTGCAACGGCGCACTTGCCGGCAGCGCGTGCCATTGCATATCCAGTTCCGCTGCTGCGAGCAACTCGGTCAGCTTATATCCCTCGTTGAAGTTGGCCGCCTTCTTGATCTTGTCGACCATCACCTGCGGCATCAGTTCGCCGGTCTTGTAGTGCTTCGCATAATGCGCGAACACTTGTGGATCGAGCGCCCAGTGCTCGTTGAACTGTGAAGGAAATTCCACGAAATCGCGAGCTGTGGCGGTGCCGCTGAGGCTCGGGTATTCGGAGTCGGCAAACATCCCGTGCAGTGCGTGGCCGAACTCGTGAAACATTGTCGTTACATCGGTAAAGCTGATCAGAGCCGGTTCACCCGGCGCCGGCTTCGGCAGGTTCGCGACGTTGTAAATGACCGGCAGCGTGCCCAGCAGCTTCGACTGGCCCACGAACTCTGACATCCACGCGCCGCCCTGCTTGTTGTCGCGCTTGAAGTAGTCGCAGTAGAACAGCGCCAGCGGCTTGCCATTCTCATTGCTCACTTCAAACACCCGCATGTCCGGCTCGTATACCGGGATGTCTTTCCGCTCCTTGAAGCTGATCCCGTATAACTGGTGCGCCGCGTAGAATACGCCATTCTCGAGCACGGCATTGATCTCGAAGTACGGCTTCACTTCACTCTCATTCAGGTCGTACTTCGCCTTCCGCACTTTCTCCGAGTAGAAGTCCCAGTCCCACGGCTGCACTGTAAACCCACCCGGAGTACTGCGATATTCGGCATCGATCACAGCCTGGATTTCTTTCGCCTCGCTCGCAGCCTTCGCTGTCGCCACTGGCACCAGTGCATCCATAAACTTCAGCGCAGCCTCGGGCGTTTTGGCCATCTGGTCTTCCAGCTTCCACGCTGCGTGACTGGGATAGCCCAGTAGCTGTGCACGTCGCGCGCGGAGCTGGGCGAGTCGCGCAATGGTGTCGCGAGTGTCGTTGGCATCGCCTTTCTCTGCGCGGTTCCAGGAGTTGTTGAAGATTGCTTCCCTCGTCCCGCGATTGGTCAGCGAAACCAATTCTGGCTGCTGCGTCGTATTCTGCAGGGGCAGTGCGTAGCCTTCGACCTTCCGTCCCTTCGCAGCGCCTGCTGCGGCGGTGAGCTGTGCATCGCTGAGCCCGGCCAGGGCGTTCTTATCGGTGGTGACGTAAGCGCCTTCTTTGGTTGCCGCCAGCAGACGCGTTGTAAAGGTATTTGAAAGCGTCGAAGCTTCTTCATTCAGCTTCTTCAGCTCGGTCTTATCGGCATCCGAAAGGTTCGCACCCTGGTGGATAAAGTGGTCGTATGTCACCTCCAGCAGGCGCTCCGATTCCGGAT
>CAZZVA010000256.1:0-3467 GCA_964657345.1 uncultured Acetobacteraceae bacterium | reverse complement strand
GCGTTGACGATCCAGATCGACGAGGCCGGGCTGGCCTGCAGGTCCCGGGCGATGCCTGCGCAATCGGGACACCACCCGAGCCGCTGTTTACAGCCGCCGCGATTCCTTATCGGCCGGAGCGCCTGACCGCTTCGCTTCTGTGGGTGGATGTTGCCGAGAGACACGTGTTGAGCGTGCCCTCCTCTCTCATGGTCTGCGATACCGAGCCGGCTGTCCTGCGTATATCGAATGCCGGGCGCACCGCCGATCAGCAAGGTTTCGCAGTTGAATTCGGTGATGCCGAACCAGACTTCGCCATAGCCGTTGCAGCACTGAAGCAAATGAAGCTGGTGACGGGGCAGGCCGAAGTAAAGCTCGTGCACCAGGTGAAAGCAGCCGCCCAGGTAGCTCCTGTTGCGGCGAGCCGGAACGCTTTTGAAACGGCACGTCGGGGCCTTGAACACTTTTCCGGCGTCCTTCTCGGGGGATCCCGGCGCTTCGGCTTCGACAGTCTGAATGACCAGATCGCTGATGCCCTCTTTTACGGAGAATGTCTATGTTGACAGTAGAAAAGCTAGATGGCTTTGCGCGCCGATACTATCTTTCCAACGATGTGGCCGACCATCACCTGGAGAACCGGATGCAGATCGATTCGGCAGCCCGAGTCTTGAACCACATTCCACAGGGAGCGTCTGTCCTCGAACTTGGTTACGGGGATGGCCTGCTCACACAGGCGCTGCGCGATGCCGGAATCGATGCCGAACTGCTCGAGGGATCGCCATTGCTCTGCGCCAGGGCGGAGGCCGTGCATGGTCCCGGCCTGAGCATTCACCAGGCGATGTTTGAAGACTTCCGCCCCAGGCAGCTCTACGACGTTGTGCTGGTCCTGCATGTCCTGGAGCATGTCGACGAGCCCACACTACTTCTATCTCGCATCTCGGAATGGGTGAAGCCGGGTGGCATCGTGCTGCTGGTGGTGCCGAATCGTTCGTCGATTCACCGGAGGCTGGCTCTGCAGATGGGTATGATCCAGGCCCTCGACGAATTATCCCCGCGCGATCACCTGGTCGGTCACCAACGCGTCTATGACCTGGAGACGCTGGAACAGGATGCCATCGCTGCGGGGCTCGCCCCGCGAAAGCGCTTCGGCTCTTTTCTCAAGGTGCTGCCGAACAGCATGATGCTGGAGTATTCTGATGCCCTGCTCACCGCGATTGATGCCGTCTCCGCCGAGTTGCCTCCAGAGACCCTGGCGAATATCGGCCTCGTCGCGCAAAAACCCGCTGTCTAGTCCGCCGGCTGGGAGAATGCGCTGCACAAAGTCATAATCGTTTGCAGCTGCGGATATTTTGCAAGCATCAGGACTTCGCTGGCGTGGTAAGCCTCGGGTAATAAATGCCCGCTTCGACTGTTGTGAAAGAGCGGCACACGAGCGATCTGCGCATAGGCCGGACCGCCGGGATGAAAAATCGCCTGCAGACTCAGATCTGTCGCCCAGAGATGCCATCCGAGATCGGGGTCGACGTGGTAGCGGTGATCCCGGGACAAGCCGATACAAAATTCATCCACTGAGGTGGCCGTCTCTGATGACGGATAATCGAAGAGCTGTGTTCGATCGATCACCAGGCCGGCCTTGCGCAAGGCTCCATTCTGAAGAGCAATCCCTGCAAAGCCGAGCACGAGCTTATGCCGCTCCTCAGGCTTGACTGCTGCAAAGTGTGCAGCGATATTCCTGCCCGTGCCTTTCGGAAAGTAAACATCCTGGTGACAGAAGACAATCCACGGATGCGAAGCACGCTCCATGCCCTGTCGCAATGCGTCGGCAGCCGAAGTGGCTGCGACGATGTAAATCACTTCGGCGTCTATCTCATCCAGTCCGGGGGATTGCAGAATATTGCTTTGAAACTGTTCCAGGTCGGTGACCGGAACGATCACAGAGACGCGGGCCAGTGTCACTGCAGAAGCGACGTCGTTGCGCTTCAGGCAGCGCAGCAGCATGCGGTCGACTCGTGAATTGGGAATGTGCTTGACCGCGGACTCGCCCTCTTCGCCGGCAGATGTCCTGTCTTTCGGATAGACGTCCTGCAGGTGAGGAAGCCAGCCATGGTCCAGCAGTAGTTTGAACATCGAACGGACCGAGCAGGGAGGAGAGACGGGCGATCCGGCCAGGATGCACGAAGCAGCATTCGCATTGCCGTCTGCTTGCGTCATGGTTTCGAGTGCGGGTGAGTTGTTCGGCACCCGGCAGACGAGCGTCGCCTCCGGGGCAGTGATGGCCTGCAGGTCCTGCAGGAAGCTGGCCGGATCCGCAAGACTCTCGAGCCCATCCGCAAATACGACGCAGTCGAAGTTTTCACCCGCTGGTTCGAGGAGCCTTGTTCCTACGTTTGCCCGGCTGTAGAAGTTGCCTTCGAGGCTTACCCAGGAAGCGCCAGGGTAGCGCTGCCTGTACATGTTTGCGAGCGATTTGTCGCTGCAGCCAAGCTCCAGGACCAACCTGGCTTGTGGGAGGGCCGCAAGCAATTTCTCATCCACCACGCGTCGGTCGCCTTCGGGGCCTAGTCTCGATTCTTTATCGTCGATGAGTACACTGTTCTTTGCAATAGCATCCGAGGTTCCCGATGTAGTGTGCGCCGTTGGGGGAGTTCGTATCGCGCAGTTATATCTGCTTCAAGTAGCTTCATCGGGAGTGTGAAGAGGCGGGAAGCTCCTAGCGGTCTCGACCTCTCATGGCTATCGCACGAATCGCGACACAGCTGCACGACTGTACAGGATTGCGAAATCACGGTGACGGCCCGGGTCATCATGACGGCGATCTCACCTGCCAACCAGATATTTGCTCCGGGGACCCAGGCGTTCTCTACCACGGTGACGGGCGGACCTACGAACACGGTCACCTGGACTGCAAATGCTGGAACGATCGACGCCAATGGGAACTGGACGTCGCCCAATACCGCGGGCAGTTATACGATTCGTGCGATAACTGTGGATCAAACCTCCGTGTATCAGACGGCGACTGTGGTGATCGGCCAGCCGGACATCACAGCATAGCCGTCAGCCAAGTGGACGCAATCCAACACTCAGCCGGGTGGCTGCGGATGCTTCGGCTTGCATGGGGGCGGCGTGTCCGCATCCTGGAATGTGAGAAATGACTGGTCTGCTGTCGAAGAGGTGAGCGGGCAGACGGCTCCGGAAGGTCCAGGAACGGGTAGTTGGAGGGCGGGTGGAAGCAGATTACGATCTGACGACCTTAGCCAACTGCGTCAATCAGCACCAGAACATTTTTCTGGTTGGTGGCGGTGTTGTCGACCGGTGGAGGAAGTAGGGGAACGGGTTACCTTATAGCCGCGCGCATCGGTAGAGTGGATGAGACGACAACCCTCCCACGAATCCGGGTCGGGAGTTGAGGCCGGGGTTGTATGATGAGGCGCCATGAGACGATGGGCTGTTTTGCTCTGCCTTGCGGGTATTGCGCTTGTGGGGTTCCT
>CAZZVA010000255.1:3103-3478 GCA_964657345.1 uncultured Acetobacteraceae bacterium | reverse complement strand
ATTGGACCAGCTCGTCTCCTCGATCAACAGCCAGGGCCTCGGCGTCAACGCAAGTGTCGTCACAGACAGCAGCGGTGCACGGCTTTCGCTGGTCGCGTCCAACTCCGGAGCCGCCGCTAACTTCACCGTCTCCGGCTCGACCCCGGACCTTAGCTTCACCCAGCCGACCACTGGCAGCGACGCCTCGCTCTCAATCAACGGCGTGCCCATCACCAGTGCCAGCAATACCGTCACGGCCGGCGTTGCCGGGCTGACGTTGAACCTGCAAGGTCACTCGACTTCGCCGGTCACCGTTTCGGTCGCGCCGGATTCGTCGTCCATCTCCAGCGCCATCAATTCGTTCGTCACTGCGTACAACACGCTCATCAAGGACGT
>CAZZVA010000255.1:0-3093 GCA_964657345.1 uncultured Acetobacteraceae bacterium | reverse complement strand
AATTCGCTTTCAACGTTGCCACCTCGACCGCAGGCACACTGGCCGGCGACAGCACCGTGGAAGGATTGCAGTCCGCGCTGCTTGGCTCCACCAACTATTCCTATACCGGCGGCAGCGCATTCTCGTCCCTGGCGCAACTTGGCATCACCACCAACCAGGATGGAACCCTGTCGGTCAACACCTCTACCCTCAACACGGCGATCTCGAACAATGCCCCGGGGGTAACACAGTTTTTCCAGGGCACGGCATTGAACGGCTTCGCGGACACAGTCCAGAATGCCCTCAATACATACACCGATCCGTCACAGGGTGCATTCACAGTGGAGCTGAACAGTATCAGCAGCGAAAACCTGGACCTGA
Source organism: uncultured Acetobacteraceae bacterium (assembly GCA_964657345.1). Taxonomy (GTDB): domain Bacteria; phylum Acidobacteriota; class Terriglobia; order Terriglobales; family Acidobacteriaceae. The sequence goes on along the minus strand of CAZZVA010000255.1, from coordinate 2,733 downwards.
CCAACCAGATCGCCACCGATACCAGCTACTATGCAACGCTGACGACGACACTGACGACCCAGTACAACAATATCGATATCGAATTGCAGCAGTTGCCCGGCAAGATTCAACAGACCGATGCCCTGCTCGGCTTCAACACCAACAGTAATTCGAACGGTTAAACGATGACTTATCCATCCGCCTCCCTCACCTATCGTCGCGCTGCCATGCAGCAGGCTTCCACCGTCGGCCTGGTGATCGCTTTACTGGACACCCTGGCAGGCGATCTGAACCGCGCCATCGCGGCCATGGAGCGCAATGACATCGAGACCCGCTCCAATCAGCTCGCACACGGCTTCATCATCCTGCAGCAACTGGAGATGATGGTGGACGCAGAAAACGGCGGCCCCACTGCCGGCCAGTTGCAACGCTTCTACCGGCATATCCGCAAGGGCATGCTCGACGCACAGTTCACCAGGTCTACCGAAATCCTGCGCGGCCTGGTCAAGGCTGTCCTCGAAGTACGCGAAGCCTGGCAGCAGGTGGACGCCGGCGAGAACAAGCCCGGCGAAACGAAACGCGGCAAGACAGGCCCGAAGACTGTCTCCGCCAAAGGATCCCAACACGAATCGGCAGATCCGGAAATCCGGCTCTCCTTCTCCTGTTAGGAACAATCCACCGCAGCCCGGTATGGTGCGGTGGATTGCTTACAGGCGGCCAGGTAACTTTCTGGCCGCCTTTTTTTTGGAAATGGCTGGGTTGCCCGCTGCCTACTTCAGGTAGTTCAACAACGATTGCGGGAGCACCTTCGCCGCAGCCGCCAGCACCGCCGAATTGTTGATTTGGGCGGTATCCAGGTTCTCTGCAGCTACGGCAGAGTCGATGCCCACCAGCGAAGTCTGTTGCGCACTGAGCGTGACTGTCTCCTGTGAGAGATAGCTTTCCTGCGCGTTCAGCGTACCCACGGTGTTCGAATACACAGCCTGCTGCGAAGAGACATGGGCAATGGCCGTGGTCACAGAAGACAGCGCAGTGCTGATGTCCGCAGTGGTGCCGCTCTTGAGCGCCGTCGCCAGCTGGCTCAGCGCGTCAAGCGTGCTGGCTCCCGACTGGGTGAAAATGGTGTTTCCCGGAACGTTGGTTTGCAGCGAAAGGTTATCGCCGATCGGGATGGAATTCTGTCCACTATTGCCCTGGTAGGTATAACCGGTGCTGGAGTTGCTGTCGACTACGAAAGCTGTGGACTTGCCCGACGTGCCGCCGAAAACCGCCACACCGCCAAAGGTCGCATTGGCCGCAGACACAACGCTCGACAGAATTCCTGTCACGTCCGTCCCGAGGCTCGATCGTTCGCCTGCCGAAAGCGAGCCGTTGGCGCCTTCCGTACCGATGGTGACCGCCTGGTTCAACAGTGACACCACCGAAGAAAGTGCAGCACCCGCTGTCTGCGCCTGCGAAAGAGTGGATTCGGTATTGGCCGTGTACTGGTCGACGTTGGCTGACTCGGCCTGACTCTTGACCAGCGCGGCTGCTGCAGCCGGATCGTCCGAAGCCTGCGAAACCCGCAGACCGCTCGTTAACTGCTTTTCAGCTGTTTGAAACGCAGCATCACTGGTACCGATATCGCTCACTACACTTGTTGAAAAATTCGGGTTAAAGCGCATCCGTCTTCAGCTCCCTTACGCATTCGCCATCATGGACATGGTTGCGTTCATCAATGTGTTCACCGTCGTGATGACTTGAGCAGACGCCTGGTAGGCCTGCTGATAGCGCAGTAGGTTGGCCGACTCTTCATCGATCGAGACGCCGGAAACCGAGGCCTGCTGGGTGGTCAGCGAGCTCAGGCTCTGCCCAATCGCCGTCTGCTCGCTGGTGGCATTCGAAGCTGCCTCCCCCACCTGATACACCAGGTTGGAAACCATGCTGGTGATGCTCGATCCGGAAGCCAGCGTGGCGTTCTGGACTGCTGCCAGGTTAGCAAGGTTTCCATCGCTGCCGGCACTGCCATCCGAGCTCGCCGCGATCAACGAGGGATCTGTCGTGTTCATCGAGATGGCCGCGGCAGAGCCGGCCACAGTCGTCGGCACAGTAAACAGATTCGCTCCAGCCGCACCATTCAGATCGTAGCCGCTCGCCTGGGCTGCATTGAATGCCGACCCGAACTGGTTGGCCATGGTGTCGAGCTGGCTCAACATACTCGGTATCTGCGTATCCCGCACCTGGATCGTGCCGCCCAAGTCGCCGCTCGTAATCGACGATGTGATGTTGTTCTGGTTAGAATCCATAACCTGCTGCAGGCCATTCGAGCCGACCGAAGTGCTGAGGGCATAGCTCTGCCCGCCCACCACCAGCGGCGTACCGCTTCCCGTGGTGATGGTGTCGCCGGTATCGGTATGCATCGTGGAGATATTGGTCAGCTTGGCCAGGGACAACTCCACCTGGTTGAGCTGGTCTTTCAGGGTCGCTTCTCCCTGCGCTCCGGCCGGCTGCTGGGTGATCTGCTGGTTCAGGGTCGCGGCCTGTTTGCTCAGCGCATTGATCGAGTTCACATCCGAATTCACCTTCGTATCAAGGCTGCTCTGCGTACTAGTAAGCCCCGCCGACACGGAATGGAACTGACTGACCAGGTTGGACGCATTCGAGATCACGGTCTGCCGCGCCGCGGTGCTCGTGGGGCTCGTGGAGAGCGCAGATAAGCTGGTGAAGAAGGAAGAGAGCGAAGTGGAAAGATTGGTGCCGGTCGTGGGAAACACT
>CAZZVA010000254.1:0-3519 GCA_964657345.1 uncultured Acetobacteraceae bacterium | reverse complement strand
CCGGTACGTCCAGCAGCTGCCAGTTCAGATCAAACCCTTTCTCGGAACGAAGAAAATTTCCCGCGAGCACGTAATGCACCAGCAGCTTCTGACCGATCGCCAGCGGATCCAGCTGCTGCACTGGTGTCGCGAGTTGCATCAGCGAACTCGACGGTCGCACGATCATCGACGGCATGCGGGCCAGCCTGGCCGCGATCGCATCTGCCAATGCAAAACCATACAGCGGCGCCACCGCGACCGGTCCGAAATTTGCAAATGGCAATACCAGGATAGTGTTCTGTTTGGGTTGCGCCTCACTGCTTTCGCGAAAACGTTCCGCCAGCATCGACAGCAGGCCGGAGGTACGTTTCTCCCGCTCCTGCAGCGGCATGCCGGCAGTCGACGCAGCATCCGCTGGCAGCAGTTCGGTGTCGAGGCGCATCGTGCGCATCGTTGTCTTCAATACTTCCCTTACGTCGGCGGCCGACGCATACCGCTCTGCCGGCGTCTTCTGCAAACATCGGAAAATGACGCTCTGCAATTCCATCGGAATCTGTGCATTCACTTCTATCAGCGAAGGTGGATCCGCATACTGAATCGCACGGATAATCTGGAACTCCTCTGCATCCCGGCGAAGAAACGGATGCCGTCCACTCAACAACTCATACAGGATCACGCCCAGCGCGAAGATGTCGCTCTGCACACTGCTCTGGCCTGTCACAAACTGTTCCGGCGCCATGTACGCAACAGTCCCGCCGCGAGCCGTGTAGGTGCGCTGGATCACACCCGCCTTCCGTTTGACAGCCCGGGTAGGATCGAACTCCATCTCCTCGGAGGTCAGCCTCCGGGCCAGCCCGAAATCCAGTATTTTCACCAGGCCGCCGTCCGTCAGCATGACATTTGCAGGCTTCAGATCGCGATGAAAGATTCCGAGTTTATGGGCCGCATTCAACCCGTCGGCTATCTGGATCCCGATCGACAACACCAGCGGCACCGTCGCCGGTCCTTCCTGGATGACCGCATCGAGCGGCTTGCCCGGCACATACTGCATCACGATGTAGGCTTCATCGCTCGACTCGCCCACTTCGTAAATGGCACACACATTCGGATGTTCGATAGCCGATGCCAGCCGCGCCTCGCGCAGCACCGTCGTCCGCATCTGCTCCAGCTTGAGCGAGCCTTTGCGCAGCATTTTCAACACCACCGGCCGGGTCAGGAGCGTATCCGTGGCCAAATACACAACGCCGCTTCCACCCGCGCCCAGCTTGCGAACAATCTCGTAGTGCTCCAGGATGCGCGGCTTCATGTGGTTAGTCTACCGGCGAACAAAAACAGAACGGTTAAAGGGGTGAGATGACCAGCCAATGATAGACAACGATCCCTTCGACAGGATGTTGATCGGGCAAGCGACATTGGAGGGAGTGGTCCTTTTGACGTCCGATGCGATGATTGCCCAATATCCCGGCCCGATCCAGAAAGTGTGATCGCCCTAGTGGCTGCGAGGCGTCTTCAACGGGCGCGTCGTTCCTTCAATCCGGCTGACCGCACTTTTCTGCGGACGCCGTCCAAGCATGAACATGACCAGCCCGAACACAAACATCGGCGCACCCCACAGCAAGTTCAGATTGATACCCAGCGACATCGCATAAATCGCGCTTCCATGCGTGAACAGCCCATACAGCGCCATGATGCCGCCAGTGATCAGAAACATCAATCCAAGGGGTATGCGAATATCTAGACCCATCCAGTGCCTCCTGCCGCTCTACGCAAATACCAGGTTTAACAACACCAGCATCACCAGCACCACAATCGCCAGTGTCGCCGGCTTCTGCCACCACGTCAGGTGACCTTCTTTCGGCTTGTCCGTAAGTGAATACACCAGCCCTACCAGCTCGTTCTCATCGCGCGCCCTGGTCACCAGACTCACTGCTGTCGTCACCACAAGGTTCACGCTGAAGGCCCAGATGGCCGTCCAGAAGTTCTGCGCCATCTCGCTGGGATAGGTATGCACCAGCGCGATCCATCCGCCGTGGATGCCCGCCGACGCATCTGCCGGCAAGGTTAGGCCGTGATGCACAATCGCAGCAGTAGTCCCACTCAGCAGACCGACAAACGCACCATGCCCGGTCGTCCGCTTCCAGAACATACCCAGCAAAAAGGTCGCAAACAATGGAGCATTTACAAAGCTGAAGACTAGTTGCAGCGCATCCATAATGTTGTTGAACGAAGTCGCAAGATATGCGGCGCCAATCGAAAGCAGGATGCCGCCAACTGTCGCGACGCGACCCATCCACAGGTAGTGCGCATCCGTATCGTCCTTGTTGATGTAGGACTGGTAGAGGTCATACGTCCACACCGTGTTGAAGGCCGTCACATTGCCCGCCATGCCGGACATGAAGCTGGCCAGCAGTGCCGTCAACCCCAGTCCAAGAATGCCAGTCGGAAAATAGTGCAGCAGCATATTCGGAATCGCCAGGTCGTAATTCAGCACCGGCGCACCATTCTTATCCGTCACCACTTCACCGCTCACCGGACTCACCTTGGCCGGGATCAGGCCGCGGCCCGCAGCTTCTGCCGCGCGCGTCGCGACCGTCTGTGGTCCAGCAATATGCTGCGCCATTTTTGGCACGCTGATCGCAATAAGCCCCGGCAGGATCACCAGGAATGGAAAGAACATTTTCGGGATCGCAGCGATCAGCGGCACGCGCCGGGCCGACTCCTCCGAGTCCGCAGCCATGGCTCGCTGGATCACTAGGAAATCCGTGCACCAGTAGCCAAAACTCAGCACGAAGCCCAGACCCATCGTCAGCGAAAACCATTCCACACCCAGCGGATTGCTATGCGGACTGGAAAGGCCGCGCCATGAATGCGTATACGCCGGGCCAAGCGTCTGTTGAATGCCATGCCAGCCGCCCACATTCCGCAGTCCCACAAACACCAGCGGCGCAAACCCCGCAACGATCAAAAAGAACTGCAGCACCTCGTTATAAATCGCGCTGGTAAGCCCACCGAGAAAAATGTACCCAAGCACAATCACAGCCGACAGCACGATCGACACGTGAAAGATCCAACTGAGCGGCAGACCCAGGGTCAGAAAAATTCCATCGAACAAATGCAGGCTTTGGATCAGCAGCGCCATCGCATACATCGAGATTCCCGAAGAAAATACGGTCATGATCGCAAACGAAATGGCGTTGACCGCCCGCGTCTTTTCATCGAACCGAAGCCGCAGAAATTCCGGGACCGACCGTGCGCGCGAGCCATAGTAGAACGGCATCATGAAAATCCCGACGAACACCATCGCCGGGATCGCGCCAATCCAGTAGAACTGGCTGGTGATGATGCCGTACTTGGCACCCGACGCGCCCATGCCAATCACTTCCTGCGCACCAAGATTGGCGGAAATGAAGGCCAGACCGCAGATCCACGCCGGAATCGACCGGCCGGCCAGGAAGAAATCGTTGCTGGTGCGCATGTAACGTTTCAGCGCGAAGCCGATGCCCAGCACGAAGCCGAAGTACACCAGCATGATGAGCCAGT
>CAZZVA010000253.1:0-3531 GCA_964657345.1 uncultured Acetobacteraceae bacterium | reverse complement strand
TCCCCGTACCCGGTACCGTCCTGGCAGGTGAACGCACAGATCGCAGCCGGCATCGCGAGCCCGACAGCGCGTGCCATTCCTGATGTCTCTTTCTTTGCTGGCAACAACTACAACTCAAGCGAGTATGTAATCTGCGCGTCGCCGTCCGATTGCACCTCCAGTTTTGCCCCAACCAATGCCACCATCACGGGCGGCACGGCAGGAGCAGCAGCCGTTTTCGCGGGCATCATGGCGGACGTCGTCGGCAAGTTCGGCCTGCAGGGCAACATCAATCCTCTGCTCTACAACATGTCTACGAAGACGACCGGCATCTTTCGCGACGTGACGGTCGGTACCAACTCGGTAGCATGCACCACTGGAACTCCTAACTGCACAGGCGGCACCATCAAGACCGGTACCGCGAATTCCTACCTCGCGGGCACCGGCTACGATCTAGCCACCGGACTTGGAAGCGTTGACGCCACCAACCTGATCAACGGCTGGATCATACCGGCCACCAAGACGTCGGCAACCAGCCTTTCCATCGTCAATTCCGCGACACAAACGCCCATTACCTCGATAGTGCATGGAACCAACCTGGACCTGAAAGCAAAAGTGACCGGGACTGGCGGTACCCCCACCGGCGACGTCGCCTTCACCACCAACTCCAGTCTCCCCAGCTACGGAGGCATCAGTGCGGCGACCCTGTCGGGCGGCTCGGCCATCTCCCAGTACAACTACTTTCTCCCAGGCGGCACCTACACGGTATCTGCCCGCTATGCCGGCGATACTACCTTTCTGCCCAGCGTTGGCAGCGCCCCCATCACGGTGACGCCTGAACCTTCGCGTACTTTTATCTTCTCAAGCACCTATCCCAGTGGCAGCACGCTGACCTACGGCACCACAAACAACGTTACTGCTGAGCCCTTCAGCCTCAACAAGAACAATGTATCGACTCCAACCGGCACACTGTCGGTCTTCGACGGCAACGTCGATCCGGTCACGGTGATGCCGCTCAATTCGGAAGGAACCGCGACTTACAACACGAACCTGTTAGCTGCGGGTAACACCTATACCATTGTCTTCAATTACTCAGGCGACCCCAGCTATCAGATCAGCAACAGCTCGGCGACCCCCTACACGGTCACGATCAACAAGGCGCCAACGACCATCTCGCTTACAAACAGCGGCTCTCTCTCGAACTACTCTCCCGTGGGCCTGACTGCGGTGGTGTCCTCGCCTGCCCTTACGACCACGCCGGCCTCCACGTCTACCGGTGTCTCCCCCACCGGCACGGTTACCTTCACCAATAGCGCCGGCACGCAGACTGTCGTCAATGTCACAGCTGGCTTCAACGCAAGCGGACAGGCAATTTCGACTGCGACCTTACCCGTGTCGTCCGCCCAGACGCAGGCACAGGTCTCCCTCACCGGTTCGGCCAATGTGGATGGCATCTTTACCGATGGAAGCATTCTTATCAACAATGGCCTGGATGGCGGAGGGAGCGCCTACTCCGGCAACCTCCTCGGCACCACGCTGACCCTGGCAGGAACAACCTTCAACTTTGGCAATGCGAATCGCAACGACATGGTTGAGGGCGCAGCGACTGCTCCGGTCATTACGCTGACTTCCGGCAACTACACCACACTCAAGTTCCTCGGTACTGCCGTCAACGGGAACCAGCCTGGCCAGGTCTTCACCGTCAAGTACTCCGACGGAACCACCCAGCAATACACGCAAAGCATGAGCGACTGGTACACGCCCCAGAGCTATACCGGGGAGAACGTTGCGTCCAGCATGACGTACCGGGACGATTCGAACATTGTCGTGAATAAGCAGAACGGCCCCTTCAATCTCTACGAGTATGCCATTCCGCTGAATAGCGCGAAGACGGTGACCAGTCTCACACTGCCGGCAAATGCGGACGTGGTTGTGGCTGCAGTCACGCTGGTCAATAACCCTGCGCAGGCCTACACAGCCGTCTACTCCGGCGATACCAACTATGCCACATCCAGCACCTCGGGAAGCATCGCTGCCAATACCGCCAATTACATTGGCACCAGCGGCCTCTCGATCTCGCTCAACAACACCACGGTAGCGGCCAATGGTTCGCTCATCGTGACTGCGAATGCGACCCAGTCCACAGGAACACCAACAGGGACTGTCCAGGTATTTGCAAACGGCGTTTCGATCGGCAGCTTTGCCGTCAGCTCCGGCTCAGCCACTCCCTGGACAGTGCCCCTCACCGGCGGATATCTTCCCCTCCCGTCCGGCACGGTGACCCTGACAGCCGTCTTTACACCGACCAGCGCGACGCTCACACCATCCTCCGCAAGCACCACGGTTACGGTCACAGACAACCGCACCAATGGTGACTTCTCCATCACGACGGACACTCACAGTCAGACGATTACATCGTCTTCGAACGTGACCTACTTCCAGGTCCAGCTGTCTTCGATCCAGAACATGGCAGGCCTGAATACGCCGATCAATCTGACCTGCACAGTGCCCGCCAGCAGCAACCTGGGCTGCACCCTCCAGGCCTCGGCGACACTCGATGCGACCGGCAACGCAACGGTCTCACTCGAGATCTATGGTCAGCCGAATGGAGGTACTGGTGCCCTGCAGATGCCGGTACCAGCGCAGCACTGGTGGCTGATCGGCGGCGGTTCCACCCTTGCCTGCATCTTCCTGCTCGGTATTCCGGCACGCAGAAAGACATGGCAGGGACTGGTCAGCCTGTTCGTATGCGCCATCGTCGTCACTGGTTCGATCACAGGATGCGGCACCAACAGCACGTCGGCTGCACTGGCAAATACCGCCACAGGCACCAGCGGCACGCAGGGAGGCAACGGTGGTGGAGGCAGCCTTACACCTGGCTACACCAACGGTCTGGCAACCAACAAGGTCAATCCCGGTACTTACAACGTTGTGATCACGGGAACGTCCAGTGTCAATACAACGCTGACTCACAATACCTCGGTCAGCGTGGTCGTGAATACCGGCCAGTCGTTCGCAAATGGCTCTTATTCCCTGACGAGTATCCACTCCGCCCTGCTGATTACTGATCCAGGTGGGGTTGCAACTCCCGGGACCGGGCTGGCGCAGTATGTGGCCGATGGCACAAGCGACCAGAAGTGGGTCTTCACCTACCAGAACAATGGCTACTTCACCATCACGAACCAGGCAAACGGACTCTTCCTGACCGATCCGGGTGGAGTAGATGGAACCGGGCCGGTGACCCAGGTCACGCAGGCCAGCATGATCGGCACAGTAGCTGCTCCGGACGGAACCCAGTTGTGGACTCTGTACGCCAACGAAGGCGGCTACGAGATTGTAAATGCACAATCCGGCGGCGTTCTCGATGACGATCAGCAGACGACGACCCAGGGGACGCCGGTCATCTGCTATCCGGAGAAAGCAATTACCGATAGCGGCAACCAGACCTGGTACATCCAGCCAGCACCGTAGAACCGAACCACGAACAGCAAAGCCGCCTTCTTCAGGCGGCTTTGCTGTTGGTGATAGTTAACTCGGAGCATTAAGGTAAGG
>CAZZVA010000252.1:0-3562 GCA_964657345.1 uncultured Acetobacteraceae bacterium | reverse complement strand
CCTTGAACATCCCTGATTTCACACGCTACGCTAAGTCACAGGACTCGCAGATTGTGGGGCAGGCATTCGGACTGCCGGTCGCCATGACGCTGTATTCATTCCTTGGCATCGCATGCACATCCGCTTCAGCAGCAGTCTTCGGCGAAGCAATCTGGTCGCCCATCAACTTGCTGGCCCGCTTTCATCAGCCGCTGGTTGCCTTCCTCGGCCTAATCGCATTGTTGATCGCGACATTGAATGTGAACATCGGGGCGAATGTTGTCTCGCCCTCGAATGATTTCTCCAACCTGGCGCCAGGGCTCATCAGTTTTCGGACAGGTGGCCTGATCACCGGTTTTCTAGGACTGGCGATGATGCCGTGGAGGCTCATGAGCAGCTTCGGCAATTATGTTTTCGGCTGGCTGGTCGGCTACTCCGGCCTTCTCGGACCCGTAGCAGGCATCATGGCGGCAGATTATTTTCTGATTCGTGCAACGCGGCTGGATGTGCTCTCGCTCTACCACCGTGGTGGTCCTTACGAATACTCCCGCGGCATCAATCCCCGAGCTATCGCTGCATTGTGCGCCGGCGTGTTCACTGCGCTCATCGGGCTGGCCGCACCGCCCCTGCGCTTCCTGTACGACTATGCCTGGTTTGTGGGATTCTTTGTTTCCGCAGGCTTGTACTTCCTGCTGATGCGAACATCCAGAAGAAAGATTGAGTCTGACGCGCAGACGCTGCCTGTCGAGACCGCATAACAGCAGCCGGCGAATACACATGGCCTCCACGGATGGAGGTGGAATAGGATGTTCACCATGGCTTCCATCGATATCGCTGTTCCGCAAGCGCCTGCAGACCGGGAGACACTGAGCAGTCAGCAGGTAGTCGAACTTACGCGTCAACACAATTACGGTACCTGGCGCTTCCAGAAAAATTGGAACCCGATGCACATTGCCGATGCCGATGGCTGCTACCTCGTAGATGGCCAGGGTAAACGGTACCTCGACTTCTCTTCGCAGCTGATGTGCTCCAATCTCGGTCACAAGAATCAGGCAGTGATTGATGCGATCGCGAAGCAGGCGCAGGACCTTTGCTATGCCATGCCGGGTTATGCAACAACAGCGCGCGCTGAGTTGTCGAAACTCCTGGTGGATGTTCTGCCCGCCGGGCTGACCAAATTCTTCTTCACAACTTCCGGTACAGAGGCGAATGAAGCAGCCTTCAAAATTGCCCGCATGTACACCGGTAAGACGAAAATCATCGCACGCTATCGTTCCTACCATGGTTCAACGTCGGGCTCGATCGCAGCAACGGGCGATCCCCGCCGCTGGGCGATGGAGCCGGGCGGCAAGGGGCCGGGGGTGGTCTTCGCGCCCGAGGTGCATTGCTACAAGTGCCCGATCCGTCACACCTACCCGAACTGCGGTATCGCCTGCGCCGACTACATCGAGCACATGATCCGCAACGAATCCGATGTGGCGGCAATAATTGTAGAACCGATCGTTGGCACCAATGGGGTGATTGTGCCTCCCGATGAATACATGCCGAAGCTGCGACACATCTGCGATGAATATGGCGTACTGATGATCGGCGATGAAGTCATGAGCGGCTGGGGTCGCACTGGCGAATGGTTTGCACTCAACCATTGGAACGTCATACCGGACATCCTGGTAACCGCGAAAGGAATCACCTCGGCCTATGTGCCGCTGGGGCTATGCGCGACGAATGAAAAGATCGCCGACTTCTTCCAGGACCACTACTTCGCCCACGGACATACTTATGAAGCGCATCCGATCACGCTCGCTCCTGCCGTGGCAACGATCAAGGAGATGCAGCGTTTGAAACTGGTGGAGCGGGCGCGCGGGTTCGAGCCCTACGTTGCCGGCAAGCTGAATGACTTGAAGGCAAAGCACCCGTGTGTCGGTGATGTCCGCGGCAAGGGTTTGTTCTGGGCCGTGGATCTCGTGAAGAATCATGCAACCAAAGAACCCTTCAACAACTACGCCGACAAAGTCTCCGGCAAATCGTTGGTGGTCGACCAGATCGCCGCCAAGATACTTGGCGAAGGCGTCACGATACAGGCATGGGTGTCTCACTTCGTGGTGGCGCCGCCGCTGATCGTCACGACCGAGGAGATCGACCGCGGCATCGCTGCATTGGACAAGCACCTCGGTATCGCGGATGCCCTCGTAGAGGCTTGAGTTCCTGCCACTCTGAAATTAGCCAAGCGTCGGCATGGATGTATCGACACCGGAACGAATACCAGTTGGCCATCGCGATGTGATTGTTTTGAGTCGCGTGTAGAAGCGCACACCTTCAGGCCCGTGAACCGCATGATCGCCGAAGAGAGATCGCTTCCACCCACCAAAGCTGTGGAAGGCCATCGGCACAGGAATGGGTACGTTGATGCCGACCATGCCTGCCTGCACCCTGTGAGCGAAATCGCGGGCGGTATCGCCATCCCTCGTAAAGATGGAAGTGCCATTCCCGAACTCATGCTCGTTGATGAGATTGAGAGCACTCTCGAAGTTGTTCACGCGAACGATCCCAAGAACGGGACCAAAGATCTCTTCGCGATAAATTTTCATCTCGGGTCGGACGTGGTCAAAAAGACAGGCTCCAAGAAAGAAACCGCCGCCCTGGCCCGGGTGCTCGAGCCGACCATCGATGACAAGGTCGGCGCCTTCTTTCACACCCTCGTCGATATAAGAGTGAACTCGATCAAGATGTGCGCCGGTGACGAGCGGGCCAAGCTCGGAACCTTCCTTCATGCCATCTCCCATCTGCAGGGCGGCGATGCGATGCTGCATCCTGCTGCTCAACGCTTCTGCGGTTGATTTGCCAACGACAACAGCGATAGAGATAGCCATGCAGCGCTCGCCGGCTGAGCCATAGGCCGCACCGACAAGCGCATCTGCCGCTTGATCGAAATCCGCATCCGGCATGATGACCATGTGATTCTTAGCCCCACCAAGAGCCTGCACGCGCTTGCCCTGCCTGGTGCCTTCTCGATAGACGTACTCGGCAATCGGCGTGGAGCCGACAAAACTGATGGCCTGCACCGTGGGATGCGCGAGCAATGCGTCGACGGCGACCTTGTCACCCTGCACGACATTGAAGACCCCGTCGGGTAAGCCTGCTTCCTTCAGCATCTCTGCAATCAGTATGGAGGCACTGGGGTCGCGCTCGCTCGGCTTGAGGACGAAGGTGTTGCCGCATGCAATCGCTACCGGGAACATCCACATGGGCACCATTGCCGGAAAATTAAACGGTGTAATGCCGGCCACAACGCCGAGCGGTTGCCGCACGGACCAGCTGTCGATGCCGGCTCCGACCTGCTCCGAATATTCGCCCTTGAGCATCTGGGGAATGCCGGTTGCAAACTCCACCACCTCCAAACCCCGCGTGGCCTCGCCCCGTGCATCGGAGAAAACCTTGCCATGCTCGCTTGTCAGGAGTGCCGCGACTTCATCGAGGCGCCGTTCGAAGATCTCACGGAAACGAAAGAGCACGCGTGCGCGCCGTAAGGCAGGCTGAGCGGACCACGATGGAAAGACAGCAGAAGCGGCCAAGACAGCAGCAT
>CAZZVA010000251.1:0-3617 GCA_964657345.1 uncultured Acetobacteraceae bacterium | reverse complement strand
CAACTTCCTCGATCCCGCTACCATCGACCTTAATAATTTGACGTCTTTTCATGTTCGCGCGATGAACCCGCACGATCCCACACCAAGCGTCCAGCAGTGGAGCTTCGGCGTGCAACGTGAATTTGCAAACGCGTGGACAGCCGAAGTGGATTATGTTGGCACCAAGTCGACTCACCTCGACGTGATTTCCGACTACAACCAGCCCTTGATTCAAGGCAACCAGGTGGTGAATGCAATTGGCGCGAACGGCAAGCCCGCAGCCGTGAAACCCTATGTAGACTTTGGGTTGATTGAATACACCAACGCAATCGGTTACGGCAATTACAACGGCCTGCAGGCCAGTCTCAATCATCGCTTCAATAACGGCCTTAGCTTCCGGGCGGCTTACACTTACTCCCGCAGTCTGGATAATGCGCCGGAAGAATTGGAAAGTAACTCTGGCGATGCACCAAATGGCCGCAACTATTCTGCTTGGTACGGCCTCAGCGACTTCGATATACCTCATCGTGTGTCACTCAACTATGTGTACGATTTGCCGTTTGGTCATGGACAGAAGATGCTCACCAGCGGCCCTCTGTCATGGATCTTCGGAGGCTTTCGCACCTCCGGCGTCTACACCTTCTACAGCGGCCATCCATTTACTGTGAATGCCGGCGGCACTCTCACCAACTCGCTCGATCCATACGGATATGCGACCTCCGTGCCGTTTGTTGTAGGCAAGCCGCATCTGGTGAAAGACCCTACATGCTGGTTCTACGTCGCGGCGAACAAGGGCTGCCAGAAGCTGTCTCCTGGCGAGGCGGATGCCTACGTTCTGCCTGCCTCGGGGCAGATCGGGAACAGCGGACGGAACACCCTGCGCGGACCTCGAACTGACGTCTTTGACGCGTCACTGCTGCGCGAATTTCCCTTTGGCGAACTCGCCAATCTGGAGTTCCGCTGGGAGGTATTCAACGTCACAAACACGCCGGAGTTCGGACAGCCAAGCGGCAACTTCAGCAGTTCTGCGGCCGGGTCAATCACTACACTTTCCGGCGACCCAAGAGTGATGCAGTTCGCGCTGCGTCTTTCCTTCTAACCCAGGAGACAACGAACGGGCGAAGACAAGGCTGTTGCTGCAGCAGCCTTGTCTTCAATCTGGCACCATAGCCGCGGAGTGTAATTTCCCTGAATGGAAAGGCCCGGAATGTTGTTTACGGACAGACGCTTGTTCGCGGCAATCCTGTTGGCGGTAGCCGTCACGCCAGCTCACGCCGACGAAGTTACGCTTGCCGGCACGCTCAAGGGAAACCAGTCGCAGCATGCTTGTATCGAAGTTCCATTCAAAGTGCCTGCCGGCATCGAACGGATCTCGGTCTCATTTGCATTTACCGGCAAGGATGACAACACCAAGCTCGATCTAGGAATACAAGATCCCCAGAGAGTGCGTGGATGGAGCGGCGGTAACAAGAGCGCCTTTACGATTGGTGTTTCGGATGCAACGCCGTCCTATCTGCCAGGACCGATTTTGCCCGGCACCTGGAACCTGATCATTCGCGTCGCGAATCTGCGGCCATTAGCTATCACCCATTACAAAGCCATGATCCACTTAACAAAATCTGGCGAGGCGGGGATGGAAGCATTTACGGATCATCCGTTAAGCACGGAGGCACGCTGGTACAGGGGAGACCTGCACATGCACACCGCACACAGCGACGGCACCTGCCCCAGCCAGGCGGGCGAAATGGTCCCGTGTCCCCTTTCAGTTATTGCAGAATCTGCTGCTGCCCACGGGCTCGACTTCATCGCCATCACGGACCATAACGCCACCTCGCACTACAACGAACAGCGCGAGCTGCAGCCCTACTTCGATCGCATGCTCTTCATCCCCGGCCGCGAGATGACCACGACCAGCGGCCATACCAATTTCTATGGTTCGACTCACTTCGTCGATTTCCGCACTGAAGCACCAGGGCGACCGGGCATGAATGCGATGTTTAAAGCAGGGCACGATCTTGGCGAGATTGTTTCGATCAACCATCCCATCCGGCCAGGTGGTGAAATCTGTATCGGTTGCCGGTGGCAGCCGCAATACGCAGATATGCGAATGGTCGATGCCATCGAAGCGATCAACAGTCCGGATACTCCGCAGGACGAAAGGCTGCACACGCAGGACATCGCTTTCTGGGAAGAGCAACTTACAGCCGGCTATCGAATCACTGCTATCGGCGGCAGTGACACGCACCAGGCGCAGCTCGGAACCATCGGCCAGCCCACAACTGTCGTTTATGCTAACGAGCTCTCGGTGTCTGGCATTCTCTCCGGCATAAAGGCGGGTCACGTCTTCATCGATCTCACTGCCTCGAAAGACAGGTTGCTGGAATTGACAGCCAGCACAGCGAGTTCACACGCCTTCATGGGCGAGACCCTGGAAGCTGCCGCCGGGGTGCCAATCCTGGTCCAGGCGCAGGTCGCACACTGCGCCGGACTCAAGCTGCAATTCGTCGAAGATGGAAGAATCGTGCGAGAGCCGGATGCGGTGAATGCTGATCAGCAAAGTATTCAATTCAGTCTGACCAGCGACGGCAAACAGCATTGGTTGCGCGTCAATATTGTTTCGCCAACTGGATCGTTGCGGTTACTTGGCAATCCTATCTACCTGAATTACAAGGAGCGTCCATGATGCCGAGCCGGTTGCGCATTGCTGCCTGGTTCTCCGCTCTGTCGGTCGTAAGCGCCCTTGTCATTTCACCTTACGCCGATGCTCAAGCATTCATGGCGGCGCCTGGAAAACGCACCGTGATGGATGCGCACAATTGCTATCCCTATTTCGAGTGGTGGTACGACCGCATCGACCGCGCTCTATCGGTGGGAGTGCCTGTCGCAATAGAACAAGACCTGGCCTGGTACACCGATCCAAAGAGCGGACGGTCGTGGTCGATCGTGACGCATGGGCCGCCCTTCACGCCGCAGGCACCTACCATGGATCAATATTTTTTCGACCGCGTCCGGCCTATCGTCGAGAAGGCGCTGGCTGGAAAAGACCACCGTCAGTGGCCGCTGATTACGTTGAATCTCGACTTCAAGACCGAGGAACCCGAACATCTGGCAGCCGTGCTCGCGCTGCTGCAACGTCACCAGGAATGGCTGACGACTGCAACCAAGACAGCAGATGCGAGTGCGATGTCGCCGCTTGATGTGCGACCAATCCTGGTGTTGACCGGCGAATCGGATGCACAGCAGAAAGTCTTCTACGATGACTTACCCGCAGGTGCGAAGCTGCTGGTCTTCGGTGCCGCCCACACGCATGCGGGTCAGCCGCTTGCCGCGCCCGCTGTACTGGAACCAGACCACGCAACGAACTATCGTCGCTGGTGGAACAATCCCTGGGCGGTAGTCGAGAGTGGTGGCCAGGCAAATGCGGGAGCCTGGACTCAGCAGGACGATGCTCGCCTCAAGGCTCTTGTACAACACGCGCATGCTCATCAATTATGGATCCGCTTCTACACTCTGGATGGTGCAACGAAACAGGAACTAAGCTGTCATGGCTGGTTTCGCTCTTATAATTTCGGATCGCTGGCTGGCGTGAAGCAACGCTGGAAAGCGGCACAAGCCGCAGGTGTAGACTACTTGGCTTC
>CAZZVA010000250.1:0-3652 GCA_964657345.1 uncultured Acetobacteraceae bacterium | reverse complement strand
GCCGGAGCGATCAAGGAAATCAAGGCCGGTAAAGTCGAGTTCCGCACAGACAAGACCGCGCTCGTTCACGTCCCGGTGGGCAAGCTGTCTTTTACGGCCGACAAGCTGGTCGATAACGCGATCACGGTCATCAACAGTGTGGTTCGCGCCAAGCCTTCCGCAGCGAAGGGTAAGTACATCCGCGGCATCACGCTGAGCTCAACCATGGGTCCCGGCGTTTCGCTGGATACGGCTGTTGCCGATCTGGCAGCCAAGGCTTAGGCATTTTCAGTGCGGCCTGCGGGTCGCGCACCAAATTTGATGGCGCTCATGAGCGCGGAAGCAGGGCCGAAGCAACAACTTGCGGCCAGAGGCTGGAATCATGGCATTAACCAGGGTTAAGAAGGCAGAAAAAGTAGCGCAGTTGACGAAAGAGCTGGAAGGCTCGACAAGTGCGATTGTCGGCACGTTTGCCAAGCTGACCGTCGCACAGGATTTTGCGCTGCGTAGTGTCGTCCGGACAGCCGGCGGCCGGTACCGTGTGCTCAAGAACAAGCTGGCAGCCCGCGCCTCCAAGGGCAGCGGCATCGAGAGCGCCCTGCAGGGATTGAAAGGCGTTTCCTCCGTTGCCTACACCAGTGGCGATCCAGTCGCACTCGCCAAGGCATTATCGACCTGGGTCAAGGACAATGCCCAGTTCACCTTCAAGCTCGGGATCATCGATGGCAAGGTCATCAGTGTCGACGAAGTTAACCAGCTGGCCACCATGCCGGGCAAGGAAGAGCTGTATGCCAAGCTCCTGTTCCTGATCAGTTCGCCGGCACAGCGCCTGGCTACGGTCATCAACGCGACCGGGCGAGATCTGGCAGTGGTCATCAACCAGGCAGTCGAGCAGAACAAGTTTGTAGCCGGTGCAGCTACAGCAGCGCCCGGCAAGGTGGAAGAGCCCGCAGCGGAAGCAGCAACAGCAGCCGCGACGACCCCTGAAGCGACCGTGACTCCCGTAGAAGGCTCGGCAGATACAGCCGCGCCAGATACTGCAGTCTCAGCGGATTCCGCTCAAACCGAGGCAGCGGGTACAGAAGCCCCTGCTGAAGGCGCCACGGAAGCATAAAGTTTCGCTGTTCTGCGTTGAGGGGTGCTGGTCTGGGCACAACGGAAACCTCATCGCGAACAGCAGTCAGCCGGAACAGGGCTGATCGCAACAGCAATACGAATTCAGATTCAAGTGGAGATGGACATGGCAGATCTACAGCAGTTAGAAGAGTCGATTGTCGGGTTGAGCCTGCTGGACGCAGCAGCCCTGGTAAAGAAGCTCGAAGAGCGTCTTGGCGTTTCAGCAGCAGCCGCAGCCCCGGTAGCAGCAGCCGGTGGCGGCGCAGCAGCCGCAGCTCCGGTCGAAGAGAAGACCGAGTTCACGGTCATTCTCAAGGATGCCGGCGCCAACAAGATCAACACCATCAAGGCTGTACGCGAAGTCACCGCTCTTGGCCTGAAGGAAGCCAAGGATCTGGTCGACGGCGCACCGAAGGCCTTGAAGGAGAACATCAGCAAGGACGAGGCCGAGACCATCCGCAAGAAGTTCGATGGTATCGCTGGCGTCGAAGTCAAGTAACTAGCAAGTTGCATGCCAAAGCGGGACGCGCTATGATAGTAGCTCGTCCCGCTTATGCAAATTGTGAACCATCTCTGCTTCCCGCGGGATAATTCAGCGCGCACCACTTCTATGTCGGTATCGGCATGGTTCGGTTACCTTTTTAGTTTGTCCGGCATGGCATCGCTGGATAGTCCGCAATCTGAGCAGCGGACGGGTATTTCGGCGCAGGCTCAGATTCAGGCAGCAGAAAGCGACAGCATAGGGTCGCCGGGAATTCAGCAATTTCACAGTATTCCAGTGCACAAATCGCTTGTGGCGCTCGTGGGACGTCCTGTCCTCACGGGCTTTTCGCGTTGTAGTCGACGTCGCCCTCTCTCCAGAGGCACCGGTTCTTTTTAGTTGCAAACTCTGGCATCTTGCCAGGTCAGCAAAAGCTCGGCACTTCGGTCAGACGGAATTGGGCGTCGCCGGGGTTGCTCGCAGTAGATGTAGGTAGTGCCCGGCACTCTGCCGACGGGGCAGCAGAGCGCACGACGGGACAAGGAAGTGCCCTTCGGACTGGCTGCCTGACTCGTGCAGCTGGACGTACCCCGGTGCCAACGAGTTACAGGAGTGAAGCATGCCGAACGAGAATCGCGCGATCCGCAGCCGTCTCGATTTTTCCAAAATACCAACTGCTATCCAGATCCCTAACCTGATTGAAGTGCAGCGCCGCTCCTATGAGCGCTTCCTGCTGATGGACAAGCTTCCAGCCGAGCGCGAAGACAACGGGCTCCAGTCCGTCTTCACCTCCGTCTTCCCCATCACTGATTTTCGCAATATTTCGCAGCTCGATTTCGTCGACTTCTCTATCGGTAACTGGGAATGCAAGTGCGGTCACCTCAAGGGGCTGCATCACCTGCGTACGGCCTGCGTCAGCTGCGGATCCATGGTCATTACCGATCCGTTCCACCCCGGCGACGTACTCTGTCAGCATTGCGGCACCTACAACAAAAACACTCCTGACTTCTGCAACAAGTGCGGCGACCCGGTTGGTCTGCAGCTGAAATACGACCAGGCAGAGTGCGAAGAGCGCGGCATGACCTACTCGGCTCCGCTCAAGGTCACCGTGCGTCTTACGATCTACGATAAGGATCCTGAGACCAACGCGAAGACCGTCCGCGATATCAAGGAGCAGGAAGTCTTCTTCGGCGATATCCCGCTGATGTCGCAGAACGGCACCTTCATCGTCAACGGCACCGAGCGCGTCATCGTCTCGCAGCTCCATCGTTCGCCCGGCGTCTTCTTCGAGACTGCCAGCAATCGCACCTACTTCCTCGGCAAGATCATTCCCTACCGCGGTTCGTGGGTCGAGTTCGAGTACGACCAGAAGAACACGCTGTACGTCCGCATTGACCGTAAGCGGAAGTTCCTCGGCACCATCTTCCTGCGTGCCCTCGGCCTGCGTTCGGACGAGGAAATTCTCAAGACCTTCTACACCGTCGATACCATCAACATCGCCGACGGCAAGCTGCACTGGACCATCAGTGAAGACGTCAAGACCACGCACCTGCTCGGCGCGAAGCCGGCACATGCCGTCATGGCCGATGGCCAGGAAATCGCTCACTCCGGACGCAAGGTCACGCCTTCGATCCTGAAGGCTCTCCGCGCCGCGAAGATCGGCTCCATCGAAGTCGAAACCTCCGAGCTCGATGGCGCCATGACGGCTGCTGACGTAGTCGACACCACGACCGGCGAAGTCATCCTCGAAGCCAACATCGAGTTGACGGCAGACAAGCTGCAGAAGGTCATCGCCAGCGGCGTCACCTCCGTAGAAGTCTTCTTCCCGGAGCGCGACGACGTCGGCAACATCATCACCAACACGCTGCGTCGTGACTCGGTCCGCAAGCCGGAAGAAGCTCTCATCGAGATCTACCGCAAGCTGCGGCCAGGTGATCCACCGACGCTCGACACCGCCACTGCTCTCTTCGAAGGCATGTTCTTCGATCAGCGCAAGTACGACTTCTCGCGCGTAGGCCGTTTGAAGTTCAACATCAAGCTCTACGAAGATCAGAGCTACACCGCTCTCGATCGTCG
>CAZZVA010000249.1:0-3737 GCA_964657345.1 uncultured Acetobacteraceae bacterium | reverse complement strand
CATGGTCTTCGACGGCTCCACCCACGACCTCGTAGCCAGCGACGACCCATTCATTAAGGACTACCTGCGCTAGCAGCCCCACCGATCGTGCCGACCCAACTGTCAGCCAAACGGATTCTCAATGCGTATCCCCGCAATCTTCTGACCCGCGTTCAGATCTTCGGAGAGGATAACGTCTGCACCTGCCTTGAGAGCTGAGGCGCAAATCAAAGCGTCCCAGAAACCGATCTTGGACTCGTCCTCAATACGAAAAGCACTCCAAACCTCGGTCGCCGTCGTATGCACACAACAGGCACTGAAGTCTTCGATGATCAATCGCGCGGCACGCTTCGTCAGTGGTTTCGCGATCTTGCGTGTGACGTTTACATAAAATTCCTGCAATACCTGTGGACTTAACACCATCATCCTGCTGCCGAGCAACTTCACAACAATTTTTCTTGCTACGCTGTGCTTCTCAAGCTGATCTGGATCATGGGCATATATCAGGATGTTAGTGTCGATAAAGGTCTTCGCGCCCGTCTTAGCGATCATGAAGTTCTTCTCTGGAAGCTAATTTGCCGCCTCCCATGTGCACCCCACGTTCCATCCGCGCGATGGCAGACATGGCAGCCATTTCATAGCGATCATCCTCTTTGACAAGCACCTCCACCTGCTCAGCCAACAGGCCGCTGATTGAAGTCGAACGCTTTGCCGCCAGTATCTTCGCCTGGTGGATGAGGTGGGGGCTGAGACTAATCGTAAGGTTTTGTTTGCTCACTTCGGGCATGATCAGCCTCCACTTGCTCACGTGCTACACGTATTATACGTGCAACGCCTCTGAGCCAGCCAGTTGACACTGCCCGAACAGCTCTAACCGATCTCGCCCCGCAGCGTACTCGGCTCTTCCGGCGACCGCAGCCGCACCAGCCGATCCACCGTATACGGCGACCGCTGTGTATTCGTGTAGTAATGGCGCACCTGCAACTCACCTAGCAGCCCGATCGCCACCATCTGGATGCCAGCCAGGATCAAAATCCCAGCGACCACAAACAACGGACCATGATCATCCATCACATGCTGATGCGGCGAGAGGATCTTCAACGTGGCCAGGAACACCGAGATCATCCCGCCAAACAACACACTCAGTGCCCCGAAGCTGCCAAAGAAGTGCAGCGGCCGCGACATGTACTTCAGCAGAAACCGGATCGTCAGCAGGTCGAAGAACACCCGGAACGTCCGAGATATCCCGTAGTGGCTCTTCCCGCGCTCGCGATTCACATTCCGAATTGGGATCTCGCAGATGCTCGCGCCATACCAGGCAGCCAGCGCAGGAATAAACCGGTGCATCTCGCCGTACAGCGGGATATTGTGGATCACCTCGCGGCGATACGCCTTGAACGTTGTGCCGAAATCATGAATGTCCACACCCGACAATTTCGCCATCAACCAGTTTGCACAACGCGAAGGAATGCGCCGCATCACGAAGTTATCGATGCGCTCCTTGCGCCACCCACTCACCACGTCGTAGCCCTCTTCAAGCTTCGCAAGAAAATTCGGAATCTCGGAAGGATCATGCTGCAGATCGCCATCCATCGCCAGGATGTAGTCGCCCTGCGCATGATCAAACCCGGCAGCAAGCGCCGACGTCTGGCCAAAATTCCTGCGCAGCTTCACCACCAGGATGCGACTATCGACCGCCGCAATCTCTTCCATCAACTTGTAGCTGCGATCGTTCGATCCATCATCCACCAGCACCAGTTCGAAGCTTTCGCCCACCTGCTCCATGACGTCTTTCACGCGATCGTAGAGAGCAGTTACGTTTTCTTCTTCGTTGTGGAAAGGGACGACAATGGAGTACTTAGGCATCCTCTAATTATAGGCGTTTGAACGGATTTGGGCCCGAATCTGTGATGACGTCAAAGGCACCAATGCCTCCTCTCAAACCAGTAATTCCTCGACGACAGCTGCTGCCCGCTCACAAGCCGCGCGATCCACATCGTGATGCGTCACCAGCCGAACCGACTTCGGCCCAGTCGTCCCCGCCAGCACTCCCCGCTCTTTCAACCGCGCGACAAACCCGCCAGAGTCACCCCCGCCTTCAGGAAGGTGGAACAGCACAATATTCGTCTGCACTCCTTCGAGATCAATCTCGGCTTGCGTCTTCGCGATCCGCCCCGCCAGAAACCGCGCATTGGCATGATCTTCGCGCAGACGTCCCACCATCTTCTCCAGCGCAATCACCCCGGCCGCCGCCAGAATCCCGGCCTGCCGCATCCCGCCGCCCAGCGCCTTCCGTAACGACCTCGCCCGATCGATATCCTTCCGGCTTCCAACCAGCACCGAACCCACCGGAGCGCAAAGTCCCTTCGAAAGGCAGAAGTTCACCGTCCGGAAGCCGCTCGTCAGCTTCGCTACCGGGATTTCAAGCGCTGTAGCGGCATTGAACACCCGTGCTCCATCCAGGTGCACCGGCAGGCCCAGCTTCCCCGCCTCGTGCCATATCTCCTCAAACACCCCCAGCGGCGAAACCGTTCCGCCCGCCATATTGTGCGAGTTCTCCAGCGAGATCAGCCCTGTCTGGGCCCGGTAGTAAATCGGCGGAGCGATCGCCGTCCGGATGTGCTCCCACTTCAGAATGCCGCGCTCCGCCGCAACCGTCCGCAGCTGGCAGCCCGAGAAGGCCGATACCATCCCCATCTCCCAGTCGACAATGTGCGCCCGAGCCTCGCAGATCACTTCCTGCCCATGCTGCGTATGCAGCCGAATCCCGATCTGGTTCCCCATACTGCCCGTCGGCACAAAGATCGCAGCTTCCTTCCCAAAAACCTCCGCAGCCTTCGCCTCCAACTGGTTTACAGTCGGATCTTCGCCATAAACGTCGTCCCCGACCTCGGCCTCGGCCATGGCTTTCCGCATCTCTGGCGTCGGTTTGGTGACCGTGTCGCTCCGCAGGTCAATCACTGGTACAGCATCTTCTATACCGTGCAAAGTTCTTCATCTCCTACTTCAAGTATTGCTCGAAAAACCTCATTAGAAAGCAACTTACCTCGCTCCGTCAGCTTCACCACTTCGGCCTCCCGCTTGATCAATCCAGCATCCGCAAGCTCATGCAGAACTGGCAGAAACGCATCCACCTGTGCGCCAAACTCAGCCCGCAGCCGCTTCAACGAAACTCCCTCAGCCAGACGCAATCCCAGGAACCAAGCTTCTTCCAGCTCGGCCTGCCTGCTCAACCGGTCTGGACACCACGGCTGCGAAGGACCTAGAAACGCGGGCAGCTCGTCTCCGTACCCGAAACGCATCGCTCCACCTTCCGCAGCCCTCAGCATCGAATGCGCATCCAGCCCGACACCGAGATACGGCTGACGCTTCCAATACTTCAAGTTGTGCTTTGACTCCCGGCCGCAAGCCGCGAAGTTGGATAGCTCATAGTGCATCAACCCGGCCGAACCAAGGCGGTCAGCAGCCTCCTCGAACATTGTCGCAATCGTGTCATCTTTCGGGACGGCCCCGGAGTGATACCGAACACCCCCAGCCAGCATTTCTTTACCCAGTCGGGAGTCTTCATCCACCTCCAGCATGTACACACTGGCATGCTCGACTTCGGTGGCAACCAGCATTTCTAAAGACTCCCGCCACGAAGCCAGCGTCTGGTGGGGCAGCCCCGCAATCAGGTCCACATTCAACCGCCCGATCCCGGCAGTCCGCAATCGCTCCAGATCCTGCAATGTAGTCGCATGAGTATGCAGCCGGCCACT
>CAZZVA010000248.1:0-3766 GCA_964657345.1 uncultured Acetobacteraceae bacterium | reverse complement strand
GATTGAGCCGCCAGACCGTCCTGCTGAGTGAAATCCTGCAGAGAAGCCGTCCGCAGTGGAGCC
This sequence comes from uncultured Acetobacteraceae bacterium, assembly GCA_964657345.1. GTDB lineage: Bacteria > Acidobacteriota > Terriglobia > Terriglobales > Acidobacteriaceae. The sequence goes on along the minus strand of CAZZVA010000248.1, from coordinate 3,703 downwards.
CTCCTCCTCAACACGGTCGTCGTATCGTTGTGCATGGCCACTGCCATCAGAAAGCACTCATGACGATGAAGGATGACCTCGATCTCCTGCGCGCCACTGGCGCAGAGGTCCACCTCCTCGACTCCGGCTGTTGCGGCATGGCCGGCCCCTTCGGTTTCGAAGCCGAAAAATTTGATGTCTCGCAGAAGTTGGCAGAGCGTGTGCTCCTTCCAGCCGTCCGTGCAGCCAGTGCAGGGGACCTCATCGTCTCAAACGGCTTCAGCTGTCGCGAACAGATCACGCAGAACATCTCCCGCAAGGTATTTCATCTCTCCGAGGTACTCGCTGGTGATTGCTGAATTGCACCCTCAACAGGGAACTGAGGAGTCTCACATCCCATGAACCAGATCGACCTGGAGAAGCGCATTGCCATCGTGACCGGAGCCGCCCAGGGCATTGGCTTCGCTGTCGCAAAACGCCTGCTGCAGTCCGGCGCAACTGTCGCCTTGTGGGACATCGACGACGCAGCACTCCAGACAGCGAAGTCACGACTCGATGCTCTCGGCACCGTCACCATCGAGACCGTCAACGTCGCAGATCCGGACAGCGTGCAAACCGCGACCAACGCTACCATGCACAAGCACGGCACCATCGATATCCTGGTAGCCAACGCCGGCATCGCCGGTCCCAATCACCCTACGTGGGAGTACCCCATCGACGCATGGAAACAGATCATCGATATCAACCTGACCGGCGTCTTCCTCTGCTGCCGTGCCGTCCTTCCAGTCATGCTTCGCCAGAACTACGGCCGCATTGTGAACGTCGCCTCCATCGCCGGCAAGGAAGGCAATCCCAATGCCCCGGCCTACAGTGCATCCAAGGCCGGCGTCATCGCTCTGACCAAATCTTTGGGCAAGGAAACAGCCGCATCCAACATTGCTGTGAACTGCGTCACGCCTGCTGCGGCTCGTACCCGCATCTTCGATCAGATGAAGCCGGAGTTCATCGACTACATGCTGTCCAGGATCCCTCGCGGTCGATTTCTGGAAGTCGACGAAGTCAGTGCCATGATCGCCTGGCTTGTCTCTGAAGAAAATTCCTTCACCACTGCCGCAGTCTTTGATGTCAGCGGTGGACGCGCAACCTACTAACCTCAGGAGAGACACGATGAAGCTATTACGCTACGGAACAAAGGGCGCGGAACGTCCCGGCATCCTGGACAAAGACGGCACCCTGCGCGACCTTTCGACCGTCGTCCCCGACCTCGACAGCACCACTCTCTCCTCCGACCTTCTGCAACGCCTGAAAGCCCTCGACCTCGCCCAACTGCCGTCCGTCCCCGGCACCCCGCGTATCGGACCCTGCATCGGCAAGGTCGGAAAATTCATCTGCGTCGGATTGAACTACTCCGATCATGCAGCCGAGTCGAACATGGCCGTGCCCGCCGAGCCGGTCCTCTTTATGAAGGCAACTTCCTCCATCATGGGTCCGGACGACGACGTTCTGATACCCCGCGGATCCACAAAATCGGATTGGGAAGTAGAACTCGGAGTAGTGATCGGACGCGAGGCCCGATACGTAACCGAGGCAGATGCACTCTCGTATGTCGCCGGATATTGCTTGGTCAACGATCTTTCAGAACGAGCCTTCCAGCTGGAAGGCACCGGCCAGTGGGTCAAGGGAAAGAGCGCAGACACCTTCGGACCCATCGGCCCCTGGCTCGTCACCACCGACGAAATGCCCGATCCGCAAGACCTCACACTCTGGCTCGAAATAGACGGCCATCGCTACCAGCATGGCTCAACCCGGACCATGGTCTTCGGCGTCGCCACGCTCGTCAGCTACATCAGCCGCTTCATGAGCCTGCAGCCCGGCGACATCATCTCCACCGGCACGCCCCCGGGAGTAGGCCTCGGCCAGAAGCCTCCGGTCTATCTGCGGGAAGGGAATCGCATCCACCTCGGCATCGATGGCCTTGGCGAACAGCACCAGCTCGTCACTTCCGAGCGCGAATGAGGTTCTAACCCGATCCTGAATTAGTAGCGGCAGTTGTTACCAAAAAACAGTCCTGCGCAATCACGAAAGAGAATGCAGATACGTGTAATCCACTTTCGCTGCCTCCATCGCCGGCATGCGTGAATAGGGACCTTCCTGCTCGACAAAAATATGCTCGATCCGGGCGCCCTTCACCCCGGCAAATATCTCCTTGTAGTTCACCACCCCGCGGCCGATCTCGGAACCCTGCGCCACGATCGGACCACCCGGTCTGGCGCCTTTCTCGAATGGCAGAAAATCCTTGATGTGCAGCATCTTGATACGGCCCGGATACTTCTTTACGAACTCTGCCGGATGGAATCCTGCGACCGCAGTCCATCCGCAATCCAACTCGAACTTCACACTCTTCGCGTCCGTATGCTTCACCAGGTAATCAAAACCGGTCTCGCCCAGCACCGGCGAAAACTGCTCCGTATGATTGTGCGAAGCAAACGTCAAACCGGATTTCTGCGCCGCCATGCCAATCGTGTTCAGCACGTCTGCCAGCCGCTTGCAGTCATCTTCAGTCATCGGCGCCATCATGCCATGGATCATCGCCTTGAACTTGTCGGCAGGTGCAAGCGAAGCATCCGGCGGCGGAAGAATCAACTGCCGTGCCGCGGACGCGACCACATACTCGCAGCCCAGCGCGTGCCCGTCATCGAAGGCCTTCTGCAGGTTCGCCATGTCGAATTGCTGGTGAGAGCTGGGGCACTTCAATCCATGGTCGTCCAGCAATTTGCGAAGCGCTGCCGCAGTCTTCAGCGATCCATAGCCGGCAGTCTCTACTTCTTTGTAGCCGATCTCCGCAATCTGCTGGACCGTTCCCGGAGCGTCCTTCTGCATGTCCGCGCCTACCGTGTACAGCTGAATGCCAATCGGTAAACCCAGCGGGTCAGCCCAGGCCCCGCGCGGCAGCGTCGCAGCAGCAGCAGCAATCGTGACAGCCATGCCGCCCGCGCCTTTCAAAAATTCTCTTCGTCCTGCTGTTTTCATCGCGATCTCCACTGGAACGATCGGCATTCGCCGGCAATCTGCAACACACGGTTATCGCAGAATTGGTATTGCTTCGGCAACTCCCAGCCTCGACGAAAGGTCACGCATCAACAGCAGTGATCGATGTCAGCGCCGGATCGCCGCGCACAAACGATCCCAGTTGCCGGATCCAATCTTCATCCTCTCCTCCTCACTCAGTTGTGCCTCTTCCAGAAATCTTCGAGCACCCCCACCCGCAGCCATGGCATATGGATAGTCCGTTGACATCAGGACATGATCCACACCGATCACTTCGATCACCCACCGCAGATAGCGCTGGCTGAATAGCCCGCTCGGTGTCACATAAACGTGCTGCTGGATGTACTCCGATATTTTCCGGGGCAGCTTCGCAGCATGACTCAGCATGTCAATGCGATCAAGATAAAACAGGATGACCTCGCCCATGTGGCCCGTAATGATCTGCAGATCCGGAAAACGATCGAAGACTCCTCCCAGAACCATGCGCAGAATCTGCACACCGGCTTCGTAATGCCAGCCGAGGCCGGGACGCGCGAAAAGGGCATCGAGAGGATCACCAAACCCCTTGTAGTAAGCATCCACGACGCCTGCCTGCGGCGACTGCGGGTGCATGTACAACGGCGCCTTCAATGCCGAGGCCGCTTCAAAGATCGGCCAGAAATTTGCATCATCGAAA
>CAZZVA010000247.1:0-3784 GCA_964657345.1 uncultured Acetobacteraceae bacterium | reverse complement strand
GCTGAAAACCATCATGAAGGAGTTGATGGAGAATCAGAACTCCATCGTCTTCATTGACGAACTGCACACGCTCGTCGGCGCGGGATCGGCAGAAGGGTCACTGGATGCAGCGAACATCCTGAAGCCGGCACTGTCGCGTGGCGAGATCCAGTGCATCGGCGCAACAACGCCGGGTGAGTATCGCAAAAGCATCGAGAAGGATCGGTCGCTTGAACGACGCTTCCAGGCAGTAAAGGTGCCGCCGCCAAACGAAGCGGATGCGATCAAGATCATCATGGGGATCAAGGATCGCTATGAGAAGTTCCACGCGGTCAGCTATACCGATGACTCGATTGAGTTTGCGGTCTCGCATTCTAATCGGTACATCCCGGATCGGTTCCTGCCGGACAAGGCGATCGACCTGATCGACGAGGCGGGAGCGCGCGTGAAGCTGCGCCAGACTTCTCTTCCGGAGGAGATCACCGAGGTCCAGAAGCGGATCAAGTTCATCGTGCATCGCATGGAGAACGCGATCGCGAATCACGAGTTTGAGAAGGCTCGTTTCTACTCGGATGAAGAGCGCAAGGAGCGCGAGAATCTGCGGGCCCTGCGGGACAAGTACCACCTCGACGATTCTGCTGCGGGCATCGTAAGCCGCGCGGATATTGAAGATGTGGTCAGCCGCTGGACGGGTGTGCCAGTCAACTCGATCAAGGAAGAAGAGACGCAGAAGCTGCTTCGCGTGGAAGCTGAGTTGCACAAGCGCGTCATCTCGCAGGAGAAGGCGATCTCTGCGCTCGCTCGTGCGATTCGTCGTTCGCGGGCTGGTCTCAAGTCTCCAAATCGGCCGATTGGTTCGTTCCTGTTCCTGGGACCGACTGGTGTGGGTAAGACAGAAATGGCCCGCACGCTGGCGCAATTTCTGTTCGGAAGTGAGAAGTCGCTGATCCGCTTCGATATGTCGGAGTTCATGGAGAAGCACTCGGTGTCGAAGCTGATTGGTTCGCCTCCGGGATACGTGGGCTATGAAGAGGGCGGTCAGCTGACGGAACGCGTCAAGCGTTCGCCTTACTCTGTGGTCCTGCTGGATGAAATCGAGAAGGCGCATCCGGATGTGTTCAACATCCTGCTGCAGGTTTTTGAAGACGGACACCTGACTGACGGCCTGGGCAACACGGTGGATTTCAAGAACACCATCATCGTGATGACCTCGAACATTGGCGCGCGGCATCTGCAGAAAAACAAGGGTCTTGGTTTCTCATCGGATCGTGAAGACCTGGTGATGGACAAGATCGAGGAGATGGTGAAGAGCGAAGTCAAGAGGACTTTCAATCCCGAATTCCTCAATCGTCTCGACGAGATCATCATCTTCCTGTCGCTGTCGGACAGCGATCTGATCCAGATCCTTGAGCTGCTGGTTCAGCAGCTCAATGCGAACCTGGTGCAGAAGGCGATCACTATTTCTGTCGCGGAAGATGCGAAGAAGTGGATTCTCGAGAAGACACTGGTCGACCGCAGCTATGGAGCACGTCCACTGCGCCGTGCCCTGCAGCGCTACGTGGAAGATCCTCTGTCGGAGGCGTTGATCGCGGGCGGGATTGCAGAGCGGCCGGCGTTCCTTGAGGTCTACCTCGAAAATAATCAGCTCTTCTACCGTGGTCTCAAAGCCGAGGGTGAGGAGAAGTCGGAAGGTATCCTGCTCTACACCGCGTAAGAGCCACTTTCACAATCAGTTACCACCACGAAGGCCCGCTGAAAGGCGGGCTTTTGTGTTTTGACGCGGCTCTATCTGACAAAGACTTCATTCTTATTCCGGGCGATTCCGGTACGCTGGTTGTGAGGTCCATGTTTGCGAACGTTCTATCCCAGACTTCTCGTGATTGCATCGACGATGGTTCCACTTGCCGCGATGGCGCTTACGCAGGGTAATGCCGGTCAACCTTCCGCGAACAGCGTGCTGCCGCAGGGAACTTTACTCCGCGTCCAACTTGACCGAACTGCGAACCTCAAAGAGGGGGCAGAGGTCAAAGGCCATCTCATCGACCCGGTATACCTCACGGATCGGAATGTGCTGGCTTCCGGCCTCGTTGTGACGGGGCATGTTGCAAGTACGAGCAGGGTGCGGGCACATGACCGCGTCTGGCAGCTGCTGGATGGCGATATGACGCCTACCCGGAAGCCGCAGATCGTCTTCGATACATTGACCCTGGATGACGGCGAAAAACTCGAGATTGACGCCCCGGCGACGGAGCGCGCAGCAACCCTCATCCACATGCAGAGTGCCGGCAAACATGGCCGCCTGGCCGTGCTCAGCATGGCAAAATCGGCAGTCCACTCACGCCTCCAAAGCCTGCAGCAGACTTACCTGTCACCTGGAAAGAAAGACCGCTTTGAGCAATTTGCTTTCGGGCAATTGCCCTATCACCCGCAGCGCATCTGGCGGGCCTCCCAGTTCGACGCGGAGCTGGCTGCACCTTTGAACCTGGGCGGCTCGATGAAGGCTGTGGCATGTGCAGAGACTCCGGAGGATCAATTGCCGGCGGCGACCTTACATGCGCGTCTGTTGACAGGCATTTCTTCGAAGAATGCCAAGGCCGGCGAGACGGTACAGGCGATTCTCGCAAAACCGGTGTATGCCGAAAAGTCCGACACCCTGCTGTTGCCGGAAGGCGCGCAGATGACTGGTACCGTGATCCGATCCAGGCCTGCGCGGATGTTTGGCAGACCAGGTGTTCTCCGCTTCACGCTGAAGGAAGTGACGGTTGCTCCGGAAGAGAGTTGCGCGGTCCAGGCTCGGGCGAGAGCACTCTCCTTGAACGGCCAGGTGACCGGCGTCGAAAGTCAGCCCGGTCAGAATGTAAAGCTCGATTCCGAAGGCGAAGCCCAGGCGGGTCCGGCTCCCAATCGTCTCCTGGCACCGCTGGCGTTGACCGTGCTGCTGGCGAGAACCTTTGGCGATGACGCCAGCAATGCCGGGACAGGTGCAGTTTCCGGTGGGGGATTCGGACTGGCCGGCCGCGTCGTGAGCCTGGCGGCCCGCAATGCCAATGTAACGTCAGGATTCGCCTACTATGCGTTGGCAAAGTCGGTTGTTCGACGCTTCATCCTGAGGGGCCACGAGGTGGAGTTTCCGCGCAATACGCGCTTCGATATCGACGTGAGCCCGCGCGCGGCCGGCGAACGACAGATGAAGTCAGAGTAGACGTCTCCGCGCCAGTCTCTACAATGGCGTATGCAAGCATCGCATCCGGCTCTTGAGGCCGTCTCGCCGCTGGTGTCACTGAATGCCATCCAGGCTGCGCACGACCGCATTCGCGATTTCATTTACCGGTCACCCTGCCAGCTGTCCGAAGGCCTGTCCGGGACGACGGGACAGACGATCTATCTGAAGCTGGACAATCTGCAGCGCACCGGCGCGTTCAAGGAACGCGGCGCGCTGAACAAGATATTGTCGCTGACCGATGACGAGAAAAAGCGCGGCGTGATTGCTGCGAGTGCCGGCAACCATGCACAGGCTGTGGCTTATCATGCGACGGCGCGCGGCATTCATGCGCAGATCGTGATGCCGCTGGCAACGCCGCTGGTGAAGGTTACCGCGACCCGTGGTTATGGCGCAGATGTAATCCTTCACGGCGCCAATTACGACGAGGCATGCACGGAGGCTCTCCGTCGCTGCGAGCAGGAGGGACTGACGTTCCTGCATCCCTTCGATGATGCCGACGTGATCTGCGGGCAAGGGACAATCGGCATTGAACTGCTGGCGCAGCAGCCGGATCTTGAAGCCGTGGTGATCCCCATCGGCGGC
>CAZZVA010000246.1:0-3785 GCA_964657345.1 uncultured Acetobacteraceae bacterium | reverse complement strand
CAGGCGATTCGCAAGCAGGCCGGACTGAAATGAGGACATGGATTTATGCGATATCCAGTTGCAATTGAAACAGGGGATTCCAAACATGCATTCGGTGTGGTCGTACCGGATCTGCCGGGCTGCTTCTCCGCAGGCGATACTCTGGATGACGCGCTGACCAATTCGCGAGAGGCCATTTTGCTTCATCTCGAAGGGCTTCTGGACGATGGACAGCCGTTCCCGGCGCCGACCTCGATTGAGCAGTTACAAAAGAAGCGTAACTATCGCGGTTGGACGTGGGCCGTCGTTGATGTCGATGTCAGCGAACTCGGCGACAAGGCCGCGAGGATCAACATCACATTGCCCCAGCGCATTCTACGTGCGATCGACGCGCACGCACGCAAACGGGGTGAGACTCGATCGGGATTTCTCGCCCGAGCAGCGCTGGACGCCATGCGCAAGCCCGCCTGAGCTGGCGCTCCCGGCCAAAAGCCGTCATCAGTTGCTCCGAATTAGCTGCCAGTTAGCTGTCATTCACGGCGGGCGCTAGACTAAACTGGAATCGCGTGCAAGGCAGACGCTGGAAGCCATTCCCAAGAATGGTTGCAGCCCCCAGCGAACAAGCGGAAGTAGTTGAGGCATTCAATTCTTTCCCCATTCCCAAGCATCGGTAGAGTACGTCATGTCGGTAATCGAGGACTTCAAGGCGGCACTCCCAGGCAACCGCGAACACGCTTACGCTCGAGTTGCCGGCGCTATGTACGTGTTTGGTGATGGAATGCTGGAGCTCGGCGATTTCATTACCTCGCGGATCGCGGGGAATGCCTCATTTGCTGATAGCGCGCACAGGATCGCTGCATCGAAAGGAATGTATCGGCTCGGCACTGCCTGTCATGTCGTCACCACCCTGACCTTGATCTGGCTTGCGGTTGGCTTCTACGTAGTCCTGAGGTCGGTGGACGCTCGGCTGGCGCTGGTGGCGTTACTCTGCTGGGTTGTGGAGACTGGTCTCAGTGCGCTCGGGAACGTCTTCGATTTCGCCAGCTTAAAAATTTCGCTATCAGCAGCCAGCAGTTCTGTCTCTGAAGTGGGTTCGCTCGGTCATCTCGCAGACCTCGCGGACCGCATGTCGGGATTGGCATTCAATCTCGGAATCATTGTCTTCAGCATGGGATCGATCATTTTCTATATTCTGTTCTTGAAATCTCGCTACATTCCCCGTGCCATCGCTGGCTTCGATCTTGCTGCTTCGGCACTTATCATGGCCATTGGCTTTACCAATCTGGTGCATCCCGGTTTCTCGAGCTTTGCCACCTATGGATATATCGCGATGTCTATCGCGGAATTCGGCACCGGGTTGTGGCTAATGGTTGTCGGGATCAAAGTGGCGCCGAACGGCAGCGAGCCTATCGTCACGTCGGAAGGCATTTCGAGGTGATGCGGCATATTAGCCCTTTCGTAGTCGCAAGAGGGGTAGTGCCCCACACCTGATATTCGCCATCGGCCCCTGTGGGTCGTCAGACGTCGTCTGGTGAACAGCAGGCAATGGTTTCTCTAACGTGATCGCCGCTTTCCTTGTCGTCGCGGTGTTCGGCTAGACTTCGAGCCTCAGTCAATCAAGGAGGATTACACATGCCCCGGTCGCAAGCTGTCTGTCTGTCCCTTGCCAAGAAGTTATTGCTGATCGGGCTAACTGCGATCGCGTGCAACGGATGCGCATCAGATGGGGCTCGGCAGAAAGCGGCGTACGAACGCAAAATCCAGCGCACGGAGGATTCATTGATCGCGTCGGGAGATGCCGATTCCCTTGCGGCTGCGGCCGTGCTGAGCATCGGCCCCACTTCTAACCCGGCCCAACGATTGAAGTTGATCGAACGCGCTGTCTCGGAGGCCCCGGACCGTCCTGACTTGGTGTGGCTCAACATTCGCCTGTGCGCTCAAGTGGACGATTGTGACCCCCAGCCGTTAGAGGCACAGCTCCATGCGTTGAGTCCGGACAATGGGGCGGCGTGGTTCGACTCGATCGGTAGGGCCGGAAGACGCAATGACGTGCTCGAGGTGCATAAGGATCTGGCGGCCATCGCAGGTTCGAGGCGATTTGACACGTATTGGAATACGACGGTAGTTCACGTAACAGATGCAATCGTTAGGACGCACACGATGGATTCGCCTACTGCGTTTGTGACTTCGATTGGCATCGCGTCGGCGCTGGCCCTACCTGCATACCAGACGATTGTGAAATCCTGCAAGGAAGATGCACTTCAGGATCCGAATGTGCTCCTTAGTTGCCGACAAGTATCGATGGTCATGCGCGGCGGGGACACATACCTTACCGAGATGGTCGGCATCGCCATTGCAAAGCGAGCTTGGCCCGAAGGAAGTTCAGAGTACGTCGATGCTGTGAGCGCCAGGCGTACGGCTCATTATCGAATGCAGGCGGATGGAAAGCTGAGTCTCCATCGCTTATTAAGCTCTGCTTATGTGGAGAAACACCTGCAACTGATGACGGCGAAAACGACAGAACAAGAAGTCGTTTTGGCGGAAATCGTGAACGCTAAGTTGAATCCGAACCCGACTCCAGATTGGACCGACAAATGGTACTGAGTCCTCAGTGCGGACCGGTACATGTGTATCTTGAACATTCGGGTCGCAGCCGGGCGCGACCGTCGCCTTCAGGGCGATAGGGAGCATCGAAGTTGCCATGATTTGCCACAACGGTATCATCACCGTGCCCTAAACTTTTTCGAAGCTAGCGTCGTTTGAGCCACCTTGGCTGTAACAGATGATCCAGCATCAGATGAGGGAAGTTGATGAAAGCCACGATTTGGATTTTATCGTCCGCGTTGCTAGCGGCATCGTGCGTAGTCGTTAACGAAAACAAACCGCAGGAGACTGCGTCACCAGAAAAAGCAGGTGCGCTGAATGTGCGCGGCGCGCTAAGCGGTCAACGACAACTTCTGGTCAGCGTCTACGCGATTGGTCCCGACTGCGCGAGCTTGGGTTATCCAACCATGAAGCTGGCCAAGGCACCGCAGCATGGAGAGGTGAGCGTAGAAAAGGGTATGGCGCTCGCAGAATTCGGGGAGAGTGACGCTCGCCATGTCTGCAATGGAAGCAGCGTCCCGGCAACTGTCATTTACTACACGTCGGTACAGGGCTACATCGGCGAGGATTTGGTAGAGTTTGAGAGAATCGGGGTTCGCGGCGCCTACGGTTATCACACCTATGCAATCCACGTGCGGTGAGCACCGCGGCCCTGGGCACGGCATTTAATCTAGGCAAGCTCGTGACTTCGCCGCTCAGGAATTCTGATGCCGCGGGGGCGGTCAGCGGCAGCAGGCGGCTTCGGGTCGGGTGCAGTCAATCACCGGATCGGCCATCGGGACCGGAAGCACGGGTCGCCGCGGCACAACCGCTTTCGGCGGCGGCTCGTAGCCCGGCTGGTTCTCAGTTGGCGCAGCCGAGCATCGAGGAGCGACTCAACATCCGATGCCGCCGGATGTTTGGTCGAAATGCCGGGCAATGAAGCGATCCGCCGGCCGGCGGCTGCGGCGCCGCTCACAGACGGCCGGCAAACTTGGCACGCAGCCGCGGCAGCAGGCGTTCGACGATGCGCGAGTCGCGCAGATACCGGAACACCCCGGCCGGTCCGAGCGCCAGCACCCGCCATGCAGCGCTGCCGAGGCCGGCGTAGCTGCCGGCGGCGGCTGCGGCCAATGCCGTGTTGACTTCGATCGACGCACGGGCGGCACGCTCGGTGCGCGCGATCGTGGCAGCGGCACGCGCGGCATCGGCATCGGCAAGCG
>CAZZVA010000245.1:1718-3822 GCA_964657345.1 uncultured Acetobacteraceae bacterium | reverse complement strand
TCTTCGCGTAATCCGGATCGCCAAGGTAGTCGCCATGATCCATGAATGCCCGGCGATAGGCCTCGATGACCAGGTGCATCTCCGGGGCCGTCCGGTCACCGAGCTTCGACAGGTCATAGGGCTTCAGGATGTTCAGGGCCTCGATGATCGCCACGCCCCCTGAAGACGGTGGCGGCGCGGTCACAATCTCGTAGCCGTGATAGTTTCCATACAGCGGCTTCCGCTCTTTCACCTCGTAGCTGGCCAGGTCCTCGTTCGTGATCAGCCCGCCGCCTTTCTGCACAGCCGCTGCCAGCTTTGCGGCCAGCTGCCCGTGGTAAAAGTCGTCTGGATGGCCCGCGATCGTCGTCAGCGTAGCTGCCAGCTCCGGCTGCCGGAAGGTATCGCCGGCCTTGTAGAAGTCGCCATCCCGCTGAAAGACATGTCGCGAGTCTGGAAACACCGTCAGCCCCGGATCGCGCAGTTCCTTCGCCTCCTGCTCGCTGAGCACATAGCCTTTGGAAGCCAGCTCGATCGCCGCAGCCATCACAGCCTGCAGCCCCAGCTTGCCGTATTTCTTCTCGGCGTAGACCATGCCGGCAACCGACCCGGGAACCCCTACGGCTTTGTAGCCAATGGTGCTGGCACCCTCGATGACCTTGCCGTCCTTGTCGAGGTACATGTCCCGCGTCGCCGCCGCAGGAGCCCGCTCCCGGTAGTCCAGAAACGTGTCTTTTGCCGCCCCGCCCTTCTTTCCGGCCAGGTGGACGAGCATGAAGCCGCCGCCGCCCAGGTTCCCGGCGTAGGGGTACACCACGGCCAGCGCAAACCCCGTCGCCACTGCCGCATCCACGGCATTGCCGCCCTGCTGCAGCATGCTCACGCCGGCGTCCGCCGCCAAATGGTGGATACTCACCACCATCGCATGCTGCGCCCGCACCGGCTGCTCATTTCGCCAGTCCGGCACGACAGGTACCGTGGCCTGGGCGCCAAGTTCGCAGCCGCCGGCACACAGAAGTACCCCGACCGCGCAGGTCAAGCCAACAATCCGGTAAGGAGCCGGGAAAAAGGAAGGAAAGTAGTCTCGGATAGCCATCTGGTCACAGCATAATGGCCAGTCCTCGCAATACGGGCGCAAACCTTACAGCAACCTCATATCTCCCGTCGCCCGGCGCAGGGATAATGCTGGTACGAAGTAAACTCAATGCCAACATTGGAACGAGTCAGCTGTCCCTCGGCTGCGATCTCTGCCTCCCACATCCCCTTGGAACCCAGCGTCACGATCCGGTTCGCGATCTCCTCGATAGAAGCATCATGCATGACCGGCAGGCGGAGATGTTCGTCGTCGGAAGAATGGAGGATGGAACCGCCGTAGCCGGTTGCCGGGTCAACCACTGTTCCCATCCAGCCCCATAGGGTGGACCCCAGCTCTGGCAGAACGCCTTCCTGAGCCGGGTACTCCTCAAAGTGGTGATGCAACAGGTCAAGCTGTTGCGCAGTCGCATCCTTTGCGATCAGCACGTAGACATCGCGCTCCTGCACCACCCGGTATCCGGCATCCACCACCGCATCGTCCAAAGCATTGACCACGGGCACACTCTTTAGATCAAACGACCGTTTCCGGGAGAGCGCCTTTGTATCCCGGCCAGGAACGATCCCGATCGGCGTACAACTCTGCCGCGTGATCGCCGTGATCAGATCCGTCGGCGAAGCATCATGAGCAGTAAAGCTGACTGTCTCTTCCTGCCGGAACGGCTGGGAGGGCTGCGCACTTCCGCAGAAGCAGAAGAGCAGCATCACGCTTATCGGGAGTGCTCGCCGTCTCAAGGGGCACCGGTACCAGGTTCGACTTTCACTTGCTCCATTCTGCGCCACAAAAGACGAAGGCCGCGAAGTTGTTCTCCGCGGCCTCACCTGGAAGCAGACGTTCCTACTGCACCTTGGCATTGTGCTTGTCGCGATAGATCCGGCGCGATTCCTGGTTCTGCTGGCTGTGGATCGTGCGGCGGTCCTGCCTGGTCAAATGACCATTGTCTTCTGCCCGCATCCCGCGTTCTTCACGGTTGATCCCTGCCTCCTGGTGCTCCAGGTGACTCGTCTCACCCGCAGTCAACTGCCCGCTGCG
>CAZZVA010000245.1:0-1618 GCA_964657345.1 uncultured Acetobacteraceae bacterium | reverse complement strand
CCCGAAAAGAACATAAAAGTGCCAGCCCCCTCGGATCGCGAGAATCATGGCCAACGTATACACCGCCCCGAAAACAAGATTCATCCACCGGCTGAGGCCCGCAGGCAGGATCAGCGAAATTACCGGCATCAGGCACGGCATGACCATGATCGAAGCCATCCCCAGCAACACACCCTGCGAAATGCCGCCAAAGACAGTAGTGCCAGCAACCATGCCCGACAGCTTGCCGGGCTGATACAGCTCGAAGTAATCTCCGTAGATGTACAGGAAGACAACCGAACACCACAACGCGCAGAGCTTCCATCGCACATGCACCTTGATGTCTTCGTAGGCCAGGGCGTGCTCCTCTTGATACCGATGTCAGGCTCTCAGACCGATACGAACAACCGGTCCACACGGTTCCCGAAATCCCCATCCCGGCAGCAAACTTCTGCGACAAACACCTTCCGCATCGTCACTCCGCCGTCTATACTGGCCGCCGAAAAGGGAGAACGCCATGAGCCAGCAGACCCTCACACCCTACATCGTCAGCCCCGATGCGGCCGCAGCCACTGAGTTCTACAAGCAGGCCTTCGGTGCCCAGGAACTCGCTCGCCACCTCGCACCAGACAGCAAGCGCCTCCTGCACGTCCACCTCCGCATCCTCGACTCGGACTTCATGCTCAGTGACGACTTCTGCGACAAAATGGGCGGCAAGCCGGAAACCCCGTCAGCCCTGGGAGGCTGTCCCGTCACCTTTCACCTGCAGGTCAACGACGCCAACTCGGTCTGGGAGCAGGCGACCGCTGCCGGCGCCAAAGTCATCATGCCGCTTCAGGACCAGTTCTGGGGCGATCGCTACGGCCAGGTCATGGACCCCCACGGTTACAAATGGTCCATCGGCCAGAAGATCAGGCAGATGACCCCGGAAGAAGTAGCCGCCGGCGCCAAAGCGACCTTCTAGCGAGACAGTACCCATCCGGCGATAGCTATAGTTGGGAACTTACGGATTCAAGCTGCAGTTTTCTCGGGCAGGCCGGTCGAGACGCCCGGTCTCCCGCTCGCCAGCCGCTTGCTCCACCGTTTCCCGAAGCGGATCCAGTAGTCTTCGAAGTAAAACGTGGAAAGATGCGCCAGTCCGAAAACTGCTGCCAGTTCCGGCACCCGCTTCACGTACTTAAGCACTTTGGAACCAGAGCCGAACCAGCCCCATCCCACCACCGGATGAAAGATATATAGCGCATACGAGATGGCTGCAATGTAAACCAGCCACTTCGACTGCAGGTAGCGCGCAGTCCCGGAATCGCCGGCAAACAACAGCGTGCTTCCCACCATGCTGGCAACCAGGTAGGGCCGCAGGTAGTCCAGAGGACCGAAGTATTGATGACTCGCGCCAAAAGCGAACGGCAGCAGCACCAACGGACTCATCCAGGTCAAAAACCGCCGCACCGCAGGAAGATGCGGCGTATTGCAAACAAGGGCCAGCGTGCCCCCGGCAAGAATTTCGTCGACCCGGCGGATCGTCACGATTGCCAGATAGGTATGCGACTCAATCCGGTACGCAGTCACCAGCAGCGCCAATACCGGGATACTCCAAAGACCACGACGGCCGAAAAGAGCGCAAACCAGCGCAATCGTG
>CAZZVA010000244.1:0-3885 GCA_964657345.1 uncultured Acetobacteraceae bacterium | reverse complement strand
GATCTACCGACACCCCAGCGTCGGACCATCAGGCATACACCATCGCTCTGGTTTTCGATCTCCACTTTGCCAGGACCACGCACGCCGTTACAATCAGCGCTGCGGTCAGGCCATACCACAGGCCCTGGACGCCCAGACCTCTGTGGAAGCAGAGAAAATAGCCAAGTGGCAGACCAAAGCACCAGTAGCCGAAAAGGTTCGCCAGCATGGGCAGGCGGGTCTCTCCCAGTCCCCGCAATGCGCCCGTGCCTACTGCCTGGACGCCATCGAACACCTGGAAGGCTGCAGCCAGTCCCAGTAGTGGAACAGCCGCTGCCAGCACCGTCGGGCTAAAGGTGTAGACATGCAGAATAGGCAGCGGCAGGGTCACAAAGAAGGCAGCCGCGATGCCCATGAACCCGGCTCCGCAAAGGAGTCCCAGCCACCCAAGCCGGCGCGCCTCCGCCCATCGTTGCGCGCCCACTGCATGGCCGACGGCTACCGCAGTAGCGGCCGAAAGGCCAAGCGGAACCATGAACGTGACGCTTGCCCAGTTGAGAACGATCTGATGAGCCGCCAATGCATCTGGCGAAAGGCTGCCGGCCATGATGGTCGCGGCTCCGAACGCTCCGACCTCAAGCACGATCTGCCCGGCGGATGGAAGACCAAGCCCCAGCAGGTTGCGGATACGTTCCCACTGCACGCCGGGCCAGTGTTCGAAGAGCCCATGGCCGCGACGTTCCTCATTTTTCCAGGCAGCATAAATCAGCACTGCCGCCATATAAATCCGGGCAAGGCACGTAGAGAGCGCCGAACCGCGCAGACCCATGGCAGGTAATCCCAGGTGACCGTAAATCAGCGCCCAGTTGCCTCCCCAGTTCACCAGGTTTGCAGATACCAGCGCAAACATCACCGGCTTCACCTTGCCTACCCCCTGCAGGTATCTGCGAAAACCTGCGTAGACAAGGAGCGGCAGCGTGCCCCAGTTCAACAGGCGCAGATACGCAGCCGTGTCCGGACCCACTTCCGCATTGACGTGGAGGAGCGGAAAGGCCAGCGGCAGCAGCCAGATAGCCGCCATGCACATCGGGGCGTATAAACAGGCGATGTAAAATCCTTGCGCCAGCCATCGATGGCATTCGTCGAAGTCCCGCGCTCCAAAAGACTGCGCGACCCGTGTATCCAGACCGAGCAAAACGCCAATGCCCAGCAGCGCCGGTGAGTAGTAGCAGGCGTTCGCCAGCCCGACAGAGCCGATAGCAACGGCGCCCAGATGCCCCACCATGATCGTGTCGACAACCGACATGGCCATCCATCCAAGCTCCGAAAACACGACAGGAATCGCGAGAGCAAGAAGCGCGCGCAGCTGGGAACCAAGGGATACAGTGATCTCGTCCCGCGTCGCCTCGTTCATGAGCGCGTCGCTGACGTGATGGCTCGGCTGCCATGAGCTTGAATCTCCGGGTAGCGAGCAGCGGGATTCTCAAGCCAGTCCGCCTTCTGGCCAAGAAGTGCTTGCGAAAAGAAACTGGCAGTAGCCTCGCAGAGAATGCGATGCGCCAGCCTCGGATCGACAAGACCCCCTCCCGCCAGGCGCCGGATCGGTGACGTTGCAGGACGGTCTGTGAAATTGAGATGATTCGCGCTCTTCAGATGAAAGCGATAGCTGCCATAACGCCCTGCCAGGGTTTCAATCCTTGCCTGGTCCCATGCATTCAGCTCTGCTTCAACAGAGGATGCGTGAGGTTGCCCTTCATCCTTCTCGCCATGGAAGAAGAAGAGGACATTCGCCATAGACAATGACAACTTGCTGCAAACCGGAATCGTTCCCTTGTCTTCAACCTCGCTTCCAAACGTCCAGCCATCCATATTCATGGCAGCCCGCACCCGCGGATCAAAGCGGAAGCATTCCACGGCGACAGCGCCGCCAAGGGAGTGACCCAGGATGCCGCACGCCGAAAGATCCAGCTTGCCGAACCACGGGCTTCCCTTCTGCCTGTTCCACGCCTCCAGCGTGTTCAGAACGAAGCAGTTATCGGCTGCCTGCCGCAGCACTTCCGCATTGCCAATGGATCGGACCTCCTCAGCCGTACTATTCGACACATCTTCAATGGCGGATACGTGATGTGCACGGACGACATGACCATCCGGAAATGCCACCGGCTCGGAATTGTAGGTGTGATCGACGGCAACGACAAAGTATCCGCGACTCGCAAGATCCTCGGTAAGGAAGGTGTTCTGCGTTCGCCGTCCATTCCAGGCAGGATGGAAAACCAGCACTGCAAGGGGCCCGACCCCGTCGGCAGGAGCGTTCCAGCCGGATCGTGTCGGCACAACTGCCTGGTACGACGACAAGCGCGTAGTCTCCTGCTTACGCCGGTACGCTGCACGAGGGCAGCGAGACGCCGATGCCGGGTACCATACCTGGATCATCAATTCACGAGGACCTTCCGCGGGGTCCATGCTTTCCACACGACCAGCATCCACCAGGTGATACACGCGGGTTCCGACCGGATATGGTCCGCTCAGCGGTCCGAAGCTGAAGATCGGAAGAAGAAAGCAGAAGAGCAGGCTCGTCAACAGGCCTGCAGCTGCAGTCATGCACCAGAGGATCTGCAGACCGGGCTCTGCTGACGAGATGACGAGCGGAAGGATGCTAAGGTAAGCCGGCCCCATCTGCCAGTGCAGGCCTTCGGTCCGGGCATGGAAGATCAAAGCCACTCCTGCGATCAGCACCAGAAAGATAGGAAGATGGGAATGGAGCATAAGGCTGCTTCTGCCAGATCGCCGCCACGCAAGGATGCAACTGCTGACAGCCAGCAGCGACACAGCGACATAGACGCTTTCCAGTTTGCGCATATTCAGGAAGTGGATAGTGGGCTGTGGTGATGGTCTCACGAGCTCATGTTTGAAGAAACAGAATCATGAGTGCTCCGCTACTGGCAAACACTCACCACTTCCGCTCGATGGTATCCTTGTTACGTCGCAAGGATTGGAGAGATGGCCGAGTGGCTGAAGGCGCACGCTTGGAAAGCGTGTTTACCGCAAGGTAACGTGGGTTCGAATCCCACTCTCTCCGCCATACTGCTAGCATCATTCCTATGAACGTGGCCATTTCCACCACGCGGCCATTTCACGCGCCCATGCTTGCCAACGCGCTCGTTGCGCATGGTGCCGCGGTCACCATGTACAGTTCTGCGCCCCGGCGCTTTTTTCGCCAGATGGATCCATCCGTCCGCATGCGCCTGGTTCCCTCTGTTCTCCAGGTCGGCATGCACGCCTTCCACTGGCAGCCTTCTCCGAACCTGCTCCACGTGGATTCGGCCCTCTACGACCACACTGCCGCTCTCCTGCTTCAGCCTCAAGACATGTTCCTCGGCTGGGCCACAGCGTCTCTGCTCTCCGGCCGGAAGGCCCGCCGTCATGGCGCCCGCTTCGTACTGGACCGTGCCTGCCCGCATGTCGACTTTCAGCAGCAGATCATCGGTACCGAAGCAGCGAAGGTCGGCGCCAAGTGGACACCGGAGCCAACATGGTTTCGTGATCGCCAGCTCGCCGAATACGAAGAAGCAGATACCATCATCACCCCATCCGATTACACACGCCGCTCTTTCCCCGCCCACCTTCAGGCGAAGACGATTAAGGCTCCCCTGCTGGGCCGCTGCAGCTTCCCCGAGAAAGTGGACTACCATCGCAATCCATTATTCACTGTGGGTGCGGTCGGCGGACAGCCGCTACGGAAAGGCTACCTGTATCTGCTGGAAGCCTGGAAAAAACTCGCACTGCCCAACGCCCGCCTCATCATTCGCAGTGACTTCCGCGGCTACCCGCTTCTGCAGGAACTGGTGCGTTCCATGCCGACTGTCGAGGTTGTTGGCTACCTTCCTGATATCGCTGACTTCTATC
>CAZZVA010000243.1:0-4009 GCA_964657345.1 uncultured Acetobacteraceae bacterium | reverse complement strand
GAATCTTTCTCGCAAACGATCCGCTGGACTTAGTCTGTCATCTCGACCGAAGCGCAGCGTAGTGGAGGAATCTCACAATTGAAAAGAAAAGGGCCGGGAGTCATCCCGGCCCTTCCCATCACAACTTGTAGAGACCTACTGCACTACCGACCGAAACAGCGGAGACTGTAGCAAGCTGGCAAATTGACTATCCGAAGTTGCAAAGTTCACATTCAGCTTGCCCTGCTGCGAGTCGATGGTCGTCGCATCGATCGCTGTCTTCTCGGTGTCCGTCCCGCTCATCTTCTTGTACAGCGCCGCGGCATTCAGCAGCGAAGCCATCGTCGCCGCGGAAAATGTGTCCGGCGTCAGAACGGTGAGGTTGAACTTCACACCATTCTGAAAGTCCATCGTGTACCAGGAGCTCAGCAGACGCTTCTTGACCGTCTCATAGTCAGCAACCTGCGAAGCCTGGCCCATCACGCCGCGCATCATCGTCTGCGTGCCCTTCTGGTCGAGGATGCTCCAGATCGGCTCACGATCGACGGATGACATCATGTCCAGCATGGTGTTGTTCGTAAGCAGACTCGGCGCCAGCCCATCGCGCGACGCCAGCGCATCCTTCAGCGCCGGTCCCTGCCCAAAGACCATTGTCGACGCGCTCAGGAACACTACCTGCATCCCGGATGCTCCCATCGGATACAGCTTGTTGGCCCGCACGATCATCGGCTTGATTTTCTTCTTCTTGAAATTCGCCATGATGTCGTCCAGCGGGAACTGCCCCTGGGCCACACCAATGATCCGCGTGATTTCACCCGAGTTGGCATAGCGGAAATTCGCAAACGCCAGACTCTCCACATCATTGTTCTCGTTCAAACCCGAAGTCTTCAGCGCCTCTTCCAGACTCTTCAATTCAGGTGGCATCACTCGAGACTTCAACTGCATCGCAGCCGGCGAGTTCTGCATGGCGCGGTAATCCACCGCCACCAGTTGCTGAATATCCTTCGGGATCACACCGCGAGCATCCCCATCCAGCTGTGCTGCCATCGCCGGCATCGCCATGGCTGCCGCACCTGTCAGCACAAGAATCGCGTTTTGAAAAACCTTCACTGATGTACCTCTCAAGATTGCCGCAGGCGCAGAAACACAGCGCACCGCTCACCTTTATCTTACGCTGCCAATGGAGTATGTGGATTTCACTTTAGAGTTAGACGTGCCCGCCTTGTGACAGGTTACATAGGCCATCCTTTGGCCTAAATCGTCGCTCCAGGCCATGGCACAGGCTGTTCCAGCCGTCTCTCCAGCACCTTGTACGCCGGATCGAAGCCGCTCAGTTGTCGCACCCATGCGCTGTCCGCCTCGTACGCCGCCTCCGGTATCAGCCCGATTAATTCACCATCCGTCACGCGTACATGGTGCGGGCCGGCCTTCCGTTCGATCGCCGCAAACACTTCAGACACCGGCGTCGTTCGGAAATCCGTAATGTTCATCGACACCTGGGCACGCCCATGCACCAGTGCGCCCATCGCCTTCACGCCACGCAGTCCGCCACTTGAGTCGCGAATATCTTTCGCGATCGCCCTGGCCGCCGTGACATCCGGCTTATCCAGGTAAACGTTCCACGCGATCAAAAATTTGCGTGCACCGATGGCACTCGCTCCGGCAGTCGGGTGAAGATCCGGACCACCCACATCCGGCCGTCGCGCCGGCTCTTTCCGCACCGCCTCGCGTAAGCCTTCAAACTGCCCCCGCCGCACATCCTCCAGGTTCGCCCGGTCCGGCCGCGCCGCCGCAAATTCGTAGAAATACACCGGTATCCCATGCCGCCGCCAGATCTCGGCGCCCGCCTGTCGCGCGTACATCGCGCACTGCTCCAGTGACACCCCCGCGATCGGCACGAACGGGATGACATCAGCCGCACCGATGCGCGGATGCACACCTGACTGCCGCGTCAGGTCTATCAATTCAGAGGCGCGCCCTGCTGCCCGGACCGCTGCTTCCACCACGGCCAGGGGAGGCCCGGCTACCGTCACGACCGAACGATTGTGGTCCGCATCGAGGGACCAATCCAGCAGATGTACTCCCTCCACCCGCATCGCATTCACAATCGAGATGACCTTTTTGCGATCCAGCCCCTCAGAGAAGTTCGGTACGCACTCGATCATCATTGGCGTTCCACCCGGCACCGTCACTGCCCTTCCTTCAGCCTGCGTATGCTGCCCGCAAATCTTTGTAAGCAGGGCACGCTTCTCATCAGCGTCACTCTACTTCCACCACGTGTAGCCGAGCGCGAACTGCACACTCGCATTCACACCTGGATTGGTATCGCCCAGGCTGGCACTCGAGATATGCACGGCATTCGCTTGAAACGTGATCGACTGTCTCGGCTTGATGAAATAGTGCACGCCTACTCCAAACTGTGGAGTGAAGTTGAAGACACTCGCCCCCTGTTTGTTGGGAAACTGGTATGGACCCACTGGCGGATATTTGTGATTAGTCCAGATCAGGCCGCCTGCACCCTGTACAAACGGCAGCAAACGCCGATGCGATTCCCGAGCGCCCACAAGATTCCATCGAAGAATAATCGGCGTGATACTCACACCGTTGAAGTTGCCGCCCGTGGGATACAGTGCGCTGCAGGCAATCTGTCCCTCCAGGTAATAGCAATTGGCACGATCGTACCTGGGTGTTCGCCCCTGCCACCAAGGCATCAGATCACCCGCGAATTCAAACTGTCCGTGCAAGATGCCTGGACCGAAGGGCGACCCCAGCACCTTTCCGACGTGAATGCCCGTACTGAGAAAGCTGTAGTTGCTGCGATCGCTGGCTCCAATGCCACCATTGAAAAATGGACCGAACTCCCAGGGATGATGAGCCAGCAACGGAATCACGGAAGGTTCCGTGCTTACGGTTCGAGCCGTAGTTGTGGACGAACTGACCTGTGCCGCCACGCTGGCCGCACACAAAGAGTACCCGGCCAGGAAAACGACCGCCGGAAGAAACAATTTTCGAAGCAACAACCTACCGAACATGATTCCTCAAATCTCTTAGATTTCCGCTCCGTCGTTCGCATCCACCCGCGTCCGCGAAAATCATATATCTGCCTTCATCATCCTTCATGCCTGCTGCGTCCGGGCAAAAGGAAAGCCGCCGGTACAGGCGGCTTTCTTCATCATGACGTAAGTCGCGGTCCAAAAGTCGACCGGCTTATCCGGCGACCTCTTCCATCTGCGCGGCATCCATGTCGAAGTTGGAATACACGTTCTGCACATCATCATGGTCTTCCAGGGCTTCCAGCAGGCGAATCATCGAGTTCGCTGCCGCGCCCTCCAGCTTGGTATAGGTCGAAGCAATCATTGTCACCTGCGCCATCTCTGTCTCGATCTTGGCCTTCTTGATTGCCTCATGCACTGGCTCGAATGCCGCCGGCTCGGTAATGATCTCCCAGCTCTCGCCTTCATCATTCAGATCATCGCCGCCATTCTCGAGGACGATTCCCATCAGCTTGTCCTCGTCCGCCGCGCTCTTCGGCACCGAGATCACACCTTTCTTGCTGAACATGAAGCGCACCGAATTGGTCTCTCCCAGGTTCCCGCCATTCTTCGTCAGCGTATGCCGGATCTCGCTCACAGCTCGATTGCGATTGTCCGTCGTCACTTCAATAATCAGCGCGACCCCATGCGGGCCGTAGCCTTCAAACGTAATCTCTTCATACAGCGCACCCGGCAACTCGCCGGTACCTCGCTGAATCGCACGCTTGATGTTGTCCTGCGGCATGTTCTCTGCCTTTGCCGCGGCAATTGCAGAACGCAACCGCGGATTGCCATCCGGATCGCCGCCTCCCTGCCGTGCAGCCATACTGATTTCTTTGATCAGGCGAGTGAAAATCTTGCCACGCTTGGCGTCGAGTGCGCCCTTCTTGTGCTTGATGGTTGCCCATTTGGAATGGCCGGACATGGTGACCTCTTGTTCTGCAGAAATGGTTCCAGAAACGTTTGAAATGAACCTTAAAACGACAGGCAGCGCGATC
>CAZZVA010000242.1:0-4055 GCA_964657345.1 uncultured Acetobacteraceae bacterium | reverse complement strand
TGAGGTGGGTTTCTGCTTTGAAGACGGTAGGAGTCTGAGCGGCCGCGCTGCACAAGACAGCACCAAGACTGGACGCGACGAGCAGATTGCCAATGTGCCGTGACGCGCGACGGAGCATGGGTCTCTATACGACACGGTATGCGTTCCGGTTCCCGGTTTGTGGCGCCGGAAAGTTACGGAGGCTTGAGGTAGAGCAGCCGGATGAGGAAGAGGATGGCGAGGACGTAGAGCATCCACTGGCGCCAGGAGGCCTTGCCGGTGAAGAGGCCGAAGATGGCGAAGCTGACGATGCCCAATGAGAGCCCTGTCGCGATGGAGTAGGTAAGCGGAATCGTGATGATGGTGAGGAAGGCGGGGATGGCGATGCTGGGCTCGTCCCAGGAGATGCGGGCGGCGCAGCCGACCATGAGTGCGCCGACCAGGATAAGCGCGGGCGCGGTGGCGAAGGTGGGAATGGCGCCGACGAGCGGGGCCAGGAACAGGGCGGCGGCAAAGAGCAGGCCGGTGGTGATGGCAGTGACGCCGGTGCGTCCGCCGGCTGCGACGCCGGCAGCGGATTCAATGTAGCTGGTGACCGAGGAAGTGCCGGTGACGGACCCGACGACGGTGGCGGCGGCGTCAGCGAAGAAGATGCGATTGAGACGGGGGATGGTGCCGTCGGGTTCGATAAGGCCGGCCCGTTCGGTGACGGCGACGAGGGTACCGATGTTGTCGAAGAGGTCGACGAAGAGGAAAACAAAGATGATCTCGATGGCGTGAAGACCGAGGGCGCCGCGGATGTCGAGATGGAAGGCAGTCGCGCGCAGGTCGGCGAGATGGAGAACGGTGGGATGCCAGGCGACCTGGTGGAAGGCGACACCGAGCGCCATGGTGACGATGACGCCGATGAGCATGGAGGCCCGGATGCGCAGCGTCTGCAGGACACCCGTGATGAGAATGCCGATGCAGGCGAGGCCGGTGGCTGGCGATCGCAGGTTGCCGAGAGTGACGACGGTCGCAGCGGAAGGAACGATGATGCCGGAATTTTTGAGACCGATGAATGCGATGAACAGACCGATGCCGGCAGCGACCGCGGCATGCAGTTCCTGCGGAATGGCGGCGAGTAGTTTCTGGCGCAGACCGGTGGCCGTGAGAAGGAGGAAAAGCACGCCGGAAAGAAAGACAGCGCCGAGTGCGGTGGGCCAGGGAACGCCCATGCCTTTGACCACGGTGTAGGTGAAATAGGCGTTGAGGCCCATGCCGGGGGCGAGGGCGAGGGGCAGGTTGGCGAGTGCGCCCATGAGGATGGAGCCGAAGGCGGCACAAAGACAGGTGGCGATGGTGACGGCTGCGAGCGGCATACCGGTTTCATGCAGGATGGCCGGATTGACGAAGATGATGTAGGCCATGGTGATGAAGGTGGTGAGGCCGGCGAGGGCCTCGGTCCGCCAGGTGGCCTGGTGTTCGGCAAAACGGAAGTATCGTTCGAGGGCTTGACGCATGCGACTCGCGGGCGAAGGGATGAGGAGCTGAGTGGCTACAGCATAGCGTGAGCAGAGTGCAAAGCTGCCTGATTTCTGTCCGATGCGCCGGTGAGTCGAGAGAGTGGCACATGGATCGCTTGTGCAGAAGCCGATCTAGTCGAGCTTCTTCAGCCAGAGGTCACGAAAGGAAACCTTGCAGGGAATGCCTTCGATCTGAAGTCCGATGAGGCCGGAGACGTTGTTGGAGGAAGCGGGATCATCGTCGACCATGACGGCCATGAGCTGCCCGTTGAGGATGTGAAGGATGATGCCGCCGCGAGCGATGATTCTGTACTGGTTCCATTCGCCGTCTTTGACATAGGAGCCGAGCTGATGGCGATCGCCGATGGTGCCGACGAGCTCCGGCATTCCTTTGGGTTGGATCTGCACGACCTGGCCGCGCCAGGCGATGATGCCGCGCGTGGTGTTCTGGGAATAGAGCTGACCGCTGTACTGCTTCGCCGCGTCGTCGACGGGGAACCAGAAGTCGGCCTGGGGTCCGATCATGACCCAGCGCGGATTGAGCGGGGCTTCACCCGGGGCGGCTGCGCGCCCTGGAGGGATGCCGGTGCTGCTGCGATACTGGATGCCGCTGCCGCCGCCCTGCTCCACCTTGATTTCGAGCTTGAGATCGAAGTCGTGGGCACGTACTGGCTGATAGACGATGAAGCTGTTGCCGGCATTCTTTTCTGCGCTGGAGGTGCCGACGATGGCACCGTCCTCCACGGTCCAGATACCAGGCATGCCATCCCAGCCGGTGAGCGTTTTGCCGTCAAAGATAGATACGTAACCGTCATGGTTTTCAAAATCCTGAGGGGCCGGCTCAAGGAATTGCCCGTTGCGGATGCCGGCGATATTTGGCGTTGCGTTGAGAAGCGCCGAACGGTCTTGTGGCGCGGCCTGGCCGAAGATGGCTGATGGAAGGATAAGCAGTGCGAGGGTAATGGCAGTGTGTTTCAGGAGGGGTCGGGATGGCATTGTGAGTTCCTTGAACGCCGAAGGGATTGGGGATGAATGTAACGCAGTCCGGGACAGGTGGAAAGGCCGGATATAGAGCGGGCAGGCGGGTATCAAATTGGTTTTTTCTGCGAGGAAGGCATGTTAGATTGCCCTATGGAACCCTCTTATGCCGACGTTGCGCCGCCACTTACTGCTTCCCAGGTGGAACTTAGGAAGCTGGATAGTGAGCGAATGCGGCGCATTATCGCGCTGACGATGCGAAGCATGGCGACGGCAACGCCGGTCCCGTTTGGCGCCCTGATTGTTGAGACGACATCGGGGGCTGTTCTGGTCGAGGGGCTGAACGCAGTCCGGATGGAGAATGATCCGAGCAGTCATGCCGAGCTGCGCATGGTCCGGATGGGTTCGCAGAAGCTGGGACGACCTTCGTTGAAAGGCTATACGCTTTACACCACCTGCGAGCCCTGCCCGATGTGTATGGCGAATGCGTTGTGGGCAGGATTGGATCGTGTGGTGTATGGCGCGACGATTGGAGATGCGAATAAGCATTGCAAGCAGATTCGGATTCCCTGCCGCGAAGTGATGGAGCGGAGCGATCTGCGATGCGTGATCGAGGGGCCATTGCTGCGGGAGGAGTGCTATGCGCTGTTTACCCATCCAAACATGTTGAAGACGTTCGCTACCTGGAATGCCAAGTGAGAGGGCGTTGATCGGATGATGAGCCAGACTGACGTCGAATCGCTGCGAGGGTGCGTTGCGGATAGAGAGCGCGTGCTGACCAATCCCCAGGTGGTGCAAAGGCTGTCGCGGGATTTTTACTGGTATTCGCCGGTGTTGAAAAAGCTGCTGGATGACAAGACGGCGGACGTGGTGGTGCAGCCCATTTCAACCGCAGAGATTGTTCGCGTGCTGCGGTGCTGCCATGGGCTTGGCATTCCGGTTACGGCCCGCGGCGCCGGCACTGGCAACTATGGGCAGTCGATTCCGCTGCATGGTGGGGTGGTGCTGGATCTGTCTCGTATGGATGCGATCGATACGGTGACTGCGGATGGTGTGGCGGTGGTTGGCCCGGGTGTGCGGCTGGGGGTGCTGGAGACGACGGCTCGTGAGTCAGGGTGGGAGTTGCGCTGCTATCCGAGCACGATTGCAAAGGCGAGTGTCGGTGGTTTTCTTGGAGGCGGATCGGGCGGCATTGGTTCCGTCACGCATGGCGGGCTGCGTGATTTTGGCACGGTGCGGGCGCTGGAAGTGGTAACGATGGAAGCGGAACCGCGCGTGATGATGCATGAAGGCGATGCAGTGCATGAAGTGCTGCATGCGTGGGGAACAAACGGGATCATCAGTCGAGTCTGGCTTGCACTGACACCGGCAGTAGCATGGGCGCAATGCGCGGTGACGTTCGCGAGCTTTGACGAGGCGTTTGATTTCAGTGAGCGGATCGCGACCGGTGCGGGATGGTCGAAGCGGCTGGTCACGACCTTTGAGTGGCCGATTCCCTCCTGCTTCACCCCGGTGAAGAATTTGACGCGGGAAGGTCAGGCCCTGATCTTCTTCATGATTGCGGCTGCGCAGCTGGAGGACTTGCGAAGGGCG
>CAZZVA010000241.1:0-4095 GCA_964657345.1 uncultured Acetobacteraceae bacterium | reverse complement strand
CTGGCCCACTGCAGTTTTTCCTGTCTTGTTTTTTGCGTTGTCCAACACTGCCGGTCTTGCCCAGCCTGCTCGCGGCTCGGCGGCTACGGATAACAAAGCTGACCTCTATAAGAACGAAGCGATGGTGTGGGAGCATTTCGACACCACGATCCGGATGCATGCGGATGGCACCGGCGATCGCGTGGTGCACGTGACAGTCCGTCTGCAGTCGGAAGGGGCAGCGCGCTTGTTCAGTGTGCTGTCGGTGCCGTATGCCTCGGCTTACGAGACCGGCACCATTGAGTTCATCCATGTGCGAAAGCCGGATGGCACAGTGGTGGATACCCCGGTGGGGGAAGCGATAGAGATGCCGGCTGCCGTGACGCGGGAGACGCCGCTCTACAGCGATCTGAAGGAAAAGCAATTGCCAGTGCGTTCGCTCTCGGCTGGGGATGTGCTGGATTACCAGTTTCACGTAATTCGGACCAGGGCGGAGGCTCCGGGGAAGTACTGGGGATCGGATCATTTCCTGGTGGATGGGGTCGTGATGCTGGCGCAGACGTTGACGCTGGAGGTGCCGGCGTCGATGTATGTACAGGTATGGAGTCCCAACCATGCGGCGAAGAAGGTCGAGCATGACGGGGTGCGTACCTATACGTGGACAAGTGCCCAGTTGAAGCCGACGGCCGCTAAGAAAGATGCCGCGGGGCAGGAGTCTGCTGCAAAAGCGGAAACGGTCCATGATCCGGATGAGGATGAAGATGGACGGAAGTTGCCGTCGGTGGCGTGGACGACATTCCACAGCTGGGCAGAGGTGGGCGACTGGTATCGGGAACTGGAGTTGTCGCGAGCGCAGCCTTCAGCTGCGGTGAAGGCTAAAGCAGAGGAAGTGACCAAGGGGGCTGCGACGCCGGACGCACAGGTTCGCGCCCTGTATGACTTCGTGTCCACGAAGACGCGGTATGTGGGGATCGATTTCGGTGTAGGACGGTATCAGCCGCACGAGGCGGGCGAGGTGCTGGATCACCAGTATGGCGATTGCAAGGACAAGGACACGTTATTCGAGGCCCTGCTGCGAGCGAAGAACTTCACGACAGCGCCAGCCTTGATTGGCGTGAACGTGGCACCGGTGCAGGAGGTGCCATCGCCTGCCTTCTTCAATCATGTGATTACGACAGTCGAGGTGGCGCAGGCGAACGGCGCCACGTCCCGGGTATGGCTGGATACCACGCCGGAGGTGGAACCGTACCAGGAGCTGATTCCTTTAATCCGAGACGAGTTTGCGCTGGTAGTGCCAGTGAAAGGAGAAGCAAGTCTGCAGAAGACCCCGGCGGGAACACCCTTCCCTTATTTCGAGACGTTCGAGGCGGAAGGAAAGCTCGACAAAGATGGCTTGTTGAAGAGCCATATGGCGATGACGCTACGCTCGGATAATGAATATGGGTTTCGGGCCATGATCCAGCGCGTCGCGCCCGCGCAGTGGGATGAGGCGATGCAGAGTGTATCGGGGGCTCTTGGCTTCGGGGGCACGGTGAGCCAGGCTGACTTCAAGCAAACGGAAGCATCCGGGCCGGTACGGCTGAGCTATGAGTACTCCCGTTCAAATTTTGGCGACTGGGATAACCATCGCATCCTGCCGTTGTTCCCGGTGCTGGAGATTGCGAACATCGACAAGGACAAGGCGCCGGAGCGGGACATCGACCAGGGTGAGCCACGCACATTGCTAGCGACAACGCGCATTCAACTGCCGGACGGGTATCGCGCGGATGTGCCGGATGCAGTGCATGTAAGGCGGGGCTACGCCACCTTCGACAAGACGTATCGCATGGACAAAGGCGCCCTGGTGGTGGAGCGCAAGGTTGTGATCCTGAAGAAGAAGATTGCAAAGACGGAGTGGAAGGACTACCTGGCCTATTTGAAAGAGACAGGGGTGGACAGTGGCGAGAACTACATTCCGCTGATTTTGCCGGCTGCCGAACCCGTTGTTTCAAAACCGGTTGTGGTGCCGGAGCATAAGGACAAGCCGGTGAACGTCACTGTGGCCCTGGCACCCGACGAGAAGCAGACCGCGGTTGCCGGTTCGGTGCCGTCGGCTGCGGAAGCCCCTGCCGGGGATGCAGAGGCAATCAAGAAACAGGCTTTTCAGTTGTTGCAGGCTCGAGACTTTACGGGTGCCAGGAACAAGCTGCTGGAACTGCAGAAGGTTGCACCGGATACGCCACGCCTCCTGTCTATGCTGGCATCAGTCGAACTTGCGCTTGGCAACAAAGAGGAAGCCATAAGAGATCTGGAGAAAGAGACGAAACATCCGGATGTGGACTCACGAATGGTGGTTGCGCTTGCAGAACTTTACACGAAAGAACACCGTACCCAGGATGCCCTCAAGTTGTTGCAGTCGTTTGGTGATCGGAAGGATGTTGTCCTCTCCAGAGGATTGGCACAGGTGCAGAGCGAAATGGGGGACCGCGAGGGCGCGGTAAAGACTCTCCAGGCGGCGGCGATAGACCATCCAGATGATCGCGGCGTCCAGATACATCTTTCGGACGTTTTGCATCGGCTGCACCGTGATATGGAAGCGGCGGCTGCAGCAAAAGCTTCCATGGAGGGATCAGAAGACGCGATGGTCCTGAACAATGGCGCTTACCAACTGGCAGAGACGCGGCAGGATTTGCCTATGGCTGAAGCGATTTCACGACGTTCAGTAGCGATGCTGGAGGCGGCTTCAACGACTGTAACCGTACAGGAGGTGAACAGTAAGACGTTCCAGCAGACCGAGAACATGGTGGCGTCGTGGGACACCCTGGGCTGTATCCTGTTCCTGGAGGGTAGGCCAGCGGAGGCTGAACCTTACATCATGGCAGCATGGTTCCATCGTCCCGGCCTGACGATTGGCGATCACCTGGCGCAGGTGCGGGCCGCGCTGGGGAAGCCTTCCGAGGCGTTGACGATTGATGAACTGGCACTCTCCACCGCGACGGATACGAGCGACAAAGATACCGTGTCGCGGTTAAAAGACAACGTCGCGGAGCTTCGCCGAGCCGGAGCGCATAACGAAGCGGGCAACGCGGTGCAGAGCCTGCAGGATATGCGGTCATTTCCTGTGCCACGGTTGAACAAAACGCTGAAGGGTTGGGGTTCATTCCGGTTGCAGCTGGCGAACACAGGTGTGCTGGAGAGCGACCTAGTCAGCGGTCCGGAGGAGATGCGAGCCATGATTCCAGAGCTGAAGCGGCTGAAGATGGAAGCCGCTGTGCCTGCGGCCTCCCATGGGCGATTGGTAAGGGATGGCGTGCTGAGTTGCTCGGCCGAGATCGGGACGTGCGAATTAGTATTGATGCCGCAGTCGAATCTGGCAGTGGAGGGTACGAAATAGTACCTGCGCCCAAGACGTTGAATTTGCCTGGTCCACAGGCTTTGCGCGAGTCATCCGACTCGGTTGAGGGTTTGATCGTCTAACAGGAAGCCAGGAGATTACCGGGTCTGACAAGTGCGGCCGATTTGGGTCGCAACGATACAGGCAGGTTGGCAGCGTTGGTGCTTTTGGACGGAAATCCGGGGAAAGGATGAGAAAATAAAACATGTGCCGGAAGCGGGGCTGCCTTGTCGGCCCGGTTACATTCCGGCTGGTTCCCCTGTCTCCGCATGCCGATTATAGAAGTGCCCAACCCGCCAGCGCCGGTGCAGGATCCCCGGTCGAAGAACGACCAGACCCCGGATGAGCAGGCGGCTATGCCGGTGCGCCGGAGCTCCTCGGATTATGGCGACCTGGGGACGGATGAACTGGTCCAGCGCATCAATGAACTGGAAGATGAGCGGCGGGCTGCGCGTATTCGCGAGGGCATCTGGGTGGCGCTGCTGCTGCATGCGGCGGTGCTGCTGCTTTGGGTGTTCGGGCCGCGCTATTTGTGGAAGGTGCCGGTGGTCGTGAATCCGGCAGACAAGCTGCGGCAGCAGCGCCAGCTTTCGTACATGGAACTGCCTCCGGATGTGTTGAAGCAGATCAAGCCGAAGAACCCGGCGGCGCTGTCGGACAAGAACCGGGTGCAATCGTCTCCGCATCCGACGATCGATAAGAAGACGCTGGAACAACTGCAGGCGATGAAGCGGGCCGGGCCG
>CAZZVA010000240.1:0-4161 GCA_964657345.1 uncultured Acetobacteraceae bacterium | reverse complement strand
AGTCACGATGAGTGTGGATGCCTCGAGCCACTACCATCAGCGCCTCCATGCGCTCGACCTGGCTACCGGTGCCGAGCAGTCCGGCAGTCCGACCGAGATCACGGCAACCTACCCCGGGACGGGTGACAACAGCAGCGGCGGCATGGTGGTCTTCGATCCTGCGCAGTATGCGGAACGTGCAGCGCTGACACTCGTCAATGGCACCATTTATACGGCGTGGACATCGCATTGCGACATCCGGCCCTATACCGGCTGGGTCATGGGCTTCAGCGAAGCGACGCTGAAACAGACACAGGTGCTGAACCTGACACCGAACGGCAGCGACGGTTCCGTCTGGATGTCGGGCAACGGTCTGGCGGCTGATAGCGCGAACAGCCTGTACCTGCTGGATGCGAATGGCTCGTTTCAGGACACTATCAATGCTGCCGGTTTTCCGTCGGACGGCGACTACGGCAATGCCATTGTGAAGCTGGGAACGACCGGCACCCTCTCGGTCAGCGACTTCTTCGAGCCCTACAACACGGTGAGCGAATCGGCCGCGGATGTGGACCTGGGTTCGGGTGGGGTACTGCTGCTGCCGGACCTGGTGGACGCCAGCGGCACCACGCGGCACCTGCTGGTGGGTGCAGGCAAGGATACAAATATCTATGTGGCAGACCGCGACAAGCTGGGCCGCTTCAATGCGGCAACATCGGACAACAGCAACCTGTATCAGGAGATTCCGGGGGCACTCGTCAATGGGGCGTGGTCGAGTCCCGCGTACTTCAACAATACGGTGTATTACGGCGGCCAGGGAGATGTGCTGAAGGCCTTTCCGATCAGCCAGGCACGGCTGGCAGCTACGCCCTCAAGCCGTTCGGCGGTGACCTTTGGTTATCCGGGAGCCACACCCAGTGTGTCGGCGAATGGGACCGCAGGCGGTATTGTGTGGGCGCTGGAGAGCGGCACCGGTGCGGCCGCGGTGTTGCATGCGTATGACGCGACCAACCTTGCCAACGAGCTCTACAACAGCAACCAGCCTTTGCCGGGCGGCGCCAGCAGCGGCTTTGGGCTGGGCAACAAGTTTCTGACGCCCGTGGTGGCGAACGGGAACGTCTATGTTGGCACACCAAACGGAGTCGCGGTCTTCGGGCTGTTGCCGTAAAACAGCGCCACGACTGCTCGCATCCCAACCGGCTGGAGGGTTGAGATGAACGAGCATGGATTGCCGATAGCTGAAGAAGATGTGGTGCCGTTGAAGAACATCGCGCCCGGGGTTGCCGGACTGCGCATCCTGTTCGTGAACGTCTTCGGGGTTTCCAACAACGATGGGTCGTGGACGCTGATCGACGCCGGCATTCCGATGGCGGCGTCACGCATCCGCAAATGGGCGGAGGCAACATTTGGCAATGCTCCCAGAGCGATCGTGCTGACGCACGGGCACTTCGATCACGCCGGTTCTGCGAAGGAGTTGGCGGACCATTGGAATGTGCCGGTGTATGCGCACCAGATGGAATCGCCATTTCTGGATGGGCGCCAGCACTATCCGCCACCGGATCCGTCTGTGGGTGGTGGTGTCATGGCGACCTTGTCGCCGCTGTATCCGAAAGGGCCGACTGATCTGGGCACGCGCCTGCGGACGTTCTCTGCGGATGAAGTGCTCCCCTTCCTGCCAGGCTGGAAGATTCTGCATACACCGGGCCATACTGTCGGCCATGTCTCGTTCTTCCGGGAGTCGGACCGGGTTCTGCTGGTGGGGGATGCATTTTGCACGGTCAAGTCGGAGTCTCTGACGGCGATTGCGAAACAGACGCCGGAACTCCATGGGCCGCCCGCCTACTACACGCCGGACTGGATTGCTGCGAAGGCCTCCGTCGACAAGCTGGCTGCGCTGCAGCCGGATACACTGGCTCCGGGGCATGGTCAACCGCTGTCAGGCAGCGATATTGCCGGCCAATTGCAGCGGCTGTCGGCTCGTTTTGAGGAGATTGCGATGCCGGAGCACGCGGGCACCTCACGTTAAGCAGGTGCGAAGAAGACAGAATCGCCTGGCTTGCTTACCATGCTTCTTGACTTCCTGCGCTGTGGGCAGGGAGCAAGGAGCATGGGGTCCTGATGGCAATCCGTAGAGATTTTCTGAAGATGGCCGCGAGTGGCGTGGCCGGTTCTGCATTTGCAACCGTCGGTGCGTCTCCGCTGGCTGCCCAGGGATCGGTTGCCAACGGCTTTGCTACCTTCGTCAATGTCCGCAGTTATGGCGCGAAGGGTGACGGCAAGACTCTCGATACCGCAGCCATTAATGCTGCGATTGCCGAGGCCGAGAAAGCTGGCGGCGGCACTGTATTCTTTCCTGCCGGCACCTATGCGTGCTACTCCATTCATCTGAAAAGCTACGTGTCGCTCTACATCGACCAGGGCGCAACGATCCTGGCTGCACCGGTGCCGCTGGAAGGAACGACCAGCGGCGGCTACGATGCAGCTGAACCGCAGGGCGCCTTCGAGCCGTACCAGGATTACGGCCACAATCACTGGCACAATAGCCTGATGTGGGGCGAGGATATTCACGACTTCTCGATCCTCGGTCCGGGGCTCATCTATGGCAAAGGGCTCAGCCGCGGTCATGATGAAGATACCGATCTGCCGGATACGAAAAAGCCTGGCGTGGGCAACAAGGCGATCTCGCTCAAGAACTGCCGCAATGTGATTTTGCGTGACTTCTCGATCCTGCAGGGCGGCTGGTTCGGCATCCTGGCGACAGGCGTCGACAACCTAACGATTGACAATCTGAAAATCGATACCAACCGCGATGGCATGGACATCGATTGCTGCCGCAATGTGCGGGTTTCCAACTGCAGTGTCAATTCACCGTGGGATGACGCGATCTGTCCGAAGAGTTCGTTTGCGCTGGGCTATGCGCGGCCGACCGAGAATGTGACGATTACGAACTGCTTTGTGACCGGCCACTACATGCTCGGCACCATGCTCGATGGCACCTGGAAAAAGTTCCCGGAGGGCGCACACTACTACGGCACCGGTCGCATCAAGTGCGGGACGGAGTCGAATGGCGGCTTCCGCAACATCACGATTTCCAACTGCACCTTTGAAGGCTGCCAGGGACTGGCCCTGGAAAGCGAAGACGGCGCCTTGTGCGAGGACATCACCATCACCAACATCGCCATGCGCGAGATACGGAGCGGGCCGCTGTTTCTGCGGCTCGGGTCGCGCATGCGGGGACCGAAGGATGCCGTCGTCGGCACCATGAAGCGCATCCTGATCAGCAACATCACCTGCCATGCCGCGTCCACTGACTATGCGTCGATCCTGAGCGGCGTGCCGGATCACATGATCGAGGATGTGAAGATCAGCAATGTCTATTTCGAGCACATGGGGGGCGGCACCGCTGAGATGGCTGCACTGCAGCCGCAGGAAAAAGCTGCGAGCTATCCTGAGCCGGACATGTTCGGCAAGGTGCCGGCTGCGGGCTTCTTCATCCGGCATGCGCGCAACCTGGAGATGTCGAATGTCGAAGTGGCCGTGCAGAAGGCCGATCAGCGGCCGGCTTTCTGGCTGATGGATGTGGATGGCGCCGACTTCTTCCGGGTGCGGACACCCCGCGAGGTGCCGGCGTTTGCGCTGCACGATGTGCGCAACTTCCGCACGTTCGGCAGCGTGACAGTCAAAGACAAGCAACTGGATACAGCGAGCGATGTGAAGATTTAGCGGCAGGCCTGTTACGTCAGTCCGATCACTTCTCCATTCGCGTCAACATCAATGCGTTCAGCGCGAGAGACCTTCGGCAGGCCCGGCATCAGCATCATGTTGCCGGCAATGGCCACCAGGAAGCCGGCGCCTGCGGAGAGCGAAACGCTGGTGATGTTAAGCGTCCAGCCCGTCGGGGAGCCAGGCAGTTTTGGATTGTCCGAGAGCGAGTACTGTGTCTTGGCGATACAGACCGGCAGGCCGGCAAAGCCCCAGTCGCTGAAGTGCTGCAGCTGCGATTCTGCTTCAGCAGAGTAGGCGACAGAGCCGGCTCCGTAGATCTTTGTTGCTACTTTCTCGATCTTGGCTTTCAGAGGATCAGTCGCGGTGTACACGGATTGGACCGGCGCATC
The DNA here is from genome assembly GCA_964657345.1 of uncultured Acetobacteraceae bacterium. Taxonomy (GTDB): domain Bacteria; phylum Acidobacteriota; class Terriglobia; order Terriglobales; family Acidobacteriaceae. Next base: position 70 of record CAZZVA010000240.1, on the reverse strand, counting down.
CGGATGCTCGTCGATAAGCTTGACCAGGGCAGTCGCCAGGTCGACAGAGCCTTCGGCGCCCTTGCTGAAT
>CAZZVA010000239.1:0-4268 GCA_964657345.1 uncultured Acetobacteraceae bacterium | reverse complement strand
GACTTCACCACTACCAGCTCCGGCACGACCAGATTGGCGGCCTTGAGCGGTCGCTCAATCTTCTCTTCCCATACCTTGCGAAATGTTCCGCCCTGCTCATACTGTTCTTTGCTTTCCTCATCTGTATGCGTGTCCACGTGAACAGCATGCACATCGTTCGAGAGCATCAGGGCAAACCGTATCGCCTTTTCCGTAATGCGACTCCACCGGTCGAATGGAATCACCACCAGCGGCGGCTCAATATCCATCGTCGTCAGCGCCGCGGGATGCTCTACCTCATGCGCAATCGTCTCGTAGTGCCGCTTGACCTTCAACATGGTGAAGATCAGCAGCGGCACCAGCAGCGCGGTGATCCAGGCGCCATCCACAAACTTGGCCACCAGCACCACTACCGTCGTGATGCCCGTCGCCACCGCACCCAGCCCGTTCACAAACATGTGCGAGCCGCTGTGCGCTTCCTTGTTGCGGCGCCAATGCATTACCATGCCCGCCTGCGACAGGGTGAACGCCGTAAATGCGCCAATCGCGTAGAGCGGAATCAGCTTGTCCGTCACCCCGCGAAACACGATCAGCAAGACGGCCGTAAATCCGACCAGCGCATACACGCCATGCGAATACAGCAGCCGCCTGCCGCGAACGATAAACACATGCGGCAGGTAATCATTCATCGCAATGGCCCGCGTCAGCCGCGGAAAGTCCGCGAATGCCGTGTTGGCAGAGAGCGACAGCACCAGCAGGATCGCTCCTATCGTCAGGTAGTAGAACCAGCCGCGTCCCATCACCGCACCCAGCAGCATCGACAACACACTCTGATAATTTGAGCCGCTCGGGTCAGTCGCCCCCACTCCGTAGGCCCGGCAAAGCAACGCAATGCCGGCCAGCAGCAGAATCAGCGTCGCAATAATGATCGTCAGGGTCGTCTTGGCTGTTTTCGTATTCGGATCGCGAAAGGCAGGCGTCCCGTTGCTTACCGCCTCCACGCCCGTCATCGCGGTGCACCCGCTTGAAAAGACTTTGATCAGCAGCCAGACCATCGCCAGGTGTGAAAGCGTCCCCACAGAAGCCGGGAACGCCGGCGGCGCCACAACCGCGTGCGGGTGTCCGCCAGCCGCCACCGCCTTGAACAAGCCCACGCCAATCAGGATCAGCAGCGTGGCGATAAACAGATAAGTCGGCGCTGTGAAGAAGACGCCCGCCTCGCGCACGCCCCGCATATTCACAATGGTCAGGATCAGCAGGATCAGCAGGCACAGACCCAGCGTATGCGGCTGCAGTTTCGGCAGCGCCGAGACCAGCGCACCCACGCCGGCTGAGATGCCGACTGCAGCCGTCAGCACATAATCGATCATCAGCGCCGCAGCCGCCAGCAGTCCGGCATGCGCCCCCAGGTTCTCCGAAGCAACGGTGTAGGAACCGCCGCCATTTGGATAGGCATCGATTGTCTGGCGATAGGAGAAGAAAACGATGATCAGCAGCGCCAGGATGGCCGCAATAATCGGCACAATGTAGTGAACACCTACCAAGCCCAGCGGGATTAACAGCGTCAGCGCCGCCTCCGGCCCGTACGCAGCAGAACTCAGCGCATCCAGTCCGAAAATCGGCACCCCGGATACCGGGCCCACATGTTCGGCCCCCTCTTCCGCCGTCGCCAGTGGCCGCCCAAACAGTACATCGAGAATCGCCATATGAGATCGTCAATCCGCCTTTGCGAGATACGATGCAGCTTCCGCTTCACTCTACCTGCACTCTCATCAACTATTCGTGAGCACAAAGGTTCTCAGCAGATTCGTCATCTCGACCAAAGCGAGGCCAACGCTCGGTAACGCGGCCAGAACGGAGCCGCCCATCGTCATCGCGATCAAAGGCCCCCTTTTGTCCTCTCGACCGAAGCGAAGCGCAGTGGAGAGATCTCACTCTTCCAAGCCTCACCACCGTCATGCGCACCGAGCCTACTGCCCAGCCTTCGCCCTGGCCGCATACACATCGCGCAGCACCTGGAACGCCGCCTTCTTCTGCCCCTGGTCGGAGATCAGCCCCTTGCGATTGAAATCATCCTGCACGCCCGGCAGCAAGCGCACCGGCGAACGAAAATCCATCAAGATCCACGGCGTGGTTCCGGCAACAAACGGCATCTTGGCGAACATCGCCATCTGCTCGCGATAGACCCGCGCCTGGTACTCTTCCGTGAACTTGGCATTCGCGTCCCCATGCAATCCGGCCTTTGCACCTGCGCCGAATTCGCTTGCGATCACCGGCTTGTGCAGCGGGTCCTGCCACACCAGAGTGCGCAGGTCCTCCGGAACACCGCCGTACCAACCCACATACTCGTTGAGCCCAATCACGTCCAGATACTGGCCCAGCGGATCGTCAAGGATGATCGTCTTTGTTCCATCAGGGTTCTTTTCCTGGTGCGGCAACAGCGCCGCCGTAATCAGGCGCGTTCCATCCTGTGACCGCGCTTCCTCGGCCAGCCGATGCAGAAAATCTGTGCGCTCTTCGCTGATCGGCGTCTCATTCGCGACCGACCACAGGATGATCGAGGCTCTGTTCCGGTCGCGGCGTATCTCCTCATCCAGCTGCTGCTTTGCGATCTGAAAGGTCGCGTCACTCTCCCAGTGAATGCCCCAGTACACCGGCACTTCCGACCACACCAGGATGCCCATCTTATCCGCCAGTCGTGTCATCTTCGAGTCGTGCGGATAGTGAGCCAGGCGCACAAAGTTTCCGTTCAGTTCGTGCACCCAGTCCAGCAGAGTCTGCATGTCCTTGTCGGTATTCGCACGGCCCGTGCGGTACGGTGCCTCTGCATGAACGCACACGCCGCGCAGGGAAACCGGCTTGCCATTCAGCAGGATCTTCTCGCCCTGCACCTCTACGGTGCGAAAGCCAACATCGTCCCTGAGCTTGTCTGCGCCGGCTTCAAGTTCTACCTTGTAGAGCTTCGGATGTTCCGGCGACCAGCGCTCGAGACCCGCAGCCTCCAGCGAGAACATGGCCTTGCCGCTACCATCGGTTTCGGCGGTCTTGCTGATCTTCAGTTCCGGAATCCGCACCGTCACTGTTTTCCCGGCCGCAGCCCCCGCTACATGCACATACCCCGAAATGTGACCGTGACTGTCCGCACCATCGCCGCGATCGAGCGACATCCCGTAGTCATCTACAAAACTGCTGGGTACTTCAATCAGCGATACATCGCGCGTCATCCCGCCATAATTCCACCAGTCCGTTTTCATGGTGGGCACCCGCTCCGGCTTGCGCGTGTTGTCCACCGCGATCACCGCAAAGTTGCTGCCGTCCTTCAATGCCTCCGTTACATCACAATCGAACTCTGTAAAGCCGCCCTCGTGCTCACACACATGCTTGTCATTCACAAACACGGAAGCCTGGTAATTCACCGCGCCGAAATGCAGAAACACTTTGTGGTCGCGCCTGGCGTGATATTCGAAGTCGCGCTGATACCACAGCAGGCCTTCGTAGTAGTACAGCTTCGCTGCCTGCGTGTTCCAGTCACCCGGCACCTTCAGTGTCGGTGATTTCGCAAAGTCATACTCCAGCAGCGGCCCGCCCAGGTCGAAGTGCTTATTGGCCGCAAAGCCCGTCTCACTTGGCATATCCTGCTTCACGTTCGGCGTGGACCCCGGCGCGCCAAGACCGTTGCGATAGGGATCAACAATGTAGTGCCAGTCACCATTCAAGCTCGTAGCCTGGCGATGGTCCGCATCCACCAGCAGTGTCGGCGACTGGCCATACATACAAAGCGCCGAAAGCAGGCAGGATGCTGAAAGAAGATTAGTCATGAACCGGGGCATGGAAAAGGGTCTCCTGGAATAAAACGTCGCAAGCGGACGTCGAGAAGTCGCTACATCATATCCCGCTCCATCCTCATATGCCCGGCGGCTCAACGACGCTGGTAAATCTCGTACTCCCCGAGCACAGCATAAGGGCGCCACGCGTCCTGCAGATTCTTGCGGAAGCGCGGGCCCACCTTGTAAGGCTCATGCTGCATCCGGTAAGGAAGTGCAATGCCGAGGTATGGTCCAATCTCGGCCTGTGTTTCTGTCATCTCCACCGCCGCACCGCGAGGAATGAGCGCCCACTTCGCCCTATTGAATTCAGCAATCTCGCGAGCCTCTGCACTGGCATCCAGTGCGGCAATGCCAAAGCAGTAAAACTGGGGAGTGTACTGGCCAGACGCCTTCAGGGCCTCTTCGACTGTCAGAGGAATAGTTGCGGGTGTCGCAACGCGATCATGACCAATCACCGACTGC
>CAZZVA010000238.1:0-4350 GCA_964657345.1 uncultured Acetobacteraceae bacterium | reverse complement strand
ACGTGGTGGTGAAGGCTTTCAAGGTCAAACAGTAGATGACTGCGACTCGGCTGCATGAAGCTGTCGGAAAGTTCAGATCGTACCTCCAGCAGCTGAAGCTGTCGGAAAGTTCAGATCGTACCTCCAGCAGCTGAAGCCGCGTGGACATAGAAGCGTAATACGGCACGGCTGAAGCCATACCCTTCCGCACGGCAGGCTAATTCGACAACCTCCGAGAGCTGCCTTGCCACTTTTTGGAACAGCGGAGGTCATGCTCTTTCAGCAAGGCCAAGTCTTTCGGCGAGATGCTAAAGCTGCCTTGCCAGCACGAGCGTGATGTCGTCCGGCTGTTCCTGTTCGCCGATCCAGGTGGTGAGGGCCTGCATGATGCTGTTGGAGATGGCTTCGAGGCTGAGGGTGCGATTGCGTTTGACCAGGTCGAGCAGTCGATCTTCGCCGAAGTCGCCGTACTCGTTTTCGGGCTCGGTGACGCCGTCGCTGTAGATGATGAGGATATCGCCGGGTGACATGGTGATGGTGGCCTGTTCGTATTTCATGCCGTCGAGAAGGCCGACGACGGAGCCGCCGCAATCGAGTCGTTTGACCTCGTTGTCCGCACACAGGACCAGGGGAGGAAGCTGGCCGCCCGTGGAGTAGGTGAGCGACTGGTCGGCACCATCGTAGTGCGCGAGGAAGAGAGTGGCGTACTTGGCGGCCTGGGTGCTGGTGTAGAGGTGCCGGTTCAGCCGCTCGAGCATTTTTGCGGGATGGGCGAGCAGGTTGGCTTCGCCATCCAGCAATGGAGCGTTGGAGTCACTGTCGCCGTAGCGATAGGCGCGAACGGCGGAGTGGAGACTGGCCATCAGCAGGGCGGCCGAGATGCCCTTGCCGCTGATGTCGCCCAGTGCCAGTGCGAGCTGCGAACTGCCGGTGAGAAGAAAGTCATAATAGTCGCCGCTGACACCCCGAGCCGGCTTGGAGACGCCGTGAACCTCCAGCATGGGCAGACGGATCTGTCCCTGGGGCAGCAGGTTGTTCTGTACTTCCTGCGCGATGGAGAGTTCGGAGAGCAGACGCTCTTTTTCCCGCTGCTGTTCGAGCAGGTGAGAAAGCGACTTCGACATGGCGTTGAAGGAGGTGCTGAGAGCAGCGAGCTGGTCTTTACGCCGGACGGTGATGCGGTGCTCCAGGTTGCCGCTGTCGATGGCGCGCGTGGCGCTGTAGAGATCGCTAATGGATTGGGTGATAGTGCGGCTGAGGCCGATGGCCATGATGAAGGCAGTGAGTTCGAGGACGCCGAAGAGGATGGCGATGGTGATAAGGGCATCGCGTACCACGACCCCGAGCTGCACGGAATTGCCGAAGAGACGCTGATACAGCAGAGTGGGACGGGAAGTGACGTTGAGCAGCAGGCGGCTCGGTTCCTTGTGACCGGTCTCCCAGTTCACAATCGCCAGGGGAGCAGTGAAGACGACTGTCTGGTCATAAAAGGCGGCGGCCGGCGGAAGTTTGCCGCCTGAGAGATGAACCTGGTCGTCGTGATCGGAGTCGGAACGGGGTGGGCCGTTGCGCTGGTACTTGAACTCGGGATCACTCGGATCGTCGTTCAAATGGGTGAAGCCCGGCATGATGCTGATGCTGCCGAGATTTCTGGCCATCTGCTCAAGCATGGCGCTGCTGACGAGCAGGCTGGAGACGAGGACTACCTTGTGCGTGCCGGAGACGTGGTTGTCGACTGCGCGGAAGTAGAGATGGCCGTTGTCCATGACGAGGCCATGGAAGCCGGGTGCGATCCAGGCAGGTGGCTTTATATCGCTGACCATGACCTTGCCGCCGGTGGTCAGGACAATGGGCATCCCGTCTGACTCAGCACTGACTTCGAGAGCGTGGATGTTCGGGAATTTTGAAGTACTGCGAGCAGCCACGGCCACGCCGTCGGCGGTTGCCGCCTCTTCTGATTCCGGCAGTTCCAGGGTATGCAGCTTTGGATTTGCCTCGATGACGTGGCCGACGTGGATGGCGAAGCCCATGTTCTCGGCGCTGAGACGCTGTTCCTGCGAGTTGAGTTCGGCCGTGGCTGCGAAGGTGGCGAATTGTCCGGAAAAAAGATAGGCCGCAATGGAAGCGAGGGTAACGAAAAGGACGACCGGCGCCAGGCCCATAAGCAGGTAGGTAACGATCAGCCGATTCCGTACCCGCCATAACAGGTTGCGGAAGGTCCAGCGCCAGATGAGGATGATGGCGAAGATGGTGAGCGGGACGGAGACGAGAAATAGAAAGGCGTCTGCAGTGTCATCGCGCCATACATGCAGGGTCCGCAACGTGATGAGAACGAGGACTATGGCGGTGAGCCAGAAGGCGGAACGCGCCACAAAGCCTGCAGGCGGATTACGGCGCAGGCGGCGCGCGACGGCATTCTCTGCTTGGCGCAGGTAGCTTGGCATCTCGACGTGAGTGTATCAGCGTAGGGCGCGGCATGCGGCGGGGACCAGGCCGAGAACGTCTGGGGATTAGAGGTGAAGAGCCGGGATTGAGGAGGCGGTGCCTGCTGCTTCGCGAGCGGCCTCGGCTGCCAGTCTGCGGGTGTAGCGGGTGGCGGAGAAATGGGCGCCGGCCAGTAGCAGCAGGCCGCTCAGGAAGGCCCACATCATGAGACTGACAGAGATGGAAAATGGGCCGTAGACGGCGTGGAAATCGAGCAGCGGCAGGACTGCGACGTAGAGCAGTTTTGCCAGCTCCCACAGCAGGCCGGTAACGATGGCACTGGGCAGGACTGCTCGTACAGGCAGCTTCCGGTTGGGAAGGGCCCAATAGATGATAAAGAAGAGAGCCACGCTCGAAATGGCTGCCGAGATCTGTAAAAGCCAGTGAGCGAGGAACCCGAAGACCAGGTTCTGCGTGTGGCCGAGAAACAGGATGCGCATCAACGACTGCTGCGAGGCAGTGAAGGCTACGGAGAGCAGAGCAAGCGTCCCGATACTGAAGGCCAAGCCAAGCGCGAAGAGCTGGTTCATGAGGTAGGAACGGTTCCTGCGGACACCCCACACCTGGTTGAGGGCGACCTCGAGTGGTAGGAAGACGCCGGTCGACGAGACCAGCAGCATGAGTACGGAGGCGATCTGGACACCGCTTTTTGTGTTGGCGACCAGGCTCATGTTCTTGACGACGAACTCCTGCCCTGCCGGCAGAAAGTAGCGGATCTCATCGCCGATGACGCTCTCCATGGCATGCGAATGGAAGACCTTCCTGGCGAGAGTGAACATCAACACGATAAAAGGAAAGAGGGAAAGGATGGCATTGGCGGCGACGCTGAAGGCGTAGGTATGTACTTCTGTCTGTGCGAGATAGCGGGCGAGAGCAGCGACCTGGGCGAGGAGATCCTGTCTTGTCTCCAGCGCCACCGGGCCGGGAGCCTCGATCGGCGCGGCCGGGCCGGGAGCCTGGGAAGGCCTGGTGTTCGGCAGGATGGAAAGCACGCTCATAGTATCCGCCCTGATTCGATCATGGTGCCGTGGCAATTGCACTGCATCTTGCGGGGCATGTTGGCCGCGGCCGCAGCGTGGGAGAACCAAGCCCGGGTTCGCTTGCTTTTTGCAGGCGTCAGCGTCGGCCTTTGCTACCGTTTTCTTCGCCCGGCCAATTCGCTGGACGGCGAAATTTAATGTTGCCTTTCAGGGCAAATCCTGACATAAAAATAGACAACGGCAGTCTCACCGAGCTGCCGGCAGTACCGTTCTGGAAGGCCGTTTTGATTTACTTGTCCCACCGTTCGAGAAGTGTCCTCAAAGCTGTTCAAGCTATCGCCGCGTTGCCGCGCCGATAGCTTGTCGTGTTTCTGGGGTATTCGAGGACTAAAACAGCGGAGCTAAGGAGTTCACGTGAAGGAAAATGGGGTCGTTAAGTGGTTTAATGGCGCAAAAGGGTATGGTTTCATCCAGCGTTCGACCGGGGAAGATGTATTCGTCCACTTCTCAGCAATTCAGGAGAATGGGTACAAAACGCTGAACGAAGGCGAACCAGTCGAGTTTGAATGTCAGCAGGGTCCGAAGGGCCTGAACGCAGCGAACGTAAGCCGCAACAGCTAGATCTGAGCGGCTGAAACTTTCTAAAGAATGCTTTATCGTTCAGGCCTTCCCTTTGCTGGAGGGCCTTTCTATTTCAGATGGTCTTCAGAAGCATGCGATGAATCGATCCGAGCCAAGGCCTGGGTTGCTGCCTCGCTGAGAACCGGGTCTTCGGACCTGCTCCATTCCTGAAGCTTGTCCCTGTACCGGCCATCACCGGTGTTCCCAATGGCGATCGCGATATTTCGTCGCATGCCCTTTAACTTGGTGCGCTTTATCGGGGATCCCTTGAAGTGCTTGTTGAAGG
>CAZZVA010000237.1:645-4371 GCA_964657345.1 uncultured Acetobacteraceae bacterium | reverse complement strand
CAAGGGTAATGCAGGCTGCTCAAAGTCGATGAAATTTATCATGAAAGTTTCAAGTGAATCGACACTTTCAGGAAGGTCCGAACTCGGATTCCTATTCTGGAAGAGCATTCCGACAGATCTCCGTTCTCTTTGCCCACACCCGTGATCATTGTGCGATTGTGGTGAGTGTGTGGAGGGGCAGGTGACCTTCCACAGTCGGCCTGTGTTTTTTTCTTGACAGTCATATTCGTCACCCGCTACCTTCCGCGCTGCAATAGAGAAACAGTTTCCTATGTCTTTGAGGACGTGCAAACGCGCTCACATGGGAGGCAGGTTTCAAGATCAAATCCCTGCGGAAGAACACCAAGCAGGTGCAGTGGGTACACCGGGTCTGTCCCGGATTTCTGGAGGAGCATCGAATGAGACTGCAGCGGCTCTGGATCCTGAGCATATGTTTACTTCTAACCGCGGGACGCCTGTTGGCCCAGGGCGGAGCCACTGGTTCCATTCTTGGAACGATTACGGATGCTTCAGGCGCTATTGTGCAGAATGCTACCGTCATTGTGTTGAATGTGGATACCGGGCAGGCGTATAACACGACCTCCGGCAGTGCGGGCGACTTCAATGCTCCCTCGTTGAACCCAGGGAATTACTCGCTTTCGGCGCAGGCGCCGGGCTTCCAGAAGACGCAGACAGACAAGTTTGTGCTGGCCGTGGACCAGAAGGTTCGCGTGAACCTGACGATGAAGCTGGGATCGGTGAACCAGGAGACGATGGTGACGGCGCAGGCGGTGACGCTGGATACGGATTCGTCGGCGTTGTCGCAGCTGGTGAGCCAGAAGCAGGTAGAAGAGCTGCCGCTGAATGGGCGCAACTTCATGCAGTTGCTCCTGATCGGCGCTGGTGCGGTGACGGTCGGTGGTGAGCAGGGAACGATGCGGCAAGGGCAGGGCAATGCCGTGAGCATCAATGGCGGCCGGCCGGAAGGCAACAACTACACGCTGGATGGATTGATCAATACAGACCAGGCACTGGTGACGCCGGCAGTCATTCTGTCGCAGGATGCGATCCAGGAATTCAAGGTGGAGAGCGGCACGTATTCGGCTGAGTATGGCTTCAGTGCGAGCCAGATCAACCTGATCAGCAAGAGCGGTACGAATCGGATTCATGGCGCGGTGTTTGAGTTCAATCGGAACGATGCTTTTGACGCGAAGCCCTTTGCGACGGCTACGGATTATGCCGGTAACACGCCGACATCGAACCCGGTGCTACGGCAGAATCAGTTCGGATTTGTTGCGGATGGCCCGGTGTACATCCCGAAGCTGTATGACGGCCGGGACAAAACGTTCTGGATGGCGAACTATGAAGGGTGGCGGATCAATAACGGAACTACCGTGAAGTCGAGTTTGCCGAATCCGGCGGTCCTGGGCGGTGATTTCTCGAATGAACTAACGAACACTGGCGCTCCACTGCCCGCATACGGAACGCCGGCCTGCGCGACGTTGCTGAGCAATGGCCAGAACTGTATGCCAGTGGATCCTGCAACTGGTCAGCCATTTCAAGGCAACATGATTCCTTCCACGCGCATCACGGCAAGACTCGCACAGGTAGCAATCGCGAACCACTACTGGGCCGCTCCGACGGTCGCAGGTGCGGGTGAAGGTGTGACGAACTACTTTCATAATTATGGTCTGCCTTTGACAACGAATCAGCAGACCTACCGCGGCGACCAGAACCTGAAGCGGCTCGGTTCGGTGTTCGGTCGCTTTACGTATTCGAAGTACCAGAACAATTCGTTGAACACCGGCACCTTGAATTACGGTACGGAAACGCAGTTTGAAACACAGAAGAACTGGGCGATCTCGCATACCATCAGCCTGGGCAAGACGAGCGTGAACAACTTCCGCTTCGGCTACCTCGATGCGCAGGCACCGCAGGGAGCACCAGCGCCACCGGCTTCGGTTGTCTCCGCACTGGGTGAGACAGGAGTCTTTCAGCACTTTGCGGCCCTGCAGCAGACCTGGCCCAATATTGGTTTGTCGCAATATACGGGGACGGGCGGTCCGGTCAACGCGTACACGGGATCGGATAATCCTTCCTGGGAGTTCGCCGATTCCTTCACAACGATTCATGGGCGGCATGCGATTAGTGCCGGTGCAGACTATAGGCGCTGGCAGTTGATCCGCAACCTGGACGACGACTTCTACGGCGACTTTGGGTTCTCCGCAGCGACCGTGTTGACGAATAACGGCAACAACAGCTGCACGAATGCCTCAGGACTTTGCGGTACGGGCAATGCCGTTGCTGACATGCTGCTTGGTTATTACAACAGTGCTGCGGGCTATGTTCCGGGGCCTTTGAGCCCGACGACACAGGCCGGCAATCCGCAGACTCACATCTTCGCTTACTTTGCGCCGTATGTTGAAGACGACTTCAAGTTCAATTCGCAACTTACACTAAATATCGGTCTTCGCTGGGATTTCCGTCCGGCAGCCTATGAAAAGCAGAATCATTTCTTCTGGCGTGACACTACCAATGCCCTGGGCGGCCTGTGCTATGCCGATAAGACTCTGAGTACCAATGGAGTGGCACCGGGCGGAAATGCAACAACCGGTCCAATCCTTCGCTACTGCGGAAAGGTGCCGCATGGAGGTTCCAAGACGCCGTTTGCTCCGCGACTGGGATTTGCCTACCGGCTTCCGGGGGACAAAACTGTTGTCCGCGGTGGATACGGTATCTTCTTTGACTCGTCGGAAGGACGCGAGATTGACGATTCCGGCGATATCTATCCATACAGCATCCGGAACAGTCTGAATCCGACACAGGATACGACGCGGCCGAAATTGACGAACGATCTGTTCCCGAGCTACGGCACGCTTGGACCGTTCCCTGCGTCAACTCTCTCGTTCATTGCAGTGATTGAATCAGAGAATCCTCGCAACCCGTATATTCAGTCGCGGACACTGTCAATTGAGCATGAGTTGGCAAACAACACGACGATCGAGGTGAACTACGTCGGGACGAAGGGAACTCACCTTCTTGATCGCCGTAATATTGCTCAACCATATGGCATACCGGCTGCTAGCCTGGCGTTCTGCCAGGACCCAGGTCCCAACCCGGCGAATCCGACCTATCCAAATCTGAAGGTGGCGCCTTGCACGACATCCTCGCGGTTGCCTTATCCCAACTTCACCGGCTTTTATATTGATAGCGACTGGAGCGGGTACTCGAACTACAACGCAATGAACATCAAGTTCGAGCATCGTGCTACAGACCTGGCTGTCACGGCTATCTACACATGGGCCAAGAGCATGGATGACAAGTCGGCTGCTGCGGGTGTGGGAGCGACTGGCAGCGGCTACCAGGGCACGGAAGACAACCACAATCCACAGCTGGATTACGGACCTTCCGACTTTGACGTCGACAACCGCTTCGTAGCGAGTTATGTGTATCAACTACCCGTGGGACGCGGCAAGAAATACATGAATGGCATCGGTCGGTTGTCCGATTTGGCAGTCGGCGGATGGCAGCTTACTGGAATTACTACGCTTCAGACTGGTTTTCCCTTCAGTGTTACGGCGAGCGATGCTCAGGGTGTATTGGATACGCAATTCCAGCGTGCAAACCTCGCACCCGGCTGTAATGTTCATGGCGGTTTAAGTGCAAAATTCCAACGCTTGAATATGACTTGCTTTACACAGCCGGCGATTGGAGTGCTCGGCAATACCTCGCGTAATTTCCTTCGCC
>CAZZVA010000237.1:0-635 GCA_964657345.1 uncultured Acetobacteraceae bacterium | reverse complement strand
CAACCGGGTCTCAATAACTTCGATATGGGGCTCAGCAAATACTTCTCGATTACGGAGGCAGTCAAGTTCCAGTTCAAGTTTGACACCTTTAACACCTTCAACCATCACCAGTATGCGATTGGTGTGGGCGGCCTGGCGACAGGCGGTTCGGGCGGTGGATCAGCAATCGACAACGGCGTTGGGGATTCAACGGCAGGATTGATTACCAGTTCGTCTCCAGCACGTATTCTGCAACTGAGTGGGAAAATCAGTTTCTAACTACTGGTTGACCTTCAAGTTCACAGGAGCCACGCTTGACGGCGTGGCTTCTGTGCGTGTGTGCGAGATAGACTGGCGTCCATGACTCAAGGGCACATTCGTAAGTTCACAGCGGTGTTTGCCATGACGATTGCCTGCCAGATTGGTTGGGCTCAAGCGGACGATGCAGTGGTGACTCGGTATTCGGAAGATGGACAAAAGGCGCTGGCCGCGCGTCAATATCCAGTCGCCGAGACGAACTTTGCCGCTCTCGCAAAGCTGGAGCCGGGAGTGGCAGAAGTGCATGCGACGCTGGGGTTGATCTATTTCCAGGAGAAGAAATTCGATCTCGCGGTACGCGAAATACGGCAGGCGCAGAAGCTGAAGCCGGGACTGGT
>CAZZVA010000236.1:0-4394 GCA_964657345.1 uncultured Acetobacteraceae bacterium | reverse complement strand
ATCCGGATAAATGGCGTGACTATTCGTCTTTGCAGGTAGAGCGCGGCGATGCGATCGGCAATTCAATGCGGGCCCACGAATTTGCAACTGCGTATGAGTTGAACAAGATCGGCAAGCCGGTGAACAAGGGTGAGTGGGACATGACGCCGCCGACTGTGAATGCGGACTACGATCCGAGTATGAACACGATCAATTTTCCTGCTGGCATTCTGCAGCCTTCGTTCTACGACAAGAATGCTTCCGATGCCTCCAATTATGGGCACATCGGGGCTGTCGTCGGCCACGAACTGACGCATGGATTCGATGATGAGGGTCGCAAGTTCGACGGGCAGGGCAATCTGAAGGACTGGTGGACAGCAGAAGACAAGCAGAAATTTACAGAGCGCACGGACTGCCTGGTGAATGAGTACAGCAGCTTTGTAGCCGTCGACACGCTGCACGTGAATGGCAAGCTGACGCTGGGTGAGAATACTGCGGACAATGGCGGACTGCGGCTTGCGCTGATGGCGCTGGTTGCGGATGCGGGTCGCACTGGAGTCGATCTTGCGAAGAAAGATGCGACCGGCTACACACCGCAGCAGCAACTGTTTCTGGGCTGGGCGCAGAACTGGTGCGCGACCGAACGGCCGGAGATGGTAAGGATGCTGGTGCAGACCGATCCGCATTCGCCGGATGCCATCCGCACGAAGGGTGTGCTGGTTAACATGCCGGAGTTTGCGAAGGCATTCGGATGCAAACAGGGGCAGCCAATGGTTGCGCAAAAAATCTGCCGAGTCTGGTAGTGCAGCTTTTTTGATGGAGAAAGCGAGAACACGCTGGCTGGGCTATGGTGCCTGCGCGATGGCTGGCGCCCTGTGGGGAACGGGATTTTATTTCGGCAAGATTGCGCTGGCCGAGATGTCCTCGAACCACATGGTGCTGTGGCGATTTCTGTTTGCCTGCGTGGCGCTGATTCCGCTGGCGCTGCGGCACCGCGAAAAGCTGGCGATGCAGGAGTGGCGCACGCTGCTGCTGGCTTCGTTCCTCGGGATTCCGGTGCAGTTCCTGGTGCAGTTCTACGGGCTTTCACTGACAACGGTTTCTCACGCGTCGTTGATGGTCGGCACGATGCCGGTAATTCTCGGGGTCGGCGCTTCCCTGTTCACAAACGAGCGCCTGGATGTTGTGGGATGGATTGCACTGCTGGGGTCGACGGCGGGTGTGGCGCTGATCGTGATGGGTGGCAGTCATCATGCCTCGGCACACGGACCGTCTCTCACCGGCGACTTGTTGATCGTGCTGGCGCTGGTCATTTCGCTGGCATGGATCCTGCTGAACAAGCATTTGATGCAGATGCATTCGCCTGCCGTGGTGACGGCGTATGGTGTCCTGACCGGCACGGCCATGATGATTCCGTTTGTATTGGTGGTGAGTGGATTGCCGCCGGTGCATGGCGTGTCCACGAAAGCATGGATCGCGTTGGCGGCAAGCGGGGTGTTGTGTACGGCATGTACGACGATGTTATGGAACTGGGGGATGAATCATGTTCCCGCATCGCGTGCTGCGGTCTTCCTGAATATTGAGCCGATGCTGGGATCGTTCCTGGGAGTGAAGCTGCTGGGAGATACGCTGGGGCCGTCGGCGTGGTTTGGCGGAGCGATGATCCTGGCGGCAGCCGTGACCCTGACGACGAGGCCGGAACAGAAATTTGCGGAGGGGGTACTGGAGTAGATGCGAATGGACGCTAGATCTGCATGGCGTACTGCAGCGATGCTTCGAAGGCGTCCGGCTTTGGTTCGCTTGCCAGGTCGATGACGAGCCGCTCGAGAACGAGACGCTTGTCGGGTGGGGAGGAGCGGAGTTCGAGATCGGCGCGAGCGATGAGCCGGAGGGCGCGGGTGAGCTCGCGGCGGGATTTATAGCGGCGAGCCTGCTTGATAAGATCGTCCGCTGCGAAGGGCGGCATGCGAAAGCCCTGCCAGAGCACAGCCCAGATGGCACGCGAGTCGCGGACATTCTTCTCGAGGATGATGATCATCTGGCGGAAGGTGCGGGCGAGCATGTAGAGGTGGCCGATGGCTGAGTCCTCACCGCCATCCGATGCATTGAGCAGGCCGCCCAGAAGGGCAAGGGCACGGGGCTTGTCTTTGGATGAAATGGCGTCCGTCAGTTCATACAGGCTGCGCTGCTTGGCGGCCAGCACCATGGTTTCGACGTCGCCGAGGCTGATGGGACGCTTGATCGCTGTATTCGTCGCCATTGCCGATACAGATGTGTAGAGTAGAAGTTTTTCGAGTTCGTTCGCGATGAGCATCATGTCGGCACTGAGCGAATCGGCAAGTTCGCGGGCAGCGTCGAGTTCGAAGGTGACGCCTTCGGCTTCTGCGGACGCGATGAGCCATTTAGCGGCATCGGCTTCATCGACGCGTGCAAGCTCGACGGTGCCGCACCAGTCGCCGAGAGTCTCGCGGAGACGCTCGTATTTGTCCTTGTCCTGCATGTCCATTTTTCGCAGATCGGTGGGGATGTGAATGTGATCGGCGATGAAGAGCAGAACAGCCTGGGGATTGGGATCGCGGCCGTAGGCATCGAGAGCAGCGAATTCTTCTTTCTTGGAGCCGCGGGTGTAGAGGGTTTTGATGTTGCGAACGAAAATGACCTGGAACGGCGCCATGAGTGAAGGGGTACGGGCACGGTCGAGAGCTTCGAAGATGGAGACTTCGGCGAGGTCGAGGTCGGAGAGCGAGAAGTCGCGTAAGGATGGATCGATCAGCGATAGGATGACAGCGCGCCGGCAGCGTTCATAGAGGAACGTTTCGTCACCGGCCAGGATGTAGCCGGGCCGCAGCTGAGATTTGCCGGTCGCGGCGGCTTCGACTTCTGTAAGGAAGCGGTCGGAGGAGGCGAAGCTGCGCATGCCGGCTGTTCTGCTGGCGGTTGTCATTCCGCAGTATCCGCGGAATGGTGGCATGCGAGGTTGCGGAGGATGATCATCAAAACGATTCCAGCATATCGCTCACCAGGGCCTGTGCGAAGTCCCGGGCGAGGCGCTTTTCTGCGGGGGCATCTTCCTGGATAAAGCTGGCGAGGTCAGCAGTGGCTTCGTACTGCTGATGGAACTGGTAGTCATCATGCTGGTAAAGGACGCGGTTGTCGCGATCGACGAGCGTGACGCTGGCGACCAGGGTGATGAGGTAGGTTGAGGTCTGACCAGTGTTGGAGTTGTAGGTGTAGGGCGCAATACTCTCTGTGAGGATGGTACCGCGGAGTGTTGCGTCGGCTGTAGAGGCGGCATCGGCCGGAACGATGGTGTAGCGGGTGCGGGTGTTCAGTTCAGCGACCAGGGCGCGGGTCATATCCACTTCCACGTGAAAGCGCTGCGTCTGGTTCCCAAGGAAAGGCACGGAAAGGGTGTGGATATTGGCCGGCAAGTGGGTGGCCGAGCCTACAGCGTGGTAGCCGCAGCCAGCCAGTAGTCCGAAGATAGGTAGAACCAGGGTGACGGCGAGCTTGTGCATCCATGCCTATTTTCGCATCTGCCGCGACTCAACGGAGATACAGGAAGAACAGCAGAACTGGACGCAGAGAAGCCCGGCATGGAGCCGGGCTTCCGGGTTGTTCGCTGGGCTGACTAAGCGGGTGAAGGACTGCCTTCCGGGAAGCCGGAAGCACGGCCTGGGTCCGGTTTGAGGACCTTGGTCGTTTCCGGGTCGCCGCTGCCTGGGCCGTTTGAGTTGTTCATCGGCGGCAGTTCGCGGCCTTCGATGATCATGCGAAGTTCTGCAGCATCGAGGGTCTCGCGTTCGAGCAGGGCAGCTGCCAGGTTATGCATGATGGTCTGGTTGTGATCGAGGATGCTGTAAGCAGACTGGTAGCCAGCGTCGACCAGGCTGCGGACTTCTCCGTCGATCTGGCGAGCTGTTTCTTCCGAGAAGTCGCGGTGCTGTGCGATCTCCCGGCCGAGGAAAATCTGCTCTTCCTTCTTGCCGAAGGTCAGGGGTCCAAGGCGGCTCATGCCATATTCGCAAACCATCTTGCGGCTGAGTTCGGAAGCACGCTCGATGTCGTTGCCGGCACCAGTAGTCATCTGCTTCAGAAAGATCTCTTCGGCACAGCGGCCGCCCATGAGGATGGCGAGCTGAGTCTCGAGATAGTCCTTGGTGACGGTGTGCTTGTCGTCCGTCGGCAGCTGCATGGTGACGCCGAGCGCCATGCCACGCGGAATAATGGTGACCTTGTGCAGCGGGTCAGCATGATCACGCAGAGCGGCGACCAGGGCGTGGCCGGCTTCGTGGTAGGCCGTAACCCGCTTCTCTTCGTCAGACAGCAGCATGGACTTGCGTTCCGCACCCATCAGGACCTTGTCCTTGGCTGTCTCGAAGTCGAACATGTGGACCGACTTGCGATTCGCGCGG
>CAZZVA010000235.1:0-4428 GCA_964657345.1 uncultured Acetobacteraceae bacterium | reverse complement strand
ACGGCTGCTCCTGCATCGGCAGCAAGCCTGGAGTACGCGCCGGTGTTGCAGCCGATGTCGAGAACCCGCTGGGGGCGAGACTCCGTAAGAATGCAACTGATGAAGTGTTGTTTACGGCTATGATCTTCCGCGCTGTAGTGGCAGGCAGTTTCCACGTAGCCGGACCACCTGGATGCCTGCCTGGCCGGCATCGCCCTGTGCATGGCAGTGCGTAATCCGGAGAGGGTGTTCCCGATGATGTCACGGTTCAGGGAAGGGTCGGAGAGTTTGGGGGGTGTGATGCCTGCTGTGAGTGTGGAGCTTCGCCTGGCAAGCAGGTTTGGCAGGGTCACGGAGGTCAGCGCAGGGCGCCTGAAGATGCGCGTCCACGGCAACGCGGCATATATTTCCTCCGGCTCAAAGCCGTCCCGTCGCGAAAGGACCGCATGTAGAGGCCATCCGAGTTGAGAGTGCGCCAGCATTGGAAGAAGGAATGTGCGCACGAACTGGGCGTAGGCGAACCAGATAGGTGTCCGGAGATCCGCCCGCTGGATGGAGAGGATATCTACCAGGATGGGCTGCGTGCCTTGGAAGAGAATGTTGAGAGGGGTTGCGTCTTTCAGGATCCATCCCTCTTCGAGCAGATCCGCGCAGAGACAGAGCGTCAACTCTGCCGACGCCAGCCATAGATGAGGCGGCCATTCTGCAGGATAGGATATGAACGAAATTCTTGGATGGCGTAAGAGCAGCGGCTCCTGGTCACGGCCTGGATTGACTACTGCGCTGGATACGATCCGTTGCTGCTGGACGAGCTTTGCAGCGAGGGGCGTGCCGAGGAAGGACAGGATGTCGGCGTCATAAGGGGAGCGGACGGAGCGTAAGACGCCTTCCGGCCTGATCTGAAGACTGCCAGCGGGATCGCGAAAGGTAGTGTGCGCGGCACCGGAAGCGAATCCTTCCACCTATTCGGGATTCCCGACAGAAGAGGATTTGCCCAGCTTGGACCGGGTGATTTTCGACTGGATGATCAAGGACTTAAGGCGCTTGCGAAAGTAGAAGAGACCGCCGGTGAACATGGCGCTCAGGCTTTGGAAGAGAAGAAGACTCGAGCCGGGATCGGTATACGCGTAAGCACGTTGCTCGAGGGCCATGCCAAGAGCCAGAGCCATGGCGCAGGTCACAGCGAAATACTTTATCCGCAGGTACATGAACCACCTTAACGATCGCTAAGCTATGGCGAATAGCTTAGCAGAGATGAACTTTTGATCAAGAAGATTCGGTCGTCAGAGGGCAGGACGTCCCGATTCTTCTCTCATATTTCTACGCATGTTCCTGCAGCAGTTTCTTTGTCGATAACGTAGACACTGGTTCTGCCAATTAGTTTCAGGTCATTTCAAATTTCTACGAAGCTGCCCGCGCGGAGGCCTGTAAGCGCAGAAGTGCAAATACTACACACCCGAATGTCGAGGGTTATGTCCCTGCAGAGTCCGGGCGGAGGGTCCGTATGCAGTGGGCCGGAGTTGGGTAGGATAGGACGCAATGGCGAATCCGTCCACCAGTATCAAACGATGTCTTATACCATGCACGATCGCCAGCGGCATATTCCTGCTGCTGGCCGCGGTCTGCCCGGCACACGCGCAGGACAATTATGAGATCCAGGTCTATGGTGCGGATACCGTTGCTCCTAAAACTGTCATGGTGGAGTTGCATAGCAATTACACCGTGGATGGATTCAACGCAGCGCCAGGGTCCCGATTTCAAGTCAACGGCGAGTTTCCTACGAACCATGCTGAACACGAGACTGTGGAGCTTACTGCGGGCGTCACCGGGTGGTCCGAGGTCGGCTTCTATATCTTTACCAGCGAGCGGGACGGCCAGGGGGTTCAGTGGGTGGGCGACCATATTCGTCCGCGCGTGCGGGCTCCGGAGAGCTGGCACTTACCATTCGGGCTCAGTCTTTCCAACGAGATTGGCTACCAGCGCGCGCGTTTCTCTCCCGATACCTGGACATGGGAGATCCGCCCCATCATCGACAAGCAGGCTGGCCGGTACTACCTGGCGTTCAACCCTGCCGTGGACCGGTCCTGGCACGGCCCCGGAACTCACCAGGGAGTTACGTTTGCCCCGAATGCCAAGATCGGCTATGACTTCACCAAGAAGGTCAATGCCGGTATCGAGTACTACGCGGCGTATGGGAACCTTCGAGGGTTCGACACACTGCATGATCAGCAACAGCAATTTTTCGTTGCCACCGATCTGAATGTCTCTCCGAAATGGGAGTTCAATTTTGGTGTAGGCGTGGGCGCGACGAGTTCTACCGATCACCTGATCGTGAAAGCAATTGTGGGTCGACGCTTCAGCTGGGGCCACCGCGAACCGGTGGGCGAATCGACAGGAGACGTGAAACAGAACGGCGACCCGACCAAGCCGTGATCTTCGGCGAGATCTGCGAAGACCTTCATTGCGCCCTGGACCCCTGCGACGCCATATCCGGCAGTCTGCCGGCTGCCACGATGTGGTGGGTCCCGCCTTTGAGGGTCAGCTTGCGGTCCGCCCCTGTCATCTCCGAGGAAGCCGGATGACCGTCGATCCCGAGCGTCTCTTTTGCAAAATCGAGGACAGGGAGAACGAGGTCGATCGGCATGTCCGGAGGGGACGAAATGTCGAGTGTGAAGAGTGAGTCCTTCTTCGTCCATGCAACCTGAACATCGCCAAGTGATGTGGGGACTATCCCCCTGGCCGACTCAAGGCCGGCGAGATGGGGGCTGATCGTGACACGCTTATAGCCTGGCGATGCCGGCGTCACACCAAGGATGACGGCAGACATCTGGATGAGTGGAGTTCCGCCCCAGGCGTGGCTATGGTCGCCTGCGTTCCAGTCCTCAGAAAAGGTACGTGTCTCCGGGTTGAGGTGCCATTGCTGCAGCTGGGCCCAGGCATGGCGGTCGAAGACCCCGGCGTGGTTCTCTGCCGCAAGGATGAAATGCATGAAGTACGGCTGCACATCGAGTCGAGGAGATGCAAGAAGCTTTTCAAGGATGAGTGGCTGCCGGGCCTTGGGTGCGAGGTCGTAGAGGACAGCGAGCGCGTTGACATGCGGCGTGTGCGTCACAATGTCTTTGTCTTCCGGCAGCCAGCGGCCCGGTGGCTGATGGTTGGTGTGCGGCTTGCCGTCGCGGTAGAGACCCGCGTTTGCGTCCCACAGTTCTCTCTCGAAAGCCACCTTGACCCCGGTGCGCAATTGCTCATACTTCAACCGTCGCGGGTTGTCCCCAAGGATGGTGGCGAGCCGCGCCCCGTCAGCCAGTGCGCGGTAATAGAACGCCGTCATGTAGCCCTGGCCGATCTCTGCGGGCGGATGATGGCCGGGGAACCCATCGATCGTGACCCAGTCCATGAACATATAGTTAGGCGCCTCTGACAACAATCCGTTCGCACCCTGAAAGGTAGCGAAGTGATCCAGCAGCCGGTTCACGGTGGGCGCCATCTCCCGCAGCAACGCCTCGTCGCCGGTGTAGTCGTAGTAGTCCATCAGCATCTGGAGCCACAGCAGCGCATAGCTGGTGTGGAAATTGGCCTCGTGGAAATGATCGAGGATGCCGGCGAACTTGCGCAGGTCCTGGCGTGCGAGTGCGGGTTGATCGAAGGCGTAGAAGTTCTCGAGCGATTCGATCATGGAATCGCCGGTGTCGCCGAGCGGCTCCTGATTATGCGGAGAATCGAGATACCGGTTCTGCATGCAGATCTGGGTCAGCCATCGCGAAGCTTTCCAGACGCGATTGAGGGCTTCGTCACTGCTCTCGAAAGAGCCTCGATAGCTCACTGGCTGTGAGACGAAAGTTGCCCGCACATCGCTAAAGTCAACGGGCCCGGTGGCGTGAGATACAGTCACTTTGATTGTTGAAAACGAGTCGTACCCCGGATATTCAAAGATGGTCTCTCCCTCTCCGAGCGTGACCTGGGAGGGGCGCATCGGCCCGGAAGAGGTCTTGGTTTCGGCTGGTTCGATGGTGATGATGGTGCCTGCCGGTCCGCGAACTCTCATGGAAACGTACCCGCTCAGGACGCGGTCGTAGTCGACAGAGAACACACCGTCTCCCTGGAGACGCAGTTGCTCGCCAATCCGCGCGAGAGGCGCGGTCGTGGTGAGATTGGGTGTGGCGCGGGCGATGGCCTGTACTGGCCAGACGGCTTCCATCGCCGGCGGGATCTGACTGGCAATGACTGGCCCCCAAGGGGCGCGGCCTGAGTTCTCATCTGTAACAGTTTCTGCGTCGATGCGGCGAGCCGGCTGCCACGAAGCATCCGGGAAGGATGGTTCTCTCCATGCCGGGGTGTCGAGCCGCGCGTCATAAAGCAGTCCGCTCTCGTCAGCATTGTCCTTGAACGCTCCAACACTGTAGGCGCGACTGGCTTCGGCCTTCCACTCGTCGCGGGTAGAGACGGTGA
>CAZZVA010000234.1:0-4449 GCA_964657345.1 uncultured Acetobacteraceae bacterium | reverse complement strand
TCCATCGAGAGCGAAGGCTGCAGCGAAGAAAACGACCGCAAAGAAAGCTGATGCGACGGATTCGGAATCAGTGGGCGGTGCGGCAGCGAAGAAGCCTGCGCGCAGCAGGATGCCGCTCCTCGTCATCGCTCATTCGCCCTCGGAAAGCGCCGCGCGCGAGGGCCTGCAGAGATGGAAGGTGCGGCACCCGGAAGCTGCTGCGCTCTTGGAGGTCGACGATATCCTGGTCGATCGGATGCGGGGACGTTCGGCTACATGGACGAGGATCCGGGTCAATCTCCGCCACGTTCCGGAGGCATCGCGGCCACGGCAGGAGACGCCGGATCCGGATGAGGATCCTACCCGGGAATGGAAGGATGCGACCCGGTCGCCCGCTGATGCAGCGAAGCCTGATCCCGAGTAAGGCGCTAACGCTTTTCTGTGAAGATTTCCATCAGCTCCTGGGGCGGCACGACTTCCAATTGCGCGTAGGTGCAGTCCGTGGGTTGCTTGTCATTGCGCCATCTGCGGAACTGGGCCATGTGCCGGAAGCGGCTTCCCTGCATATGCTCATAGGCGACTTCCAACACCAGCTCGGGACGCAACGGCTCCCAAGAAAGGTCCTTGCCCTGGCTCCAGCGGCTTTGCCCGCCTGGCTGCCGGTGCTCGATGCTTGACTCGGCAGACTTCCATGGATGATCTGCCAGCGCATTGGTCCGGAAGGGCGCGAGGAAGTCGACCAGTTGGCGACGCTTCTCCATGGTGAAGCTGGCACAGACACCGACATGCTCCAGCACCGCAGCGTCGTTGTAGAGGCCGAGGAGCAGCGAGCCGACGGCAGTTCCCTCACCATCCTTGTGCCAGCGAAAGCCCGCGACTACGCAGTCACAATCGCGCTCGTGTTTCACCTTCAACATGGTGCGCTTGTTGGGCTCATACGGCTGGTGCTGTGACTTGACCATGACACCATCGAGGCCCGCTCCTTCGAAACGGCGAAACCAGTCTTCGGCCTGCTGATGGCTACGCGTCGCAGGCGTGATGTGGAGCGGCGGTTTTGTGTGTGAGAGCAGTGCTTCAAGATGCGTGCGGCGCTGCTCAAATGGCTGACTGGTGAGGTCGGTATCGCCATCGCAGAGCAGATCGAAGAAGACGATCGAGGCCGGCATCTGCTCTGCAAGCAGCTTGACGCGGGAAGCTGCGGGATGAATGCGAAGTTGCAAGGCCTCAAAATCAAGGCCGCTGGATGCAGCGATCACGATCTCGCCATCCAGCACGCAGCGGCCTGGAAGCTGGGATCGAAGCGTATCGAGCAACTCCGGAAAATAGCGATTGAGGGATTTGCCATCGCGGCTTTGCAGAAGGAACTCGTCGCCATCCCGAAAGACAAGCACGCGAAAGCCATCCCACTTCGGCTCAAAGATCCAGGTGTCACCGGATGGGATGTCGGCAACTCGCTTGGCCAGCATGGGTAGCACGGGAGCTTGGACGGGAAGGTTCACGGTCTTATGGTAGCGGGTGCAATGGATTCCTGCGCAGAAGCATGAACGCTGGTTGAATGCGGTGAGACAGGCCAGGTCAGCGGCGCTCCAGCAGCTCGGCATTGCGGAGGATGCGACGTACCTTCTTCGGCGAGATGGAGAGCTTGGTAGCGACCCGCGAAATTTTTCTGCCCTCGCGTGCCCAGACTTTCGGGATCACGATTTCGGCGAAGTCTTCCGTGACCTGCTGAAAGGTCTTGCTGCCCAGGATGCCTTCGCTCCAGCTGCGCAGAGTTTCGTCGATGCCGGAGGCACGAAGGATGCGCGTCTTGAGCGTCGCCAGGTCTTTGGAAAGATGATCGCGATCGTCCTTGCTCATCTGTTCCGAGGCAGACGAGACGAACTTCTTCGCGAGGTCCCATTCCTGGAAGAAGTCGTTGGCAGCGGTGGCTCCCCGCGCAATGTAGGCACCTGTCAGCAGGCGCTTGTTCTGTGTCTGCTGTGCAAGAGCGATGGCTTCTTCTGCATATTCCAGAGCAAGATTCGCATGAACCGCGGCGTCGGTATCGTCGCCGAGTTGTTCATCGACCTGTGCATTCAACGCTGCTGCCTGCAGGATGCGGGCGCGCGCCATCAGTATTTTATCTCCCCGCTCTTTTCCCAGGGAGAAGGCTTTCATGGCTTCTTCTGTAGCGCTGTCGATATCGCCGCTGTCGAGATGCAGGTGGCCCGCATTGACGAGGACCGAGCCTGTGCCTCCCTGGTGGTGATGGAGCGAATAGATGTCGCCTGCCTGCCGCAGCTGCTCCAGTGCTTCCTGGCAGATTTGCAGGTAGCGGGCATGCTGTGCGCCCCGTGCTCTGCCTGCATGCAGACGCTTTCGGAGATCGAGGGCGATGAGGCGCTTGACGTAAGCGGCATTGGTGAGGGCACGAGCGAGATTCGGATGCTGGGCATGACGCTCAGAGTAGATGGCGATGGCACGATCGAAGTGCGCCAGAGCCTTGGTGTATTCACCGGAACGGCGAACGAATCTGCCTCTCGCTGATTCAATATTGCCCATGGATAGCGCGTGATCGGTGGTGCGGATCTCGACTTCTGCTTCGTCCAGGAGCCGCATGGCTTCGCGACGTTCGTCCTTCTGGAAGAGGAGCCAGCTTTCATGGATTTTGATGACCGCGGTGATCTTCGGCGCCTTCATGACCTGCGAGAGCGTGCGGGCAGTCACGATGTGGTGCAGCGCGGGGGCATACTCGCCCTTCTTGCGATGCGCCCGTCCCTTCCAGAAATGCGCCAGCGTTACCAGACGATCTTCCGCGAGAAGATGCTCAGCGCGCAGCACGAAGTCGAGCATCTCGGTGGCGCCCGATGCGTTTTCAATGGAGAGCAGCGCATAGCCTTCCGCCATGCACAACTGCAGGTAGTCCTGAACCCGCATGTCCTGGCGATCGGTGCGGGAGAAGCGCTGCAGGAGGTCGTGGAAGAGCTGTGGACGCGCGAAGCCGACGTCGACCCATTGTGCGAGACAAAGCAGGAAGGATGCAGCGAGTGGATGTTGCGGCGTCAGGCTGGCGAATGCGGAGGTGTTCTCATCGAGAATGGCCAAACCGCGAGCGATTTGACGATCGTTCAGCGCCTGGTTGAGGGTATCGAGAAGGAGCTGGTCGAGAGCTTGCATGCGCTTTTGAGTCTATAGGAGATCAATCCGTTTCGGTCGAGATAACTATTCCCGATGCAGGCCGTCCGCAGGATTGATTTGAATTGCAGGGGTTGTCAGGATGCCCAGGTCAGTCCGAACTGGACTGATGTTCCTACCTCGAGTATGAGCGAGTATGCGCAAGCCTCTCGTCAGGTCTGAATCTTTGACTGCAACGCTCTACGCTGCTGCGAGAGCCGTGCACGCAACTGCAGGGTCACGGACTTGTGGCAGGCGATGCAGAGGGTGCGGATATTCCCCAGATCGCATTCTCCGCCGCCCTCTGCCACGGGAAGAATGTGATCCGCGTCCCACAAACTGCGCCTGGTCATTCGCGACAATCCCCAGGCCGCGAGCATGGCTTTCCGGGTTTCCCCGCGAGCTTTCTTCATCCGCAAAAACGCGGACAGCGTATTGGTGAAGCACAGTGCACAAATACCTTTATCCCTGCGCAATACCTGTTGCCGCAAATAGGCCGGGCTGCTGCGAAGACGCCATTCGTGCACGCACCATTCCGAGCAGAAGGTATAACGGCCCGGTGGCACTTCCAGTGAGCACCAGCGGCAAAGCGTGCGACCGCCAGAGCCCTTTGGAAGCTCGGGTCGAATCGCCCGGCCACCCGGCATGGAACGCAGCGTGCTCACTGCTCTTCATCCCTAAACATGAAATGAGCATAAGGTGGAGGCGACAGGTCCGGCGGTTGTTGGAAAAGCCGTGAACATGGATTGCCAACAGTGCGTGACGCACGATGTGAAAAGCACGCTTTGACAGCCAATTTTGCGATTGCTAGTCTTGAGCCTGACGCCGGTATTCCTGGCATGCGTCCCCGTCGTCTAGCCCGGCCCAGGACACCGCCCTTTCACGGCGGAGACATGGGTTCGAATCCTATCGGGGACGCCAACATGATCCATCCCCTCCGGAAAGCAGTGGATTCAGGAAGTTTTTTGCCGGGTTGCGCCCGGCTTATTTTCTGATGCATCCGCGCCGCTTCTCACACTTCAGCGCAGGACGCCCACTGTAACCGCTTCTGTTTCTCATGGAGGCGTGCGTCTCGACGTGAGGCCGAGTGGTTGTGCAAGGAAGCATAGGGCTGCGGCATCCTTTGCAACCTCTGGGGCATGCGTGGGCGAAAAGTTGGATATGTCTTTTCCGTGGAGAGCTTGTCAGGCCGTTTCGATCCAGCAACGCACTCGTTCCATTTTGGATCGCAGACAATGGCGTTCATCGCCACTGCAGCAGGCCCGCTGCAACTGTCACTACTGTTGTGACCTATAAGTGCAATCGCACTTGTTTTCT
>CAZZVA010000233.1:0-4467 GCA_964657345.1 uncultured Acetobacteraceae bacterium | reverse complement strand
AGCCGGGCAATGGCGACTGCCTGATTGGCTCCCTTGCCGCCGTGATAGGTCTGGAAGTCGCGTCCAAGGATTGTCTCTCCTACCCTGGGAATCCGGGCAGCCATGGAAACAAGATCCATATTGATGCTGCCGACGACAACGATGGGTTTCCGATAGGTCAAGATGTTCACCGTGATCCGGTCATTGGTTTCCCATTAGAAAAGCGGGGCACTCGCAATAGCTGTAAGCCCGCAAAGAAAAAACAGGAACATCCAGGCGAGGAATACTCTCGATTGCGCCGGAGCCTTGGCAAACTCGCGCCAGACGAAAACGCCCCACGCAGCCGAAATCATGGTCGCGCCCTGTCCGATCGAATAAGAAATTGCCGGTCCGACAATGTGCGCCTGCGAAGCAAGAAAATTGAAAAGAGCGCCGGTACACCAGATGGATCCGCCCACTATGCCCCAGCAATGCCAGGCTGCCGAAGCCTGCCAGTAGCCGCGCATCGAGACCGGCTCCCTGCCGTCCAATGGGATGCGCATCAGGAAGGAGTTCACAGGGATGGCGCAGACGGCTACACCAATGGCGAAGAAAAAGACCGCCGCATAGGGTCCCGCAGCCGAGTCACCCTGCATCGCTCTCGATACGAATGGATAGAACGTGCCCATCAGTACGCCGGCGATCACACTGATCAGAATGCCGCGTCGGCTCATAGCAGTCCGGCTCGTCTCGCGGAGCCGATATGCAATGGCATCCAACACTATTGCTGTTCCGACTAATCCTATCCCTGCAAAAAGAAGAATCGGATTTCCCCTGGGCAGAATTACGTAGCTGCTGATCGCGCCTACCACGAGCGCAATGCCAATTCCTACCGGGAAAGCCACAGCCAGGCCGGCGATATCAATTGCCGCCACCAGGAGAAGGTTCGCGACGTTGAAGATTATGCCGCCGGCCATCGCGAACAGGATGGACCGGCTTCCTGCATGAGTGAGGTCTGCAGCAAACGGCCTGCCCGCATGGCCGAAGCTCCCCAGCGAGAATCCCCACACGCACGCGCCCAGGATCAGGCCAAAGACATAATCCCAGTAAAACAACTGGAACCTGTATCCGGGGCACAACTTGAGTGTGTTGGCCCACGATCCCCAGCAGAGCATGCTGACAATCATGAACGAGAGCGCAATGCCGTACTCTTCCGGCTGGTACATCGTCACGGCCCTCTCGCTGCGTACTTGCCGTTCGAACTTTGACAGCGGAACTAGGTTTCTACCGGCAGAAAAATCGTAAAGACAGTTCCATGATGCGCTTCGCTGGTTGACGTACTGAAGCGCAGCACACCTTTATGCTTTTCGACGATGCCCCGGCTGATCCATAGCCCCAATCCGGTGCCATTGTTGCCCTTGGTCGAATAGAACGCCTCGAATATGCGTTTTTTCACCTCGCTGGACATTCCGGAACCCGTATCCGCTATGGTTATCTGCACACCCTGGCGTCCGGTAGCCGCATGGCAGGCACGCCTTTCGCGAAGGATGATCCGGCCGCCGCGCCGGGTCGCATCGAAGGCATTCGCGATCAGATTGGTGAATACCTGTCTCAATTCTCCGGGATAGCAGAAGATTGGTCGCTGATACGTGTAGTCACGAATGACCTGGATGTTCGAAGTGGTCAGCCGGCCCTGGTAGAGCGCTATCACCGAATCGAGGATTACCGTCAGCACAGCATGTTCGTGGGTATTCTGCTGCCGATTGAAGGTAAGAGTCTGCGCCGTGATATCCGAAACTCGGGCCAGCTCCCTCTGGGCAAGGTTCACGTACTCTTTCTCTGTGCCTCCCAGTTCCGACTTGTCCAGCAGGTACAGCAGGTTGGTCACAGCTTCCAGGGGGTTGTTGATTTCATGCGCGATCGAGCTGGACAGCCGGCCAACCAGTGCAAGCTTGTCAGCATTGCGGAGCGCCGCTTCTGACAATACCCGTTCCGTAATGTCCAGTGTCACGCCGGCGATCCGCACAGGATGGTTACGATTCGGGGCGGCCCCGCTGCGCCCCTTGTCGCTCTCCAGCAACCGGCCGCTTGCCGAAATCCAATGCACACTCCCGTCCTTCCACACCACACGAAACTCAGCTGCATACGGTAATCCGGTCTGGACTGTGGCTGCGAGTCGTTTCGCCACTTCGGGGCGGTCCTCAGGATGCAGCCGGTCCATCGCATCGGTTCGGCTCAGGAGTACGTCTGCATCCCAGTCAAAATGCTGGCGGCAGGTCGCCGACGCATCCAGTGCGTCCGTCGCGATATTCAACTCCCAGGCACCGAGTCGCGCCGTCTCAATCGCCAGCAACAGCTTGCTCTCGCTGTCTCGCCGCGCTGCTTCGGCAAGGTCCCTCTCGATCAGCGTATCGCGCACTTGATACTGGCGGTTGCGGGAGCGCAATGCAGATCGCACACTACTGATCAACGTTGCTATCCGGATCGGCCTCTCCAGCAGCGTAATGCTGCCAAGTGGAAGGCGGTCCTGCTCTCGTTTGCGCGAAAGGGTTGTCGCCGATCCGCCGACTGTCAGAATCAGGACCGGAAGATCCGACCAGGAAGGCTGCAGCGAGAGCTGTATCGATAACAGGTCGATCGTCTCCGGATTCAGCATCTCTTCCGTGATGAGCAGCGCACCCACGGACTGTTTCTCGAGAATGCTGATCGCGTTTTCCACGGTACGTTCATCGTCGGCGAGGATTCCCGCGCCTGCGAGCGCATCGCACAGAAGACTGGCGTCCCGGCCCACCGGGGCAATCACCAGCACCTTCAAATGGTCTACACGCAGTGGCACGCTAGGCTTGCTCGTCCCGTGATTCAGTCTGCAATGCCTTCAGCGTGGGTCTCGTCTCCGGTGTGCCGGTCAGAATGCCGTGGAGTTGAGTAAGCGGCTCACCGATGTCGACACCCCTGCTGCCCAGCCTGAGTTCACGAATTGTGGTCTCGTGCGAACCGCTGCGCTTTTTGATGACTGAGAGCGCGCGCTGCACCGAGCCCTCATTCTCGAAATACCTCATCAGCAAAACATTATCCGCAAGATAGCTGACATCGGCCTGGGTTCGTGCTTCCCCAAGAAAGCCATGCTGTGTCATCACCAGGAAGGTCGCCACGCCGCGTGCGCCCAGGAACGTAAGCAGTTCATGAAGTTGCAGCGGCAGATCCGACTCGCCCGTCATCGCGTGCAGAAAACCATTCAGCGAATCGATAACGATCAGACGGGCCTGCCGTTCCGTGACTGCCCGTCGTATCTGCGCCACAAATTCCCCCGGACTCAGCTCGGCCGGGTCGATCTGTTTCACAGACAGCTTCCCGCTGGCTATCTGCTTTTCTACGTCCAATCCGAGAGACGCGCCGCGTACGCAGGAACTCCGCACCGATTCGTCAAAGGAATACAGGACTGCCTGTTCTCCACGATCGGCAGCCGCTACAAGATATTGCATGACCACAGACGACTTTCCCACGCCGGTTGGACCAACTACGAGCGTGCTCGACCCGCGATCCACTCCTCCGCCAAACATGGCGTCCAGCGCCGGCGTGCCGGCAGGAAGATGCGTGTCCACGAAGTCAGCAGGATGTTCCGCAGCTACCAGGCGAGGGAAAATCTCCAGCCCCTCGGCACTGATGTTGTAGTCATGCAGGCCTTCGCGGAAGCCGGAACCTCGCACCTTCAAGATTTCCACCTGGCGACGGGTGATGCCATACGACCGAGGATTCTTCTGCAGCCGGATGACACCGTGCGCGATCGATTGCAGCTGCACATCACTGCCTTCGCCGCTGCGATCGTCCAGCAGCAGTGTCGTCATCCCGCGGCCTGCAAAATACCGTTTCAGAGCCAGCAGCTGCCGCCGATACTTCACTGGCTCTGCTGCCAGCAGCCGCAACTCGGACAGGGAATCCAGCACCACCCGCTGCGCCTTCACCCGCTCGATCTCTTCGATCAACTTCTTGATCGTGCTGGCAAGCTCTACTTCATTGGGGTGGAACACCGTGTAGGAGTCTTCCGCACTCAGCGCTGCCTCTTCCGGAACAAACTCCACCAGGTCCACACCGTCCAGCGTCCAGCCATGGGAGGCTGCAGCCGACTCCAGCTCCGCCTTCGATTCGGACAGAGTCACATAGAGTGTCCGTTCCTTTAGCCTGGCGCCTTCGAGGATGAACTGAAGAGCGATGGTTGTCTTGCCTGTGCCGGGGTCGCCTTCAAGCAGGTACATCTGTCCGCTCGGAAGGCCCCCATGAAGAATGTCATCCAGTCCTAAAACACCTGTTGTTGTCCGGGGGGGCTGCTTTTTATCTACCATGTAAGGTCCTGCTCCATTATGTAACAAAAGCTACGGGCTACGAGTCGTTGTCAGTTCGCCATGCCGGGAACCAGCCTTGATCCAATCAGGGCCGTAACCCGCCGGCAGGCTCGGCATACGCACCAGTCTGCAGGACGGATGCACTTTCTTCACCCCAGGCTGGAGCCAG
>CAZZVA010000232.1:0-4480 GCA_964657345.1 uncultured Acetobacteraceae bacterium | reverse complement strand
CGGTCGAGATGACAAAGTGGTGAGGCTTCGCTACGGTCGAGATGACAAAGTGGTGGCGGCGAATTCGAGGGTCGGAGACGACGATTTGGATGCAGGGCTCAAGCGCCGGGTCGGGACGACGGTTCAGGTGATGCTGGCGTTGTGCCTGCTGGTCTATGCGGTGGACTGGGGATGGTTGCATTTGCGGATCTCACACGTGTCCACGTTTGGAGCGGCCTTTGGATCGGTACAGGTGGAGCAGTACTTGAAGACGCCGCTGAAGGGCAACAAGGCTGAGTACGATTACATGGGCACGGTCGCCGAGACCTGCTCAAACAGCCTCTTTCCGCAGGCAGATCGCAGCCCATGCTGGTGGCTGCGCCGGCATCCGACGGACTGGCAGCAGTGAAGGCCGGACCTTCTTCATTGCCGGGGTTGAAGCTGGCTACTGCGGCCTTGTAATAGGATGGATCGGTTGTTGAATGGTGCCCGGCTGGTCCGTCCACGTTCACTCTGTTGAAGAGGTGATCCTTTGCAATCCATGTTCTCTGCGATATCTCGATTCGTCCTGTTCTCGCTGCTTACCCTTTTCCCTATTACCGGCCTGCATGCGCAGACCGAGCACAAGAAGGAAGCGCGCAAGACGACACCAGGTGAGGCGCCGGGCGGTGTGGCGCAGGCGACGTTTTTTGTGCATCGGCTGGGGACGGATCATGCGGAAGGGATTTCTTCGATCGATGTGAACGGGGATGGCCATCCTGATTTGCTCAGTGGCGCCTACTGGTATGAGAATCCCGGCCCGAATGGCGGCGAGTGGAAGCGGCATCAATACCGGATGGTCGGCATGATCAATGAATTTGTTTCGGATTGTGGCGAGTGGGCGATTGATGTCAACCACGACGGTGCGATGGACGTGGTGACGGCGGGCTGGATGTTGAATGGTGTGCGGTGGTATGAGAATCCCGGCAGGAATGCGCCGGAAGGCACGATGTGGAAAGAGCATTTCATCACGGACAGCTACGACACGGAGGGTGGAGCGTTTGCGGATATCAACGGCGATGGCAAGCCGGATTTGGCATTCGGGCATTACAACCATTCGGGAGTGTTGTGGATTGATTTCGCGGGGCCGACGCCGAAGGTGCATCATGCGGGCGGCAAGGAGCAGGATGGCCATGGCATTGGCGTTGCCGATGTGGATGGGGATGGCAAGCCGGACCTGTTGACGCCGTATGGATGGTTCCGCAATGTCGACGCGAACAACGACAAGTGGGAGTGGCACGCGGACTGGCAGTTGGGCGATGCGGGTTTTCCGATCCTGGGTTATGACGTGAATAAAGACGGCAAGCTTGACATCATCTATGGGCAAGGCCACAGCTATGGGCTGTACTGGCTGGAGCAGAAGGGCGATGGCGCGAGTCGTACCTGGGTGAAGCATACGATCGACGAATCCTATTCGCAGATCCATGCGCTGAAGCTGGTGGACATCGATGGTGATGGGGAGATGGAGCTGGTGGCGGGCAAGCGGTATCGCGGACACGCAGGGAATGATCCGGGCTCGTATGATCCGCTGACGATTTACTACTACAAGATCGATCGGTCGACAGGGACGTTCACGCGCTTTCCGATATCGATCAACGGGACTGCGGGCGCGGGTACGCAGTTTCTTGCGGAAGACTTTGATGGCGATGGCGATATGGACCTGGCAACAGCGGGGAAGACGGGTGTGCACTTCTTCGAGAATCTGAAAGTGAACAACGTGCCGAAGACGGAGCGCGAGCAGGAGATATTGCTCGACAAGAACTGGCCATTTCCGGGCGAGGGCAAAACGGTTCAGCAGGAAGACGGCCCTAAACCCTAGGTACTGGTCGTACGGGGCGGAGGCGGCTTTGCTGCTTTGGTTTGGTGGGTGCTTCCGCTAGTCGTCTGCGGGCCATTGCCTGGTTCGATGTGAGAGCTTTAGCGTCTAGCGAGGTAACTCGCTCGGCGCAATGTATGCGTTTACAGTGCTAGCATGGCTCGTCGCGGAGGATTGTCTGCGAGTGAGTGGAAGAACGTCTTGTAAGACTGGAGTTCTGCATGGATCGCCGTAATTTTCTGAAGACATCGAGTGCTGTGATCGCGGGTGTGACGGTTGAGTCGAATCTGCCGGGCACGCTTGCTGCGCAAGGCATGAGCGCGTCGGCGGGGCGGATGACGCTGCCGATGAATCGCGGGTGGCTCTATTCGCCGAAGGTGCTGGCGGGCGGACATGATGCGGGCTTTGACGATGCGGCGATGGAGAAGGTGGTGGTGCCGCATACCAACATCAAGCTGCCGTGGCATTCGTTCGATGAGAAGGATTACTGCTTCACGTCGTTGTATCGCCGGCATTTCAAGCTGCCTCCCGAGGCTGCCGGCAAGCGTGTGTTTGTCGATTTTGAAGGCGTGATGACGGCGACGACAGCGTGGATCAACGGCAAGCCGCTGGGCGAATACAAGGGTGGCTATACTCCGTTTTCGTTTGAGCTGACGCCGCACCTGAATGCGGGTGGGGACAATGTGCTGGCGATTGAAGTCGACTCTTCAGAGCGGGCGGATATTCCGCCGTTCGGATACCAGATCGACTACCTGACGTTTGGTGGTTTGTATCGCGAGGTGTCGCTGCGCATGGTGCCTTCGGTGTTTATCGAGAACATGGTGGCGCGAACGTCCGACGTGTTGAGTGGCAGTCCGAAACTGGCGATCGAGTATTACCTGCAGACGGCGGAGAAGAGCGTGCGGCCGGTGACCGTGGAAGCGACGGTGATGGATGGGGACCGCGTGCTGGCGACGCAGAAGCATGAGCAGAAGCTGGCTGGTCCGGCAGACGAGCCAGAGAAGTTTTCGATCGCGATGCCAGCGCTGACTGGTGTGGAGTTGTGGGACCTGGATCATCCGAAGATGTACTCGGCTCGGGTGCGGATTCTGCGTGGGGCCGATGTGGTGGATGAGCAGACGCGGCGCTTTGGATTTCGCGAGGCGATGTTTACTGATCATGGATTCTCGCTGAATGGCACAGTGATCAAGCTGCGTGGGCTGGATCGGCACCAGACATTTCCCTTCGTGGGGCAGGCGATGCCGGCGCGCGTGCAGAAGCGCGATGCGTACATTCTGAAGCATGATCTGAATTGCAATATTGTGAGGACTTCACATTACCCGCAGTCGCGGCATTTTCTGGATGCCTGTGATGACTATGGATTGCTAGTGCTGGAAGAGATTCCCGGCTGGCAGCATATCGGGCCGAAGCCCTGGCAGGATATTTCTGTCGATAACGTAAGCCGCATGATCCGGCGCGACTGGAATCATCCGTCCATTATTTTGTGGGGCGTGCGGATCAACGAGTCGCGCGACAATCATGATTTCTACACTCGGACCAATGCGATGGCGCATTCGCTGGACTCACGGCAGACCGGCGGAATTCGGTACTTCCAGGAGTCAGAATTTCTGGAAGACGTGTTCACGATGAATGATTTTGGATGGCCGTTGAAGGCGCCGAATCATCCGAGGTACTTGAATACCGAGTTTGTGGGTCATACGTATCCGGTGAAGCAGACGGATGATGACCAGCGGCAGAGGGAACTCGCGGTGCGGCACGCGCGCGTGCATGACACGCTGGCTTCGAATCCGCAGTACGCCGGTGGGATCGGCTGGTGCGCGTTTGACTACAACACGCACTACGATTTTGGCGCGGGCGATCGTATCTGCTATCACGGCGTGACGGATATCTGGCGGGAGCCGAAGCCGGCTGCGGGAGTTTATAAATCGCAGCAGGCGCCGGAGAAGGAAGTGGTGCTGGAACCGGCGTTCCATTGGGCTTCGTCGGATGAAGCAACGCATCTGCAATCGATCATGATCTGTTCGAACTGCGATCATTTGAAGCTGTACCTGGTGAAGGATGGGAAGGCGACGATGGTGCTGGAGGGTGATCCGGATCGAGCGCAGTTTGCGCATTTGAAGTATGCGCCGTTCACGTTCGATGTCTCGAAGATGGATGAGTTTGGTGATCTGCGGATCGAGGGATATGTTGCGGGTAAGCTGATGGCCACGAAGAATATGTCGGGGCTCGGTGTTGATCAGAAGTTTGTGCTGCTGCCGGATGATGCGGAGTTGATGGCGGATGGTGCGGATACGACGCGCGTGGTGATGCGGGTGACGGATGAGTTTGGCAATATTCGTCCGTATGCGAATGACCCGATTGTGCTGACGCTGGAGGGGCCGGCGGAGTTGATTGGGGATAATCCGTTTGCGCTGGTGGGCGGGCGTGGTGCGGTGTGGGTGCGGACAGGGCTGACGGCCGGGAAGGTGACGCTCACGGCGAAGCATCCACGATTGGGAACGCAGACTGTTACGTTTACTACGAGCGCGGTGGAAGCGGAGAGGGTCTAGCGGAGCGCCCAGGTCTCAGAGGTGAGACTGGGCGTCCGGTTTTTAGAGGAGGGAAGCAGATCTCTCCACTTCGCTTCGGTCGAGATCACGAACGTCG
>CAZZVA010000231.1:0-4517 GCA_964657345.1 uncultured Acetobacteraceae bacterium | reverse complement strand
GGGTGCCCAAGAAACTGAATGACCCTCGTCCGGCCAATAGTATTCCCGCAGCCGATCGCTGGTATTTTCTCGAAGAGTGGTATCCGAAGTACGGCAACCTGGTGCCGCGCGATGTGGCGACACGCGCCATCCACAAGGTGGTTTACGAGCATGGCCTGGGCATTGATGGCCAGCCGATGGTGTATCTCGACCTGACGCACATCGACAAGGAGACGCTCAACCGCAAGCTCGAAGGCATCCTGGAGATTTACGAAAAGTTTGTTGGCGACGATCCTCGCGAAGTGCCGATGAAGATCTTCCCCGGCATGCACTACACGATGGGCGGCCTGTGGGTCGACTTCAACCAGATGACCAATGTGCCCGGCATCTTTGCTGCGGGCGAAGCAGAATACAACTATCACGGCGCGAATCGTCTGGGCGCCAACTCTCTGCTGTCGTGCATCTACGGCGGCTTCCAGGCTGGTCCGAATGCGATGGCCTATGCGAAGTCGCTCGCGGCAGCACCCGGCGACGGCGGCCACTCCTCCGAGAAGCTCCGGCAGGAAGAACTCAACGCGCGTCTCACCAGTTCGTCCGGCACCGAGAACCCGTTCAAGATCTGGCGCGAGCTGGGCGAGTCGATGACCAAAAATGTCACCGTCATCCGCTACAACAAGAACATTCAGGAGACTGACAACAAGATCGTCGAGTTGCTGGAGCGCTTCCGCAATATCAATCTCGGCGACAAGAGTATGTGGGCCAATACCAGTTTCGCATTCACGCGGCAGCTCTACAATATGCTGCAGTTGAGCCGCGTCGTCGCACAGGGCGCCATGCTGCGAGACGAATCGCGCGGAGCCCATTACAAGCCCGACTTCCCGGAGCGCGATGACGAGCGTTTCCTGAAGACCACCAAGGCAAACTTTGCACCGGATGCCGACGAACCACGCTTCGAATACGAAGCAGTAGACACCCAGTTCATCAAGCCAAGACCACGAAGGTACGACGCAGCGAAGTAGTCCGGGCTTACACAATAAAGAGCCTCCAGTGCATCGACCTAAAGGAGCAGACCATGGCAACAGCAGCACCAGAGAATATTCAGAACCGCGAAGCTCACAAGGAGTTCGTGAAGAACGGCACAGCAGGCAAGCGCATCAAGCTCGAGATCAAGCGGCAGGATGGCCCGGACGGCAAGCCGCGCTGGGACAAGTTCGACATCCCGTGGAAGCCGGGCATGAATGTTATCTCCGCCATGATGGATATCGCAACCGATCCGGTTACAGTTGATGGACAGCAGACAACTCCGATCACGTACGATGCCAATTGTCTCGAGGAAATCTGCGGCTCCTGCGCCATGCTGATCAATGGTCGTGCGCGGATGGCGTGCTCCGCACTGGTCGATAATTTCGAGCAGCCTATCAAGCTCGAACCGCTCTCGAAGTTCCCGCTTGTGCGCGACCTCTCTGTCGACCGTGGCGTGCTCTTCGAGAATCTCAAGAAGGTGAAGGCGTGGGTGCCCATCGATGGTACCTATGATCTGGGCGAGGGACCGCGCGTTTTCCCGCAGGTGCAGGAAGAACGCTATCCATTGTCGAACTGCATCTCCTGTTGCTGCTGCATGGAGGTTTGTCCGCAATTCACCGAGGACACTGGCTTCGTGGGTGCGGCTACGATTGCGCAGGTCCGCCTCTTCAACGAAGATCCCACGGGCAAGGTTCTCAAGGAAGACCGTCTACGCGCCCTGATGGGCGATGGCGGTATCCAGGAATGTGCTTTCTCGCAGAACTGCGTCACTGCCTGTCCGAAAGAACTGCCGCTTACCCGTTCCATCTCCGATGTCAGCCGACAAGTGATCGTGCAGGCTGTCAAGGATGCGTTTACTCAGTAGTAGAGAAAGTGCGCATAACAGAAAGGCCTCCGCGCAGGAGGCCTTTAATCTGCTCTATCGTTTGGTCGTCTGATTCGTAGCCACAACGTTCGAGCTGCCAGCGAGCCGGCAACCAGAAGCCTATCGGTTTCCAACAGTAGTGCACTCCAACGACTTTCTGTTCCTGCATCTATCTCCTCGACGGAGGGTTCCGCCGGTGAGGATGCCGGCTCTGCAGGTGCGCGTCTACTTGCTGATGATGTTGTCAGACTCATCCTGACGCTGCCGCTCAAGACCACGGCCTGCGGCCTTGTTTGCAACTTCATTCATCCTGCGTTCGGCGGACTGTTCCTCGGTCTCATCCTTGCCGACGTCGGTATTCAGGGCATTGTGGGCCGGGCGGACATGATCCTTGTTATCGATAATCGATTCCATGCATACACCTCTGAGTAAGGGATGGCCTTCCCCTTCCGCGAGTTGTCCCAATGTGACCAATGCGCTACAAATCAATGCTTGCTGCAGTTCTATGGCTCGGTAAAGCGTACCAACACCACTCCCTGGCGGCGCAGTACCACGTAGGAGGACGCCATTCCCGCTCGCACCCTCAGCGACTGCGCCGGGCTCCCCTTCTGCAAGACACTGGCCTGCTTCAATCGCAACATCTGCCCGGCGTTCGGATTTTCGGGCGAGCCCATGTTGAGCCATGCCTGGTAGCCGTTGCCATGATCACGATCGACCAGGAATTGCTCCACGCGTACCCGCCTTCCCTGGAGCCCGAGGGCCTGCACTGAAACAGTGACCGGCACCGCATCCAGGTCGCGATCATCATAGTTCCAGACCAGCACATCTACTTCCTTGCCGTTGCGTGTGGCCACGGTGCCGATATCCGACCGCTGACTTGCATTTCCATTCAGCAGGTCTGCTACCGGCATTTCTCCATTGCTGTCGACCTTCAGCCATTCACCGCCCAGCATGCTCCAAAGGCGGAAGACATTCAGCACTTCCTTGTCGATGCCGTTTGTCGCCAGTTCGCGATAGCCCGCGAAGAGCGGTTGATTTTCGAACTCGAAGGCCCAGGTCACCGAGCCCTGAAGATTCACATCATTCAGGCGCGCGAGTTCGTAGGCACGCGCGGTGGCTTCCGCAACCGACACTCCATACAGCGGCCCATTGCGATACCCGTTCTGCGGATTCGACTGGACACCGCAGGCGGCACATCCCTCCGGATCGTTCTCTCCCATGATGATCGGCGTGTGCTTCCACTCCGGAAAAGAGGCAACGATCTTCATGCCTGCATCCATGGCGCGCAACTGGTGAGCGATGTTCATCTGCACATGCGTTCCGGCGGCATCGCTGACGACCCTCGGTTCACCTTTTGGATGGAAGCTGATGAAGTCGAGCGGGGCACCGCTTTTTCCTGTTGCCGCGTTGCGACCGTGTGCACAGTGCTCCAGAAACTGCCGCAAAAATGCGCTGGACTTCGGGGATGACTCGTAGGGTCCGGTGGACTCGGGTCCACCGATCCTGGCGTGGGGCAGGACATTGCGAATTGCTGCGGCGGTCACGTCATACAGCCGGTCATACTCTTCTGGCGTGCCGTGCCAGTAGGAGATATCCGGCTCGTTCCATACTTCCCAGAGCCATCCATCCACTGCGGCGCCATAGCGATCTCTCAGGTGCCGCGTCCAAGCTTTCACCAGGCTGCTCCACCTGGCGTAATCGCGCGGAGGATACGACCAGCCGGTGAAAATATCTCCACCTGGAAAATTATGCCGGTAGGGCTGTGGATGCGTGGACAGGGCCTTCGGCATGAATCCCACTTCGACCAGGGGTCGCACGCCTGCCTGGGTCAACGCATCGAAAATGCGGTCCGTGATCGTCCAGTCGTACACGGGTCGGCCCTGCGCATCTTCGGTGTAGGCGTTGGTCGATCCCCACTTCAGGGATGCATCGCCATTCCCGGTTGTCAGCAGGTTATGCACGCGCATGTAGACCGGGCCACCATCCGCGGAACGGAGATCGGCAAGTTCCCGGAGGAGCTTTTTCCCGTTGGGAGCGTAGACATAATTCGGCTCATCGGCGCCGAAAAAGTTCCAGATGGGCTGGTACTTCTGCCGCTGTCGGCTGTCACCAGCTATTTGCGCGCCCGGTTCAGCATGCACCGTGATTGCCACGTGCTGCGGCCTGTCCTGGGCGGTCGCCGATGCGATCGGCAGCGACACCAGGCTGAGGATTATGACTCTCCAAGACACACTGGTTTTCATGCCGCGAGTGTACCGCGTCTGCGCCTTGTCTCGACAAGTCGCTACCTGTGTGTTTGCTACACTCGGGGCAACCTTATGACACTGCATCGCCTGCCGCTAGCCGTCGCCACTGCCGCGTTCGCCCTTGCTCCCTTTCTGGTCCCGGCTACGGCGAAAGCCATTGATACGCAATCAGGGAATCCGAATTCCAAGACAACCATGAAGACATCCGCGAAGAACGCCGAAGCCGTACATGCATCTGCACTCGTGATAGATACACATGCGGATACCACCCAACGTCTGCTCGACGAGAACTACGATCTTGCCAGCCCTCTCGGCGGCGGCCACCTGAACTTCGACGCTGCGAAGAAGGGCAACCTCGGCGCCGAATTCTTCTCCATCTGGGTAGAGCCGAAGCTGTACCAGGG
>CAZZVA010000230.1:0-4541 GCA_964657345.1 uncultured Acetobacteraceae bacterium | reverse complement strand
GCCGACATCACCTCAAACACGCAGGAGGAAACGATCAGGACCAAGCAGGAGGTATTGAACTACCTGAAGCGGTCCCTCACCGCAGTGAAGACCGCGCGCAGGGAACTCAAGCCGGGGGATCTGGCCCGCAAAGTAAAAATTCAAGGGAAGACAGTAACCGTGGATGGCATCTATCTGCGCATCGTCATTCATGACAATGAGCACATGGGTCAGCTCATCGCGTATGCCCGTATGAATGGCATCGTTCCGCCGTGGTCAAAACCCAAAACCTGACCGGCTCCGGCTCCTCTCAGCCTTCCGAAACCAGCCTCCGCACCATCTTCCGCGACCGCTGTCCGCGCCGCAGGCAGACCTCTTCCACCTCTTCATAGCGTCCCGCTTCCAGGCTTGAAACACTGTCCGGCGCCACCACGCCGCCCCGCAGAAACTTCCACTCGAGAAAGAAGCGCCGAAGCACTGTCACGGCTCGCTGCAACACGGTCGGAGAAGAGGTCTTCATTGTTCGGCCACCTTCAGCACAATCTCGAGTGTGATGTGCGGATTGCTTAAAAGTGTGGAATGGAAAGCAGCACTGATTGCCTGCTTCTGCTGCTCCGTGAGGGTCGCGGAGCCGTGGCTACCTGTAGCAGAGCCCTGTTCTGTCTTGTGTTCTGCAATCAACATGGAAAGGCTTGTTCTAACCTACCCAGATCCATGCAGATTGCGTAGACCCCAAAAGAGGTAGAGCCTTTCCAGTCAACGTCCTACCATCGTTGCAGCTATGCTCGGCTCGCCTCATGCGACTACCGAACCAGGCCTCCACTACACTGGGCGTATGACTCCCGATGGTGAGGAAGACAGCCAGCTCTCTCACGACACGAACAGTGAACACGAACGTTCCGACGGCTCTCCCACACCCACGCCGGCATCTAGCATCCACCCCGTGCCTCCAGCCGCTTCCCACGGCCTCCTCAGCGCCTTCATCCTCTTCCATGCCGTCGCCATCTTCGTCTGGGCGCTTCCCTTCAACAACCTGCTGCTGCGGGATATGAAAGGCCTCGTCGCGCCCTACATGATCTGGTCCGGACTCTTCCAGTCCTGGGACACTTTTGCCCCCAATCCGATAGCCGAGAACGGCTACGTCAAGGCCCTGGTCACAACCGATGCACGGCGCCTGCGTGTCTGGTCGTTTCCCCGCATGCAGGACCTCGGCTACGCAGAGAAATACAGGAAAGAACGCTACCGCAAGTTTGCCGAGGTACTCGTTCAGCCCCAGGAGGCAGTCATCTGGCCGGACGTCGCCCGCCACATCGCCGAGACCTGCGGCGATCCTTCCGACCTGCAGGAAAAAGTGACCTTGATCAGCTTCACCTCCAGAATCACACCCTGGTCCACTGCTCCGCCCAGCTACCATCCAGAGATTTTCTTTGACGACTACGTCAACCTGGGAGCAGCTCAATAATGCTGCAACGCCTTTGCCGTGCCTGGAATGACTTCTTCTTTACCCCGCAATCGACCATGCCCCTGTCCCTCTTTCGCATCGCCTGGGGCCTGTGCGTCATGGGCACCCTCCTGCTGGCCCGCGGCGACTGGCTGCAGTGGTATGGCGTCCATAGCTGGATCACCGCCGCAACCCAGCACATCCTCGAGCCCGGCACCCGCCTTAACCTCTTCTCCCTCCTGCCCGCCGACGACTCCTGGATCTCTGCCTTCTACTGGATCAGCCTGGCCTGCGCCTTCCTCACGACAATCGGTCTCTGCACCCGTCTCAGCATGCCGCTCACTTTTCTCTGCCTCGCCTCCATCCATCAAAGAAACCTCATCATCCTGCATGGCGGCGACACCTTCCTCCGCGTCGCAGGCTTCTTTCTCATCTTCGCCCCCTCCGGCAACACGCTCTCTCTCGATGCCTTTTTGAAACGTCGCCGCCATCCGCAATCGCCACACTCGCAGAGCCGCATGCCATGGGCGCAGCGCATGATCCAATGCCAGCTCGCGCTGCTCTACATCACCGCCTGTTTATGGAAGCTGAAGGGGCATGCCTGGCTCGATGGCACTGCCCTCTACTACGTCACGCATCTTCAGGATCTGCAGCGCTTTCCCGTAGCCCCCTGGATCGCCACACCCCTGGTCTTGAAGCTGGGCTCCTGGTTCACCCTGGTTCTCGAATTCGCCCTGGGAACCGCGATCTGGTGGAAACGCACCCGCTATCCCATGCTGGTCGTCGGCATCGCCTTCCACCTCACCCTGGAGTACACCCTCAACGTCCCCATGTTCCAGTGGGATATCCTGGCCGCCTACATCCTCTTCGTCGACCCGCGCGACCTGGAACGCTGGCACCTGAACATCACCTCACTGCTCGGCATTAAAAACAGCGCGAGCCCAAGGCCCACCGGGCGTTCAAGCCGGCCAGTTTCATAGCAGAAGAGACGCCTTTCGTATCATCGATCGCAATTGCCACATGGGTCAGCCATCCCAACACTTCAAAGGCTGTGGCCTGCTTCACCCGCATCCGCCGCAAGCCCGTGCCGATTGATTCCCACGAATTGCTATCCTGAAACTGTGTCTGTCTTGTTTGCTCTCCGTACCGATATTCCTTCGCCCAACCTAAAGCTATTGGAATGATATATTTACCCGTAAATATCCTGGAATGAGATATTTAGATCGCCACGCAAACGTAACTCCATTGATTACAAATACTTAGAGCCAAACCCACAAACCGGGAGGGGGAGGGGGGACCCCACCCTGCGTCTCCCGGACGTCGAGGCCACCACCGCTCCCGTCCCACCCCCTCGTGCGATACTTTCAAAGCATGTACAAACGCATCCTGCTCAAGCTTTCCGGGGAAGCTCTTGCCGCCGGTCGCGGTTTCGGCGTCGATGTCGACGTCACCAGAAAAATCTCTGAGGAAATTGCAGAAGTCCTCAAAATGGGCACTGAAGTCGCACTCGTCGTCGGCGGCGGCAACTTCTTCCGCGGGGTCGCCGAGCAGGCCAAAGACATGGACCGCGTCGCCGCCGACCACATGGGTATGCTCGGCACCGTCATCAATTCACTCGCCCTGCAGGATTCGCTGGAAAAAGCCGGCGTCCATTCTCGCGTCATGTCCGCCATCGAAATGAACCAGGTCGCCGAGCCCTACATCCGGCGCCGCGCCATCCGTCATCTGGAGAAGGGAAGAGTCGTCATCTTCGCCGCAGGCACCGGCAATCCGTACTTCTCGACCGACACCGCCGCCTCCCTCCGCGCCATGGAAATCAAGGCCGACGTGCTCATGAAGGCCACCAAGGTTGATGGCATTTACGATTCCGACCCGGTCACGAACAAGGACGCCGTCAAGTTTGAAACCCTCACCTACATGGACATCCTGCAGAAAAGCCTCAAGGTCATGGACATGACCGCCGTCAGTCTGTGCAAGGACAACGCCATGCCGATGATCATCTTCAACATGAACACGCCCGGAAATATCCTGCGTGTCGCCAGCGGCGAGACAGTAGGCTCGCTCGTCACTGGCTGATGTGGGCCCTTTGCCAGCCAAGCCGCCAGCAACCCTGACCCAGGCACCCGCTCCGCTCGTCGTCCCCGAGATGGACAGCGTTCATACCCCGGCCGAGCGCAGGAGCCTGCTGCCCGCCCTTACCGGCATGCGCGCCCTGGCTGCCCTCAACATCGTTTTCTATCACTTCTCGGATCCCAACTGGTTCGGACCCTTCGCGCCCATCGTGCGCAACGGCTACGTCTCCGTCAGTTTTTTCCTGCTGTTATCCGGCTTCGTCCTCGCCTACAACTATCGCGAGCGCGCCGACGCCGGCAAAATGGACGCCCGCAAATTCTGGTGGGCCCGCATGTCGCGCATCTACCCCGTCTACCTGTTCAGCCTGGTCATCTCGCTCGGCATGCTGGCCGACGAATACCATGCACAGACGCACGCTCACTTTTATGAAGGCCTCGTCCTCACCCCGCTCCTGCTCCAGGGCTGGCATCCGCTGCTCAGTACTTTCTGGAACACGCCTGCCTGGACGCTATCGACGGACGTCCTCTTCTACCTCATCTTCCCGTGGCTGATCGTTCACGGTGGCGCGATGCTGAAGCCGAAAACCTGGCGGAGAACCCTGCTGTCGCTGCTCTGCTTCTGGCTGATAGGCTTGGTGCTCCCCACCATCTACACGCTGCTCAATCCGGACGGCGACCCGCACCCCGGCCGCTACTCGAATGGCACCTGGCTGCGCGCCATCAAGTTCGGACCCATCCAGCATGTGCCGTCGTTCCTCTTCGGCATGGCCCTCGCCACCCTCAACGACTACCTGCCGGCAAAGAGCCGCCGCCGCCTCATCATCGGCCTGTTAGGCTTCTCGGCTACCTACGCAGTGCTCTATTTCGGCGACCACATGCCCTTCCTCTTCATGCACGACGGCCTGCTGATGCCTGTCTATGGCGCGATCATTCTCGGCCTGGCTGGAGAAAATCTGCTGACAAAACTGCTCGGCATCTACCCGCTGCTGCTGGTAGGCGAGGCCAGCTACTGCCTGTACATCCTGCACTTCAATCTCTGGAACCTGATC
>CAZZVA010000229.1:0-4579 GCA_964657345.1 uncultured Acetobacteraceae bacterium | reverse complement strand
AGAACCCTGAAGACGACCGACCGGAGAACCCGCGGCGCAAAGCGCCTCTGCCTGTAAAGTCAGTACTCGCTCCCAGCCTCTTGCACTCCACCCCGAAGGAGGTACAGTCTGGAGGAGTGAACCTGTTGATTCCCATTCTCCTGGCTATCGCCTGCAGCGTCGCAGGCATGCTCGCTGTCGCCCTTTGGATGCGCAGCAAGTCCCCCGCAGCCGACCCTGTTGCATCCGGCCGTATCCCCGCGCTTGAACAGGCGCTGGCCACCGAACAGGCGACGCGCCGGCAACTCGAGACAACCATCCATTCCCGCGAAACAGAACTTGCCCGACGCCACCAGGAAGCAACCGAAGCCAGTGTCCGCGCCGCCCGCGCCGAGGCCGATGCTGAAAGCCAGCGCACCACCGTCATCGCCCTGCGGACCGAACTGGCCGACGCCAGGTCCTCTCACCAGAAGCTCCAAGCCGAGCAGCAGCGCCTCCACGGCGAACTCACCAGCGCCCGCACAGCCCTCAACAAGGAACAGGA
Source organism: uncultured Acetobacteraceae bacterium (assembly GCA_964657345.1). GTDB lineage: Bacteria > Acidobacteriota > Terriglobia > Terriglobales > Acidobacteriaceae. The sequence continues at coordinate 4,056 of CAZZVA010000229.1, read as the reverse complement.
AAAAGCAGGCGAAAAATTAACCGTCCTGCTCGAAGCCAAGAAGGAGCTCAGCGACCAGTTCAGCACCCTGGCCAACCAGATCCTGGAAGAGAAATCAGCCCGCTTCGCCGAACAGAACAAGGCCAGCCTCGACCAGTTGCTGCTGCCCCTGAAAGAACAGCTCACCGGCTTCCGAAGCACCGTTGAGCGTGTCTACGTGGAAGAAGGCAAGGAGCGCAGCGCCCTGGCCGAGCAGGTCAAGCAGTTGCACCTGCTGAACACCCAGCTCTCGGCCGATGCAACCGGCCTCACCAACGCGCTCAAGGGTTCCAGCCAGAGACAAGGCAGCTGGGGCGAGATGGTGCTCGAACGCATTCTCGAATCGAGCGGCCTGCGCAAAGACCACGAATACCGAGTACAGGAGAGCGTGACTGGGCCAGAGGGGAACAGGGACCGGCCCGACGTAGTCATCAACCTGCCCGAAGGCAAGCACCTGGTCATCGACAGCAAGAACTCGCTGCTCGACTACAACGACCACGTCAACGGCCAGACCGAAGCCGAGCGCGAACAGGCCGCGGGCCGCCATATCCTCTCCATCCGCACTCACATCAACGGGTTGTCGAAGAAGGATTACCGCTCCCTCCACAGTCTCAACACCGTCGACTTCGTCATCATGTTCATCCCGATCGAGCCGGCCTTCATGCTCGCTATCGGGCGCGATCCGAACCTGTTCACGCACGCCTGGGACAAGAACGTCCTCCTCGTCAGCCCCAGTACTCTGCTCTTCGTCATCCGCACTGTCTCGCTCTTATGGAAGCAGGAGCAGCAGCGCAGTCAGTGGCAGGAGATCGCACTCCAGGGCGGCAAACTGTATGACAAATTTTCAGACTTCGTCGGCGACCTCAGCAAGCTGGGCGACCAGTTGCGGCTCACGCAGAAGACCTACGACGCCGCCTTCAACAAGTTGAAAGACGGCCGCGGAAACCTGATCATCAGTGCGGAAAAGCTCCACCGGATGGGACTCAAGGTCAAGAAGCCGCTACCACTCAACCTGGTGGAAGCCGCAGCCGGCCCCGACGAAGACGACGGCTTCGAACTTCAGTCCGACACCGGTCTGCCGGACACATCCCCGCTTCTCCTCGATTTGTCTGCAAGCGAACAGGTTTCCGAGGAAGACGCGGTCGGGCGACGCCGCTGATAAAGCCGATTCGGCACAGACTCCTCGATGACTGAAAAGCCATGAGCAGAAACTTAAGATGGCCCGCAACTTTCCTGGCATCATTCATGTCTGAAAGCGCATGCACAAACAGCCAGCTGCGGCCTCAGCAATCCTGCCCGCGGTCGTCTCACTCCTGAGTCTCAGCTTCGCGCTTGCCGGCTGCGGAGGATACACCAACCCTGCCGACGCCACCCACCCCGCGCTGAAGAATGCCGCCATTCAGGGCACAGCCAACCCGCTGGTCGCCGCCTATGTTCTTCCCGTTAGCTTTCCCGGCGAAGTGTCCGTAGAGTTCGGGACCGATACGACCTATGCACAATCGACCTCCGTCCAATCCGTGACCGCAGCCAACAGCGTCGTCACCACACTGGTTGCCGGCATGAAGCAGAACACCACTTACCACATGCGTGCCTCGTATACGTATGCAGATGGAACCGTGGTCAAAGACAAGGACCACATCTTCAGAACCGGCAGTCTGCCGGCAAATTTCCTCCCCGGCTTCACCACGGCCACAACGCCGGCCACCACACCCAGCCGGGCGTCGAGATGATCGATCCGATCCTCGGCTCGGTGGCCAGTACCGCCTTCGCTACCGACCTCGACGGCAATGTCATCTGGGCCTATCTCTTTCCTGACCGCCAATCAGGCTCGCTGCTCTATCCCATCCGACTCATGCCGAACGGGCATATGGCCATGTTCATCGCTCCCGTTTCGCAACTTGTCGCCACCAATCCCGCGACACCCGTACCAGCCGGGACCCTCAATGTCCTGCGCGAGATCGATCTGGCCGGTACCACCATCCAGCAGCTCACCATGGCCGATCTGAATACCCGCATGGCAGCAGCCGGCTTCAATGTCACCCTCCAGTTGTTCTCGCACGACTTCCAGATACTGCCCAACGGCCACTGGCTCATCATCGCCAACACCGTGAAGCACTTCGATAGCGTCACCGGCGAAACCGGCCCCCAGGACGTTACCGGTGATGTCGTCATCGATCTCGATCCAAATTTCAATCCCGTCTGGTACTGGAACGAGTTCGATCACTTCGACGTGAATCGTCATCCCTGGGTCTTCCCCGATTGGACCCATAGCAATGCCGTCACCTACTCACCCGACGACGGAAACTTCCTTGTCTCCATTCGCCACCAGAACTGGATCGTCAAAGTGGACTATCGCGACGGCGCCGGCACTGGCAACGTCATATGGAAACTCGGCGAAGGCGGCGACTTCCAGCTGACCAACGGCGTCGACCCGACAGACTGGTTCTACGCCCAGCACAACTCGGTATTCGCCAGTCCAAACACCACCGGCATCTTCAGCCTGGCGCTCATGGACAATGGAGACGACCGGCAGTTCGCGGCTGGCGTCACCTGCGGTCAAACCAATTCGCCGGCCTGCTTGTACACCACCATCCCTATTCTGCAGATTGATGAGAACAGGAAGACAGCCACCTTCCAGTTCCACCAGTTCCTGCCGGCTGCCATGTATTCGAGCTTCGCTGGCAACACGGAGGTCCTGGCGAACGGGAACATCGAGTACGACCTGGCCGGCGTCGGGGCGGACTCCTACATCTACGAGGTCACGCCTCAGGCCAATCCGCTCACCGTCTGGCAGCTGCATCTCGTCAATAGCAACGACTACCGCGGATACCGAATGCCCAGCCTGTATCCGGGGGTGCAGTGGTAGCGGAGCAACCCTGCGGCATTACTTCTTTTGAGTGCCAGGCTCCGGTCCGGTCTCATCATTCGCCGTGCCCGTGAAGCTCCCATTCGTATGCAGCCCAGGTGACTGGTCCGCCGGACGCTGATGCTGCTCGCCCTCAACGTTCAATCCGAGAACCCGCCTTTGCAGGTTCCTTTGACCGCCCGTCAGGTAAGCATCTTCCGGCTCGGAGTTCTGCACACTGGTCGTTGAGGCATGCGGCTGGGTCTCGGTCGGCTTAACCGCGCCCCCGGTGTCTCCCAGCGCATTGGCTGCCGCCTGTTTCTCTGCCGCCGTCTCGTCTCGGTCTTCTGCTTTTGCCATCGGTTGAACCTTCACTCCCTCTAGTGCTCGAACGTATGCTGCATCCACTGTTACATAAAAAGAGACGGGTCAACATCCCCGAGCGAACCAGTCACGATCGCCCAACGATCAATCCCCCCAACGATCCATGAGATGCAGCGGGCGCAGATTCTGTCACAGCCTCCATCCGCGCCTGCACCCGAACTTCAGTCCTTGCCAAAGGCGGCGTGCAATCTGTCCCACGTCACGTCCAACTCCTCCGGCAAAACCCGCGTCTCCGCCGTCACTGTCATGAAATTCGTGTCGCCCAGCCATCGCGGCAAAACATGCAGATGCAGGTGCTCGTCCACTCCGGCCCCTGCTGCCTTGCCCAGGTTCATTCCCACATTAATTCCTTGCGGCGTGTATACCGCTCGCAGTACCGTCTCTGCCCGCTGCGCCAGCAGCATCATTTCCACTGCCGTCGGCTCATCCAGGGAGGCCAGAGACTGCTCATGGCTGTAAGGAATAATCATGATGTGGCCGGATGAGTAAGGGAATGCATTCAGACAGATGAAGCATCCCCGGCCCCGGTACACGATGTGCGCAAGACGGTCTGCGTGGGCAGCAGCCATGCCTTGCTCCGCAGCCCATGACGCCGAGCTGTGCAGGTTGCAGAAGACGCAATGACAATCGCCCGGCCACGCATTCAGTTCGGGAACAACGCCAGCTCGTCGCGGCTCCGCATCGTGCCGTGCTTCTTCACCAGTGACATAGCGGTAGCGCCAGGGGGTCCATAAATAATCCATCCTCGCTAGAATACCGGCCGCACGACCGGCGTTCCTGGTCGACTGACAGCCCGGCCAGCCTCGAGG
>CAZZVA010000228.1:0-4611 GCA_964657345.1 uncultured Acetobacteraceae bacterium | reverse complement strand
GTCCACGCCGCATACATGTGGCCTGCCAGGTCGGCGCCATCCTGCAGGGGCAGATGTCCCAGCTGGGTGGTGCGGGGATTCAGTTCAATCAGCAGCGGCTCGCCCGTACCCTGGCGCAGGACAAAGTCGAGTCCGAAGAAGCCGGACAGTCCGAGTTCTGCAGCCAGCCTGGCTCCGGCTTCGCGGATCCGCGCGTCATCCACTTTTTCCACCAGCACAGCCGCGCCGGTCTGGCCGAGGGAGCCGCAGACACGCACCTGGTAGTCGGCCAGGAGTTTACCTTCGAACGCAGCGAACATCGCATTCGCCGGCGTCCCCTCCACATAGCGCTGCATCGTCATTTCGCTACTGTGGCTGTTTCTATTGGCAAAGGCCAGTCGATCGGAGTTCACCAGCCGCCGTTTGCAGCGGGCAGCGAGACCAATGGGGCGGCGCAATTTGGAATACGCATTCGCCAGGTCGGCCTGGTTGCGAACGATCGCGACGCCATTGCCTCCCCATGTCGCATCCTTCTTGAGGACAGCAGGAAATCCCCATTGCCGGGCAACTGCCGATGCTTCCTCGATCGAGCGGACCACGACACTCTCTGCCGCGGCGATGCCCAGCTTCGCCGCCAGCCGGGACAAAGACTCGCGTCCGCTGAGCAGCATGCCGGCTTCGAGACTGCCAAGCGAACGCTCGTAGAGGCGCCGCACATCCGCATCGACCAGGGCCAGCTGCTGCAGTTCCTGGACGGCCTGGTCATCTGTCGGAACCACAATGTCCGGACGGTCCTCGCGAATCGCTCTCGCCAGGGAATCCTGGCTTTGCCCTGTGATGTAGGCATGACATTTCGTCATTCCCGGGAGATGACGTAACGGATGCCCGGAAGGACACAAAGCAGTAACCTTGCAGCCATAGGCCATTAGGCGAGAAGATAGTCTCGCAGAGAGCGGCCACCAGGTCGTTGCTGTCACCAGGACTCCGGGTTGCTGAGAAACTTGCATCATCAGAAGACTAACTCCGAAGCCAATAACATTTGAACAACATTCAAGAGTTAGAAATATCAGGCGCCGCCCGGATAAGCGAGCATAAGTATCAACAATGAAGCACTTGCGGGTTTCTAACGTAACACTCTCGATTTAAGCCTTTGGAGATGAACATGTCATCCACGAGCACCGATGTCGTCATTATTGGAGCGGGTCCTTACGGTCTTTCGCTCGCTGCCTATCTGAAAGAAGCAGGCGTGGAGCACCGTATTTTCGGTCACCCCATGTCCACCTGGGGGCAGCATATGCCGGTCGGCATGCACCTCAAGTCCGACGGATTTGCGTCGAACCTCGCTGATCCGAAGAATGCGTACACCCTGGAAAAGCACAGCCGCGAGACCGGAGAAGAGTATCGCCACGTCGGCGTCCCGGTAGCGCTCGACAGCTTTGTAAATTACGGATTGGCCTTTCAGCAGAAACTGGTCCCCTACGTTGAGCAGGTCAATATCGTGGATGTTCGCCAGGCACCGGAAGGCTTCTCGATTCAGACCGAAACCGGCGAACGTTTCTCGGCGGCGCGCGTGGTCCTTGCTGTCGGCATAACCCACTTTGCGCATATGCCGCCGATGCTTCAGGCTCTCGCCGGCAACCGGGTTTCGCACAGTGCGCACCATCGCGACGTGAGCCGTTACCGGAAGGAACGCGTACTGGTTGTCGGCGGCGGCGCGTCTGCCGTGGACCTCGCGGCTGCCCTCGCGGACGCCGGGGCAGAAGTACACCTGATGGCGCGTCGCGCAAAGATCGAATTTCATGCGCCGCCCGTCGAACATCGTCCTCTGAAAGAACGGCTCAAAAATCCTCGTTCCGGCCTGGGACTGGGCTGGCGCTCCCGCATGTGTACCGATGCGCCTCTGCTCTTCCACACCATGCCGCAGCAACTTCGTCATCGCGTGGTGCAGCGTCATCTTGGACCAGCTCCGGGATGGTCGGTGCGCGACCGTGTCAGCAGCGTGCAGATGCACCTCGGCGTGACCATGAAAGACGTGCAGGAGAACGGCGAACGTATCGTTGTGCGCTACACGCAGGACGGCCAGGAGAGGCAGCTGGAAACAGCCCACCTGATTGCCGGTACCGGCTATCACCCGTTGATCGAGAGACTGCAGTTCGTGGATGCCACCCTGCGCAGCCATATGCAGGCAGCAGAAGGCACGGCTATTCTGGATCGGAATTTTGCGACATCGATTCCCGGGCTCTACATGGTCGGCCTGGCATCGGCAAACAGCTTCGGACCGCTTTGCCGCTTTGTGTATGGTGCGAAGTTCACGTCGAAACATCTCTCACGGCATCTGTTGAAACGTCGTGCCAAAGCAGCCTGAGTAGACGGACTGGAGCCGCCCGCGTCTGTCAGCGCCTCCAGTCCACTCCTTCAGCGACCATAACCAGCGTCGTAGCCGTGGAAGTACGCTTCACGGTAGATACTCTTGAAGTCGCCACGCGGTACCGGAATGCCGTGTGACGAAGGCACATGTTTGTAGCCGTCGTCGTGCGTCGGACGAAAGCTGTGCCCGGTTTCGCGATCGCGTTGACCATCCACTTCACCGGCATGGAAACCCCACCGGGCTGCGTAATTTGGCAGCCTGTCTTCGTGATACGCCTGCCAGTATCTCGATTGTGGCGGTGGCTGTGGCGGCAGCGCATTCGGCCCATACGGATAGCCGCCATACTGCGCCAGCGCGGGTGCAGTGGACATCGCAATCGCACCGGCAGACAGTACCCCAATGCTGAGTGCGCGTGCTGCACGTGCCTTCCAGGATGATAGTGCTGTGTTGTTTCCAGTCGATGGTTGCATCGTGTCCTCCAGGAGATCTCGCTGCCTGATCCCTGGCCATACGAACACAGCGACGAGTGATAAGTTCCGTCGCTAGGCGCTACCGGTAATGACGGGCAATTCGGGCGTCGCGGCGACCAGCCCCTGCGTGTAAGCATCCTTGGGTGCGCGGCAGACCTGCTCGGCATCGCCAATTTCGACCAGTTTGCCGTTTCGCATTACAGCGACCCGTGTCGCAAGGTAGCGCACCAGTGGCATGGAATGCGTGATGAAGAGATAGCTGAGCTGAAACTCGCGCTGCAGATCTCGCAGCAGGTTCACCACCTGCGCGCCGACGCTCACATCGAGTGCCGAAACTGGCTCATCGAGAATCAGAAGCTCCGGCCGCAGGGCCAGGGCGCGCGCAATATTGATGCGCTGGCGTTGGCCGCCAGAGAACTCATGCGGATAGCGCGAGAGTGCGGACTCGTCCAGACCTACCTGTCGCAACAACTCACTGGCACGCTGCTTCAATTCATCGCCGTTGCGGTGCATTTCATGAATGACAAGCGGCTCGACGACAATGTCAAAGACGCGCATCCGCGGATTCAGCGCTGCATACGGATCCTGAAAGACCGGCTGGACTCTCCGCCGCAATGCACGCATCACGCGTGGCGACGCATGCGTCACGGATTGTCCGTCGATGATCACATCGCCGGACGTCGGCGGGATCAGTCCGAGAATGATCCTGGCTACCGTGCTTTTCCCGGAGCCTGATTCGCCCACCAGGCCTAGCGTCTCTCCGCGTTCAATGGTGAAGGAGACCGAGTCGACGACGAGGTTCTGCGCAGCCTTCTTCCATACGCCGCCACGTTCCGCGTAGCTCTTGGAAATGCTGTCAACAACCACCAGGGCCATGGCGCCATGCTAGTCGATTTCTGCAGTTGCCGGTTATCATCGCCCTTCAAGAGGACACAACATGTCACTGGATCGACGCAGCTTTCTGGCTGTGTGTACAAAACTTGGCGTAGTCTCGCCGCTGTTTCCCGGAGCACTCTTCACGCTGGCCTCGCAGGCCCAGGCCGCGCCGGATTCTGGCTCCGGCAACAATGACGCGCCGAAGCTGCCGCCCGTGACCGCCGCGATGATCGACCAGGCCGCCGCGCTGGCTGGCGTCGTGATCGCGCCGGAACAGAAGGCCGCAATGCTGGAGGGTCTGACACAACAGCGGGATGGCTATGCGTCGATCCGTGCTCTGCACATCGCAAATGCCGTGGCGCCCGCCTTTGTTTTTGACCCGCTCGCGCCCGGAGCAGTCGTGGATCGCGATCGCAGGGCAATGCATATCAGCAAGGCGCCTGCGGTTCATCATGCTCCGGGCAATCTCGAAGATCTTGCCTTCTCGACTGTCCGCGAGCTTGCCGAATATGTGCGGACGAAGAAGGTTTCTTCCGTCGCTCTCACCGAAATGTATCTTGCCCGGCTGAAGCGCTATGATCCGCTGCTGCATTTCGTGGTGACGCTCACCGAGGATCGCGCCATGACCCAGGCCCGCGAGGCCGACAAAGAAATGGCTGCCGGAAAGTATCGCGGCCCGCTGCATGGCCTGCCATGGGGCGCGAAGGACCTGCTTGCCGTGAAAGGCTATCCAACAACCTGGGGCGCGGGCGGCTTTGAGCACCAGCAATTCGACGACGATGCCACCGTGGTCAAGCGCCTGGACGAGGCAGGTGCGGTACTGGTAGCAAAGACCACGCTGGGCGCGCTCGCCAGCGGCGACAAATGGTTTGGCGGACGGACCCGCAATCCGTGGAATCCCAAACAGGGATCCAGCGG
>CAZZVA010000227.1:0-4686 GCA_964657345.1 uncultured Acetobacteraceae bacterium | reverse complement strand
AGAAACGGAGCTTCCAGATTTTTCCGCAAGGTGAGCCAGTCTTCTTCCGAGAGCGACTGTGCGATCGACACTTCTTCGAGCCACTGGTCGCGTGCCTGCAGCATGTCGGCAATCAGCTGCTCGCAATTACCGAGATTCACATCGCGCAGACGAAGTAAATTTTTCAGAGCCTCCGAGAGCTGGGGTATGGCGCCACCCAGCTGCTCAAGAGTTCGCCGCGCGGCGAGTGCATAGAGTGGGTCCGCATCTTCAGTGGGCTGCAATTTGCCGCCGAGTCGCGACAACAGGGGAGCACTGTGGGCGATGCTCAGGCACAGAGCATCGATGGTCTGTATATTGAGGCGGCGTGGCTGTTCGAGGAGGAACCACCCGCGTTCGCGAGAACGCTCCAATGCTGCTAGTGCGTGGGTGTGTTCTTCCGGACGCTCCGGCGTATGGAGAAAGGGTTTCGCCGCGGCAAGAGCTGCCATAACGCGGTTTCGCATTTCTGCAGTGGCAGCGACGGTGAAGGTGATGGCAAGAATGTCTTCCGGCTCGTCGACGACGCTCAACAATGCCAGAACGCGCTTTGTCAGCAGTTCAGTCTTGCCGGAACCGGCCGGTGCTTGTACGAGGAAGGAACGCCCGACGTCCAGGGCGTCCCTGCGTGCCTGCCGATCCTCGGCAAGCCTGTCAGCATGGCTCGGAGCGTGGATGGGATTGTCTGCGGGCTGGTCAGTCATCGATGGCGTCCTCTGCCGGAACGACAGCTGCTGTAGATTCGGCGATTCGACAGAGTGAAGGATATTCACAGAACTTGCAGGTGCCTGGAGGGTCTTTCGGGGTAACTGTCGCCAAGCCGTCCTGGAACTCGCGAGCCAGCGTTCGCAACCCGATTTCCCATTGCTCACGAATTGTGCGAAAGCAATCTTCGGCGTCGATCCGGGCGGCAATCTTTGCTCCCGGCTTTTCGGGGAACAGATCAGGACGACTGCCAAAGACGGCGCTGATAAACTTCGGCTTCTCGTTGGATACCTGCGCGAACAGCACATCGTGCAGGCCTTCGACTCCTCCAAACACGGCATACAAGGGCAGCTGCGGTTCCTGCGGGCGGTCACCCGCCCACATTCCTTTGTTCACGCTTCCGGTCTTGTAGTCGATCAGGATGTTGCCTTCTTGTACTTCGTCGATGCGGTCCATGCGTACCGTAAGTTCGACATTTCCAAGGCGTAGCTGTTTACTCTCTTCACGCTGCTGCACCCGGAATGGTCTGCGCCTGCTTTCTAACCCCAGCCATTTCTGGACGAGAGAGCAGACGCGTGTCGTTTCCAGCTGGAGGTATTCGCGTTCCCACACGTTGACGGCCCGGTCTTCAAATTTCCTGAATGCCTCGATGACGTGTTTCCCGACGAGGGCGGAGAGTTCTCCTGCTGCGATCACGGTCTGCAGCTGATTGCTATCCGCGATTCCACCTTCTCCCCAGATGTTTTGCAGCGCCATATGCAGGATGCTGCCTCGATCTGCGGCACTGAGTCCGGGTTCGGTCGAGGGCAGCTCCTGCGCACCGAGTCGGGTGGCTGCGAAGGCCTGGAAGGGACATGCGGACTGCTGTTTCAACACGCGCTGGCCGCCGGACACACGGCCGCCCGGCCAGGGAACCGTCATCTCCTCCTCGAAGGATTCGCGGAGATCCACGTAGCTTTGGTGAGGCACTTCCAGGGGCATGGACTGCTGGTTGAGCGTATCCACCATGGTGTTAGGGCGCATGGCATTGGGGCGCTGTGCGCCGTCGACGCCTTCCGTGGCATAGCTCATCACCAGGCTGGCGGTGCTCCCTCGAAGCCGATCGAAGACGACCTGTCCGAACGCGTGGTCCATCGCAGAGGAACTTCCGGGCATGCCGAACTCTCTTTGCAGGTGCACCGGCAGCAATGGATGCACACTGCTTCGCGGCGGCCATGCCTCGTCGGTCATGTTGAGTACCCAGATAGCATCAAACGACTGTCCGGCGCTTTCCGGAAGACCGGAGACGGTGATGGGACGATCGTGCGACTCCGGCGTGAAGATGATGCTTTCGAGATGTGACTGCAACATGCCGACAAAGCTGCGGAAGTCATAACGCCTTCCATCGAAGCTTCCGGTCGCAACCTCTTCCAGAGCGCGGTTCCATCTATCCTGCACCTGGAAGGCGACGGTGTCCATCCTGTGGCCACCCGGCCAACCTGCCTCTTCGAGCATGTTGACAAGGATTGCGGTCCATTGCGATGCGTGGCCCGTTCTTCCTGCGCGAGAGAACGAGTCAAGCGCCTGGCGTGATTTGCGCACGCGCCGCACCCAGTTCGCAACGGCCCAGCTACCCGATCCTTGCCCTGCGAAGTCATAGAGGCGTTCCAGGGCGACTTCCATGGACATGTCCGGTACCGAAAATTTTCTTCGCAGTGCAATGTCGGCGGCGGACAGAGCAGCGATGTCATGGACCTCCGAGAAAAACCCTGAGATGAGGAGATGGGTGATGGATTCCTGCTGCAGCGGCTCAATGCACCACTGGAGAAACAATAGCGCTGCCTGGATGATCGATAACTGGCCAAGCGGTACGCCGAGAGTAAATTCGTAGTCAGGCTGCCTCTTCGAGGCATCGACGAGACCGGATGTCGACGCAGTGACTCTTCGCAGCACCCGATCGAGTTCGGCGCGCCTCGATACCAGATCCGGCACCAGGATGGCAACGCGTTGATCAGGGCTGCTGCGGATCGTCTGTGTGGCCCACCAAGCGCAGGCTTCCATCTCGTCCGTGGTATTCGAAGCAGTCACATTTACGGTGTCAGCAATCCGGTTAAATTGAAAATCGGCGACATGACTGCCGCGTTCCGCCAGCGCGGTCTTCATATTGAACTGGGCAGGGGTCAGGCGGTCGAAGCCATTCCAAAGGACAGCGGCTGGAGCGATGAGCCGCCGATCCCGAATCGCAATCATGATTACTTTGGAAAGCCGGGCCATGGCGAGCCATTGATTTCGCTCGCATCTTCGTTCCATTTCGAGCGCCCACAGGCGGAAAAGTTCAGGCTCCTGCGTGGTGTGATCCCATACTTCCTGCCGGAGGGTCTGGAATGCATCGTGGCTTCCTAGCAGTTCATAGGCCGAGCGGGCGAGCGGCGCAATTTGTGCCGGCGCGATCAGCGAACGGTTCTGAATAGAGGGAGTAACAATGTCAGCCCAAAGCAGGTCTTCCTGAAATGAGGAGAGCAGCATCCGGGTCTCCGAGCCTGTCATCAGCAGGCGATTCCATTGCGATTGCAGCCACGCGTGCCAATCCAGAATCAGCGGAGTACGCCAGGTCTCCAGGCCGTCTTCGGCGAGTCGATCGTTCCCATAAGCGGCGCTCAAGGAGCGTGCGGAGCGAGCATTGGCGCAGAGTACCAGGCCACCGCCGTCGAGCGTGTCCTGCACCTGCTTCGGCACCTGCCGGGAAGAATGCATACGAGAGTGTAACCGGCCCGTTCAGTCTCTGACTTGACGCTATGAGCAGGGCTGTGGAAGACGGCGGACGCACGTGGCATATTCGAGTTATGGTGGAGACTAAAGGCAGGCATGAAGAGTTCAGGATTGAGAACTGAAGAACGTTGGAAGGCTGCAGCTCAGCGTCGGAAGCCGTGCCCTTCACGAAGGCCGGTAGGACGAGTGATGGGTCTGACCTTACTGGGGGTGGCTTTGAGCGGCATGGCGATTCTGCCTGGCTGCCGGCAACCCTCACCGGCAATGAGCGCAGACCGAAATAGCGATGCGAAGACTTACCACATGCGTGGTGTCATCGTCGCCACCGATCCTTCGAAAGGAGAGATCCAGGTCAACTCCGAGGCGATTCCGGGATTCATGGGCGCGATGGTCATGCCGTACAAGCTGAAGGATCCCGGCATTCTTCAGGACTTGCATGCGGGCGATCATCTGACAGCAACTCTGCTGGTCTCCGATAGCGACGCCGTTCTCGATCAGATCGTCATTACCGGCCAGGCAAAGCCGGACTACAAGCCGGATGCCAATTACCACGTCCCCGCTCCAGGGGATGAAGTTCCTGACTTCTCCTTCATCAATCAGGATGCAAAGCAAATCAGCATGCGAAGCTTCCGCGGCAAGACAGTGCTGATTACATTTATCTACACGCGGTGTCCGCTGGGCGATTACTGTCCTCGCATGACCCGGAACTTTGCCCAGATCGACAAGCAATTGCGCGGTGACCAGACGCTTTACGCCAAGACTCATCTTCTGAGCATCAGCTTTGATCCCGCGTACGATTCTCCCAGTGTTCTGCGGAGCTACGGCCGCGCCTATATTGAAGGCTCGCAGAAGGAGACGTTCAGGCACTGGGATTTTGCTGCGCCCGGCAAGACCGAGATGCCGAGTGTTCTCCAATACTTCGATGTTGGTGCTACGCCCGAAAAGAATAAGACCATCACCCACTCACTTTCGACGGTGCTGATAGGCCCCGACGGAAAAGTGGTGGCGTGGTATCCCACCAATGATTGGACTGTGGAGAACGTCATGCGGGACATCAGGAATGCTTCGGAAGGAAAGCGGTCATGATTCTGATCATCATAGGTGTAACGGGAACAGGCAAAACCACGGTAGGCCACCTGCTGGTAGCCAAGACCGGCTGGGAGTTCGCCGAGGGGGACGACTTCCACTCCAAGGCGAATGTGGCGAAGATGGAGG
>CAZZVA010000226.1:0-4731 GCA_964657345.1 uncultured Acetobacteraceae bacterium | reverse complement strand
GGAGAGGCCGCGCATGATTTTCAGAGCTGCCGGTCCCAGGAGGACAATGAAGATTGCCGGAAAGATAAAAATGACCAGCGGGAAGATGATTTTGACGGTCGTTTGTGCGGCCTTTTCTTCTGCCTGCTGACGGCGCTTCATGCGGATACCGCCGGCAAAGGTACTGAGAGCGCGGGCAATCGGAGTGCCGAACTTTTCGGTCTGCATAAGCATGCTGATCATGGCATCCACCTCTTCCAGCTGTACCCGTGTCGCCATCGCCTGCCATGCTTCTATCCGCGGACGTCCTGCTCGCTGTTCCCTATTGATGATCAGGAACTCATCCTGAATGGCGGGATGGCTGTTTGCCAGTTCCTGACCTACCCGCTGCAATGCCTGGTCAAGGCCGAGGCCGGCGTCGACACAGATGACCAGCAGATCGACGACATCGGGGATACCGAGGCGAAAGCTCTCACGGCGGCTGCGAATACGACGCTCCAGCAGAAGATCCGGAAGCAGGTAGGCAAGCGCAGGCAAGGCAGTCAGCCACAAAAAGCGTGGACCCGGCAGGAAGAAGCCGACAGCAATGGCCAGCAGGGGGCCGCCTAGCCGGCCCGTCAGGTAAAGGTCTCCAATCATTCTGCCCCGGGCCCCGGCACGCAGCAGGCGTTCGCGGAGACTGCCGTCTTCGCGGAGCCCGATACGGGATCGCACCCAGGCTGCAACACCTGCAGAACTCTGAGCCAGCTGTTGTATCGCTGTGTTGTCGCGTTCACGCGTCCCGCTGGCGCCGGAACGAGTGACCTGGATCAGTCGGTTGAAGGTGCGCGGGCTCTCGCGGGCGAGGATCGCAAAGACTGTCAGGCCGCCCAGGCAGAGGAAGATTATGGAAGACGTGACATAGAGAATATGCATGAAGAGGGTCCATTCGGAGAGAAGAATCTAGTCTCGCGCACGCTGGCCTGCGAGTGGTGAAGGGTAACGTGTCTGCATCAAAGCTCAATTTTGACAATACGGCTGATAACGAAAGCGCCTATCCCGATGAACAGACCGCCTCCATAGAGCAGCCTGCGGCCCATGGGGTCGTGGAAAAGGATGCGTGAATATTCGGGACTGAAAAGACTGATGAGCAGCAACAGTGCCACCGGCAGCAAAGCCAGGATCCAGCCGGTCAGCCGGCCCTGCGCCGTGTACACCTGCACTTCGCCTTTGACCCGGATCCGCTCACGAAGCAGTTGAGCCGTGCGGTCGAGGATCTCGGCCAGATCTCCACCGGTTTCCCGCTGCACCAGGATGGCCGTGATCAGAAAATGCAGGTCCCGGGAGGGCACCCTTCTACCGAGTTCGAGCAGCACCTCGCGCAGAGGAACACCCAGGGTCTGCTGCTGAAAGGCCCTGGCGAATTCGGCCGCCAGGGGCGGGGGCGCCTGAAGACCCATGATCTCGATGGCCTGGATCAGCGAGTGCCCGGCCCGCATGGCGCGAGCCATCAGGTCGGACGCGTCGGGCAATGCAGTCATCATGGCCCGTAACCGCCTGCGCCGCTTGTGCGCCGTGAATGACCATGGGAGCATCAGACCGGCGAGGGCCGCGAGCAGGCCGTACAGAAAGGAAGGCTCGATCAGAACCATCAACACTGCTGCCAGAACCGAAGAGCAGAGACTGGTGAGTGCGAACTGGCCCGCCGTGCGCTGACTATCTGCCTGGAGCAGCAATTCTTCCATGCCGGACGAGAAACGATACTGCCCCAGATACACTCCAAGACGATGCGCCAGGCCGCCGGATCTTCCGTCATCGAGTTCCAGTTCCTCGTCTTCGCTCCTCAGAGACCGCCGTGGATTGCGGATAGCCCCTATGCGCGAGACCACAGCCTGTTCCACCCGCGATTTGCTGGTACCAGCCAGCAAAATGAAGAAAGCAGAAAGAAAGATAAACATGAAAGTCAGTGGCAGAAGGTGTACGAGCATGCGTCTACACCTCGACCGAGTGGTCCATAAGGTTCAGCGCAAGCGGAATACCGGCGGCAATCAGTGCGTCTGCAAACTTCGGTACGATGCCCGTAGCGCGAAAGAGGCCGTGTACTTTCCCATTGCTTCCCAGTCCCTGCCGCTCAAAGACAAAAATATCCTGCAGGCTGATAATGTCACCGCTCATGCCGGTCACTTCAGAAATGTGGGTGACCCGCCGGCTGCCGTCACTCATGCGCGAGACCTGGACGATCACATCGATGGCGGAAGATATCTGCGCCCGCAAGGCCCGCTCGGGAAGTGTTACTGTACCCATTGCCGACATGGTTTCCAGCCGGGCGATAGCGTCTCTCGGGGTATTGGCGTGAACCGTGGTGATGGAACCATCGTGGCCTGTGTTCATGGCCTGCAGCATGTCGAGTGCTTCTTCCCCGCGACACTCTCCAAGAATGATGCGATCGGGACGCATGCGCAGCGCATTGATGACCAGCTCGCGCTGACGGATCGCTCCCCGACCTTCCAGGTTGGCGGGCCTGCACTCAAGCCGGACTACATGCTCCTGCTTGATCTGCAATTCGGCTGAGTCTTCGATGGTCACGATGCGTTCAGCCGGAGAGATGTAGCCGGAAAGGATGTTGAGCAGAGTGGTCTTTCCTGCACCGGTTCCGCCGGATACCAGTATGTTGAGCCGTGCCTGCACAGCAGAACGCAGGATCTCAAGCATCTGCGGGATCAGGGTGCGATGGCGGAGCAGGTCATCGGCAATCAGCGGCTTCTGGCTGAATCGACGTATGGAGAGCAATGGCCCGTCTACGGCAAGCGGCGGAATGATGATGTTGACACGCGAACCATCCAGAAGACGTGCGTCCACCATAGGAGAGGATTCATCGATCCGACGGCCGACAGCCGACACAATCTTGTCGATGATATGCATCAGGTGCGCTTCATCCCGGAAGGAGACAGCCGTTTTCTCGAGAATGCCGCGCCGCTCGACATAGACGGTTTTATAGGTATTCACCAGGACATCTGAGACTGTGGGATCTTTGAGCAGTGGTTCGAGCGGTCCCAGGCCGAACACCTCGTCCAGTACCTCGCCGGCGACTTGGTCACGATCAGCTGCACTCATCGGGACATCCTGCTCACCGACCAGTTGCAGAATGATGGTGAGGAGGCGCATACGACCCGCTTCGGGATCAGCCTGGATAGCAATCAGTCGCTCGAGGTTGATGCGTTTCAGTAGTTCCTGATGAACACCTGTTTTCAGGGAATGTCGAGCCGCGTCGGTGAGTGAGGCACCGGTCCGGGATTCAACCGGGACCGACGCCCGTTCCCGAGGCGTTAGAAACATGCGCACTTCTGACATTTACATCTCCTGCTGCTGTTTCGTGCCTGCGCTGTGCTTACCGTCCGGAAATAGCTCCGGATGAGCCATGCCAGAACGGAAGGCTTCTAAAACTCCAGGGTGGCCTGGCACTCGACTCGTTTGATTCCCCTGTTCCGGCGATCTGGCTGGCGATGACGGCGATCGCCCGGTTGAATTCAGTTCTGCGAACCGGTGAAATAGGTTCTCCCTGGTTGATGGCACGAAGCAGCTCGCCATAGTTGTTGGGAACCGTGCTTGAGACCGGAAACCGAACGGCGGTCTGAATCTGCTCTGCGGTCAGAGAATCACTGGCCGTGGAACGGTTGACGATCAAACGTAACTTGCCGGAAGCAGAAGGCGTGAGTCCGATATGCTCGGCAAGCCGGGCAAGATCGCGGAGTGCCGCAACATCGGGTGTCGAAACCAGGTACACCTCGTCTGCTTCGGACATCAGGGACATTTTGCTGTCCTGATATTCGACCGAAGAATCGATCAGTATGTAATCGTATTCACTTCGCAGAAAATCCATGACTCGTTCGAGCTCGTCGCCCTTGCTCTGATAGTGGGTGCTTGCCATCTCGGGAGAAGCGATGACATCCAGACCACTGGCATGCCGGATCGTGAAGCCGTTCAGCAGTTCGCTGTCCAGACGGTCCACGTTTCTTAACAGTTCATCAAAGTGGTACTGGGTGTCATTCAATCCCAGATACAAGGCAACGTGGCCCAGCTGATGTTTGTGATCAATTAGCAGCGTCCTTTTCCCATGGATGAGAACCAGCCGACTCGCGAGATGCACTGCCAGCGCCGTAGTTCCCACACCGCCCTTGGCCCCGAAAAAGGCGACTACCCTTCCTACGCTTGCATGCGCCAGCGGGTTGACTAAGATGGACTGCTGAAATCGCCGGATGGAATCCGCAAGTTCGATTGCGCTGGGGGGCATCGGAAGAAAGTCGGAACAGCCAACGCGGATGGCACGCAGCAGCAGACTCGAGGGCAGCTCCCGGGCCACGGCAATCACCCGGATCCGCGTGCCGAAAATCTGGTGCAGGCGCTCGGCAGTCTTCAAGGCCATCTCTACATCACGGTTAAAATCGACCAGCGCAAGACAGGCTCGCGCGGCCTTGATGGAATGCGAGAACTGGGGACGCTTGTCAGCACTGATATAGTCCCGGAACTCACCCGCGAAGAATGCCTGGGGGAGATGCTCGGTCGCGGCCAGTGTTGCACTCAACAATTCCGGCTCAGCGCAAACAGTGAAGATGGCGTAGGTGACCACATCGTTTTCATCAAGGTTCAATTTCATGGCTGCCGCATCCCGCCGGACCTAGCTGAGACTGGTATGTCAACCGGATCTGAAGCCGGCAAGGTGGTCGCAGCCTTGGGGTTCCGGATGGAAGAAGCAAAACTTCCATGAAGAACCGG
>CAZZVA010000225.1:0-4782 GCA_964657345.1 uncultured Acetobacteraceae bacterium | reverse complement strand
GATCGCCTTGTTCTGCGCATGCAGCGCAGGAGCGGCAAATAGAAGAGCAGAAGCGACGAGAATCAGGTGCTTGGTCATGTGGTCTCCTGGAACGAATATTTTCATTTTCCACTAGTGCGTGCGGGTGCTCTCCGCGCACTGTTTTTAAGAGTCTGCTGCTACAGCAAGAGCAGCTATTCAGATGGATGCCTTCTACCTGGAACAGCGCCGCACTACCTATGGCTGCGGCGGTGGCTTCAGTCCGGGTGGTCCCGCCTCGGTCCCGGGCTTTTCCTTGCCGTGAGGCGGAAAGCCGCGCGTTCCACCTGGCTCCTCCGGCGTGCAAGTCAGCGAACATGCCGCGCCAGCCGCGCTGCCCGAGGTGACCTGCAGCGTCAGCGGGTTCATGTCAATCGGCTGCACCACGGTGCCACGCAGGATCACCGTCTTGCCGGCAACCGCGTCGGCTTTGTACTCGGGATTCAGCAGATAGCACTTGTCCCCGGAGGCGAGCACGTATCGCTTCACGCTGGGAAGCTGGCTGACGCAGCCTTTCAGGCTGACAGAAGCAGACACAGGTGCAGACTTCTGTGCGGGCGATGCGGTCGCGCCAACAGCCAGAACAACTGCTGCACAGATTGAAATAGATCGAGTGCTCATCGGGCTCCTTTTAGGCGTTCGAAGGATACTTCTCATTCCGATTCTTCAGGAACAGGGTGATCATCGTGGGGAGTAAACCTAGCACCAGGGCGGTCAGGGTGAGGACGAAGTTCAGCATCAACATGTTGCACAACAACAACGTGAGTGCGGCGAAGAGGATAGAAGCAATCAACGTGCATAAGGAGACGATGAAAGCGATCTCCGGTGGAATCAGCTTCGGCCAGCGCTGGCCCGCAAATTCAAACACAACAGTGATGACACCTAAAACAGCAAGGCTCCCGAAATCCAGCATCGGCGGAGCTGGTCGAAGATACTCCCCATCCAAAAGAGCTTCCACATAATCTCCGTGAAGATCTAAGCCGTATCGGTCGCCACCAGGAAAAGGTTTGAGATCCTGATAATGCTTCCCGATCAGGACCACTTTGCCCCGCAATCCTTCGAGCGACGACAAGTGCCTTACCTTCTCGCAGTCTCCCCACTCCGGATGCTGTTCAGCAATCTTGCCCTTCCCGCGACACAGCACATCCATCGCATCCCAATGCTGGAGGTCCTGCACGAAATTACCGTACGGATGCTCAAAGTGTGTCTGCAAGCGCTTGAAGCCCTCATCGACCTTCAATGGCGGGTTTGCCAGCTTGGCTATAGCCAGGGCGAAGCCGTCGATCTGGTCCGGTGCGCGCTTCTGGTCAGACAAATCGGTGCCATCGCGAAAGGTCCACCAGGAAAGCGGGATTTTCAGAGAGTTCTCATTGAGCAGTAGTGACGCAAAATGAACGTTCTTCGGTCGGGGAGCGGCCTTACCTTTGTTTTCACCGTCTTCCAGGTGCTCAAAATCGAGCAACGGCAAGGCTACAAGACAGTCAGCATCCCTGATGGAATCTGTGCGGCTTTGCATATGCGCACCTAACACGATTGGCGGAGTGCTCGGCTGCTCGGGAGTGTTTGGCTGTTCGAAAGACATCCGTAGGCTGTCATTCACCGGAGGTTCCTTGCACGAATCAGGGGAATACGACTGATCGATGCCGATCACCGGGATGTCGTAATTGGAGAGCACCTTGACCAATACGCCTACAAACCTTCGGTTGTCGCACGTGTTCGTCAAGACAGAGAACGGCTCGACACCTTCTGTCAGTGTTACGAGGGCGACGCGACGCTTTTCGTAGGGGTGAAACTTCAATCGCAGAAGGTTGCGATAAATGAAGTCTTCAAACGGTAATGTATGAGAGCGGTCCTGCAGATTGCATCGGGTGTCCGGATGAATGTAGCCCCAGTCGTAGTGGAGAACGTAGCCGATGCGTGCGAGCAGGGCGATGCCGAGAAAGATGGCGAGCGGCTTGTTGTTCCAGAGCAGACTGCCCTCGCTTCGCGCGTGTTTCCGGAAACTGCTCCATGTCGGCCACATCATCGCATTGCCACCGTACTTGCAATCTCAACGCCAAGCGGGAAATCTGCATCGTCAGAGCTCTGGCTTAGGACGGGCGTCTGGTGCCTGCCGTACAGAGCGAAATCTGTGTCGACTCGCTGCGAGACGTGCTGCTCCACGTAGCGGAAGACTTTGCTGAGCGGCATCTCTGGGTGCGAGCGCAGGGCCTCAACCAGGTAGTAGGTAAAGTAGCCGTGCTGCAGCTGCTTGCTCTCGAGCGATTCCTGATCCGTTCGGCTTGCGGCGAAGATGACGCGACCAGCACCCTGGCTCAGCCGGTCGAGCGTTGCGCGGGAGACAGCAGCTTTGTCCAGTGCATTGCTCTCTTTCATGGCGCCACCGCTGTAGCAGGTGTCCAGGAAAATTGCTGTCCGCAGAGATCGCAGCCGCGTTGCAACTGCGTCGGCGAACTCGACCATGGGAAGGGCAGACGCGTAGAGAGCGTCCGGGTCGACATCACTTGGATCGATCGCGGTGTCATGCGTCAGGATGTAGGTGGCGCCCGCCGTGTCGACTCGGCGCGGCGACCCATGGCTTGCAACGTACACCACGACCAGGTCCTCCGGCGCGGCGCTTCTTGCCAGCCAGTTGATGCCCATCTTGATGTCCGCCAGGCTGGCGCCAGCGTCGGTCAGCAACCTTACGTTTTCAGGCCGAAAGCCGCCCAGCTTTGGATCGACCAACACGTCGCGCATGGCAGTCGCATCGGCGGTGGTGTAGGCCAGCTTGCCAATGCGCTTGTCCGCAAAGTCTCCAATGCCAACCACCAGCGCCCACCGCTCACGAATGCGCGCCGGCGGCTTGCCCTTGCCGGGCGGTGCAGCCAGAACGAACGGGTTCAACTGGTCGCGCAGGGCGTCGGATGGGAAGAGCATGGCCTGCCGCATGGCGTAGTCAGCCTGCGGCTTGTGCTGCAGCCTGCTCTCCAGGAGCGAACGATAGTACCAAGCGGTGCCGCTCTCGGCACACAGATCGGTCGCGCGCTGCATCGAGCGGTTGGCATCCTGCACCGCGCTCACCGGGCTGTTCGGGTTTAGTTTTTCGAGCGCCTGCACGATCAGGTCCTGCCCTGTTGTGCAGCTTTCCCCTGCCTGACCCTGCTGCGAGGCGCGCGGTCGCTGAACCGATCGCCCGGCCAGGCCCGGCAACCCTGACTGGACCAGCAGCGCCAGCGTAAGCCACTGTGTGAGGCCGGCCATGTTATCGCTTCCGCCCCAGCGGCTGGCTGGGCGCTGTGCCCCTGGTGCGCTGCTTCATGGCGCCCAGAATCGAGCCGTTGACGCCTGCCTTCGTCAGCGCAATCTGACCCTGCGGCGTGAGATCGAAGTTGATGTCGGAGGCGTGCAGAACCGTATCCACGATGTTGGCCTCATCCAGGTGAGCCTGCACCATGTCGACGACATCTTTGTTCGAGAGCGCGCCTTCCGCCGCGGCCGGCGTCGCGACCAGGCTGGTCGTCAACGGGGCCTTGCCCGCGGACATTGGCTGCAGCTTGCCAATGTCTGAGTAATACCCCAAGGCGGCCTTGATCCTGCTCTGTGCCTGGATGAAGTTCTTTTCTTCGGGCTTGGCTTCGATTGCCTTCGAGTATTCGTTGCTGGCCTGTTCCAGGAAGGTGATGGCAGACTTGCTGTCCTGCGCGGTGTAGCCCAGGGCCTCGTCCGCAACGCCGATGTTGTACGTCCGGTAAGAGTCGGCCTTCGCATCCGATGCCGGCGTCTGCTCCTCCAGCGCCTCCTTGTACCGCGGCCACAATGCGCTGTCTGCCAGTTTGTTCGGTCCGTTCAGCGCTCCGCCTACCGCAAGTGGCACCGTCACGGTTGTCTCGGTCGTCACCACGTACGAGGCGATCTTTCTTGCGACCTGATCGACGAGGTAGTTCTGGGCGTCCATGGTGGAGTGAAATTGTGGCTGCTTGTTGGCGGTGGAGGCAGCTCCAGTCGATGGAACCTTCAAGCCGAAGACCTTCTTCTGGGGCGTCGCATTGGTGTTTACCCTGGTGACCTCGTCGACAACGGACGTCGCAACGTCAGACTTGACCACCAGCTTTTTACGCAACTGCGAGATGCGGAAGATGACTGACAGAGTTCCCTGCTGGTGCTCTTCAGAGCCGTTGTCCGTTTTCACGGTGACGGTGTGGATCGGCGTGCTCTGCGACACGGAGCACTCGATGAGCAGGTCCGCGTTCAAGTCGCCCACGTGAATGGTGGTGTCGCTCTGCGTCAACTGCTTCTCAATCTGGATGGTCAAGAGGGCGTCTTCTGACTTGATGGAGACGGTCTGGCCGGTCGCGTTATAGATCGGCGGCAGTTTGCTGTGAAGGGTGACATTCTTCTTGCCTATGAGACCAAATGATGGCGTGCTGGAGAAGGGATTATTGATCTGGGCGATGGCAGGAGAGAAGAAGGGGACGCTCGAGGCGAAGAGCATCAAGCAGCAAGAACGACGACGAAAACGCATGTGGCACCCTCAAAGCGGAGGCTTGCAGATGTGTTTGGAGCTGAACAGCAAGCAGGGAAGCTGATCAGCAAACAGATTTATGGGACCGGCTGGGTTGCACGCATTATCAGGAATCGGGACGCGATTGTCCAATCATGCGAGGAACGATGGTCGGCGGCTCGGCTCGTTCACCACCGGCCAGGTGTCGGATGCATGGCGTACTTCTACTGACCCAGCGCGTACAGGTCCACACTCCCGGCGTAGTTGGGCAGGTAGACTTG